>NZ_JBKFDO010000002.1:0-325888 GCF_046557355.1 Myroides sp. DW712
TATGCTGGATCGAAAGATGCAGTCTCTATGGGAGCCTTGTACCGCAAACAATGGGCTGGTTTTGATGGCGCACCAGAAACAGGAACTTTTTTCATCAACAGTCGTGTAGGTAAAAAAGTTGGTGTTGGGTTGTCTTTTATCAATGACCGCATTGGTCCTGTTACGGAGAACAATATCTATGGAGATTTTTCTTACACCTTAGAATTAGGAGGAGTTCACAAGTTGGCCTTGGGAGTTAAAGCAGGTGCTACGTTTCACAGCGCAGATTTATTTTCCAAAGTAGGAAATGGGTATACGATAGATCCGGATGACCCTGCGTTTGGCGAGGATAGCAAGTCCACCTTGTTTAACGCGGGTATTGGAGCGTACTACTATACTGATAAGTACTTTGTTGGTTTAGGGGTTCCCAATTTAATCAAGGAGTACTATTTGAACTACGATGGGAAGGACTTTGGTCAACGAGAAATCCACATGTACTTGAATGGAGGTTATGTTTTTGATTTGGATCAAGATTGGAAGTTGAAACCCTCTACGATGATTAAGTATGCCTTGAACTCTCCAGTATCTTTTGATGTGAACATGAACGTGATGTATTTGAACAAGATTGAGGCTGGTGTAAGTTACCGCTTAGAGGATGCTGTTGGCGGTATGATTAATTACCGCATTACGCCACAATTACGCGTGGGTTATGCCTATGATTACATCACCTCCGACATCAATAAAGCAGCAAAAGGATCACACGAGTTTATGGTTTTATATGATATCTTCTTATCTAAGAAAGTATCAAGTTCATCTCGTTACTTCTAATCGCATAAAAAGGAAACAATGAAAATAAGAAAGGTTTATTTAGCGCTGTTGTTAGGCGGATTTTTAGCGACTCAAAGTGTAGTTGCTCAGGAGCCGATTAAAACTCCTTTAGAGATTGCCAACGAGCACTATAATCGCTATGAGTTTGTGGATGCAGCGAAGGTTTATCAGAAGTTAGTTCGCGGGGCAAAGACAGACAATTATATTTATTTGCAACTAGCCGATTGTTACTATAACGTATTTAATACGGTAGAAGCGGCAAAGTACTATGGTAAAGCGTTGGAGAAAGACCCTAGTTTGGATTCTGAGTTGTACTACCGCTACGCTCAGATGCTCAAGGCCAGTGGTCGTTATGAATCCTCGAATGCCGCTATGCGCAAGTTTGCCGAGCGCAATCCAGAGGATCAACGGGCTATTGCTTTTATGCGCGAACCAGACTACATTCCACGCTTACGTGAGCAAGAGGAGTTATTTACCTTTGAGGAGTCTGGAATTAATGACCGTCAAGGGAATGATTTTGGTGCTTTTTTAACCGTAGGAGATACACTTTATTTTGCCTCTACGCGCAAGGGAAACAAGTCCAAGAAGAAATACGGCTGGGATAACCAAGGATACTTGGATATCTTTCAAGCGAAATACAAAAATGCAGATGATCCTTTGTATGATGTAGAGCCAGTATCTGAATTGAATACAAAGTATCACGATGGTCCCGCTACTGTAACAGGTGACGGACATACGATGTACTTTGCTACGGAGAGTTTCCGTGCAGGTAAATACACCAAGAACAAAGCAAAGCTAGTAAAGCTCGGAAAAGTTAGTGTTTTCCGTGCGACCAAGAAAAAGGGTAAGTGGGCTGATTTTGAACCGGTACCTTTTAACGGGAGTGATTATTCGGTTAGTAACCCCAGTGTGAGCAAAGATGGTCGTACGTTGTACTTCTCTTCGGATATGCCAGGAACGATGGGAAGCACGGATATCTGGAAAGTAGATATCGATGAAGAGGGGAACTATGGCACTCCAGTGAATATGGGAAGCCAAATCAACACGGAAGGTCGCGAGTCATTCCCTTTCATTTCGGAAGATGGTAAGTTGTACTTTGCTTCGGATTCTCGCAAAGGTTTTGGTGGTTTGGATGTTTATGTGGTTGACTTAGCGATTCCACAGGCCGAGCCGAAGAACTTAGGCGCGCCGATCAATACAGCGAAAGACGACTTTGCTTTTTCGTTTTACCCAGGTAAAGACATTGGATTCTTCTCCACCAATCGCATCGGTCGCGATGATATCTACAAGGCAAAACCGGTTTGTAATACGGAGATGTATGTAACGGTGACACACAAAGACACAGGTAAGATCTTAGTTGGGGCCCGCGTGGATATCTATGACGATCGCCAGAATTTGATTGAGACGAAGTTTACGGATCATCGTGGTATTGTAGAATATGTTGTGGATTGTGGGAAATTTTACCACTTACAAGTGGACATGGATGACTTTGAAGGGAAGTCCATCGAGGTTCCCTTAAACCGCAAAGGAGGTCGTCAGTTAGTAAATGTAGGGTTAAGACCTATTGAGGTACTTGTGACGAAAGAGGAAGTTATTCTAGGAGATGTTTACTTTGAATTTGACCGATTCAACATTACTCAACAAGGTGCTTTAGAGTTGGATCAGTTGGTTAAAGTAATGAAGCGCAACCCACAGATGCGCATCAAGGTAGGCTCTCATACGGATAACCGCGGAAGTGCGGCTTACAACCAGAAGTTGTCAGAGAATCGCGCGAAAACCACAGTACAATACGTGTTGTCGAAAGGCATTGAAGCGTACCGCTTAGAGTCGCAAGGGTATGGCCCAAGTGTACCGAAGATTGATTGTAAAGCGAACTGTACAGAAGAAGAGCATGCAATCAACAGACGCAGTGAGTTCGTCATCCTAAAATAAAGTAGAGTTTTAAGTATTAAGTTAGTATATTTTAAGAAGTCCTTATCATTTGACAATGATAGGGGCTTTTTTTTATGTATGAGTTGAAAATTAAAATGTTAAATGATTGAATTTCTGAGAAGTTATATGAATTTGTGAAAAAAACTATATTTTAGATATTTTGTAGGTTATAGTTTGTGATGGTTATTTTTTAACTTAAAAAATAGAAAATACTAAGTAAAATTATTTATTATTTTGGGTGAATAGAAATAAGAGTCGAGTATTGTCGATGGTTTTCAGTTGTTGTACGGCTCTGTTTTGTTAATCTTTGTATAAAAAAATTCTATATTTGACGTTAACTAACTTAAAACTTAAAACGTATGAATAGAATTACAGTGCTTCTCTGTTTCTTATTAAGTGTGATTTTCACTTATGGGCAGGAAGTTACGATTGGAGATGGTACGGTAGTCGATAGGTATCCTATGGGAGCTCTATTTGGCTATGAAAGATCTGCTGCTTTATATACGGCTACTGAAATTAATCAGATTGGATTTATCAATAAATTAGCTTGGGATGTGGGTAGTACCTCTGCTTCAAGACCCATAAAAATTTACTTAAAAGAAGTAGAAGCAACGACTTTGGTTGCAAATAATTGGGCGAATTTTACTACTGATGCAACGTTAGTTTACGATGGTGTTGCGAGCCCTGTTACTACAGGTTTTTATACGTTAAATCTTTTAAACTCGTTTAATTATACAGGAGGAACGAAGAATTTATTAGTCTTGGTTGAAACCAATTATGGAGGAAGTGGTGGTGGAGGTTCTTTTGCTATCAAAAGAACAGCTGCTACAAATATGCACTTTTTCAAAGGGAAAGATGATGTAGCTCCAACGGAAGATTTAACTGCAGTAAGTGGGAGACCTAATTTGCGACTTACATTTGGCAATGAAATTACGTGTCAGATGCCAACTAATTTAAGCTTAGAATCTAGTGCAGGAACTAGTCTTAGTATAAATTGGACAGCCGCAACAGGGGTGACAGACTACGATGTATATATTGGGACAGCGATTACAGAACCAACAGCCGATGCTACTGTAATACCTGTTACGGGAACGACACATACTTTTGAAGGACTTTTACCCGTGACACAATATTATATCTGGGTACGTTCGCATTGTTCAGATACAGACCAAAGTTTTTGGATGGGACCATTAGCTGCTAGAACTAAATTAGTCCCTGTAAACTTGCCTTATGAAAATGATTTTGAGGGAGCGACTAACTTTGACTTTACTAACGATGCAGTTAATAAATGGCATGTTGGTACTGCAGTGAGCAATGGAGGTACTAAGTCTTTATATATTAGTAAAGATAATGGTGTAACGAATGAGTATAATTTCTCAGGAGAAAAAGTTTCACAAACTTTTACAGATATAGCAATACCAACTGGAACGGAGGATATCAATATCAATTTTGATTGGCGTTGTAAAGGAGAGGGATTTGCCTCTTATAAATACGATTATTTTAGAGTATGGATTGTTCCATCTACTTTTACACCAACAGCGGGGACTCAAATTACTGCAGCAACAGATCGAATTCAAGTTGGAAGAACAGAATATAATGACAGCAATGTTTTTGTAAATGAGAATATTATTTTTAACGCCAATGCCTTTGCAGGGCAAAACATGCGTTTAGTTTTCGAATGGAAACAAGATATTAGTGGAGGAAATCAACCCCCAGCAGCCATTGATAATTTATATGTTGGTGTAATTACCTGTAGTCAGCCTACAGCATTAACGTTAGATACGACTACTGGAAATAGCCTACAAGTAAATTGGCCTGCAGTCGATGGGGTAACTAGTTACGATGTTTATATTGGAACAACACCTGATCGACCAGCTACCGATGCAACTGTAATTTCCGTTACAGGAACAACTCATACCTTTGAAGGATTAGATCCATTTACGCAATATTACATTTGGGTACGTTCGCATTGTTCGGATACGGACCAAAGTTTATGGGTAGGCTTGGAAGCTACAACAACATTAATCGCAGTACCTATTCCGTATACGGAAGATTTTGAAGCAGCGGTTACCTATGGATATTCAAATGATAGTACCAACAAATGGTATATTGGAAATGCAACAAATAATGGGGGAACAAAAGCTTTATATATTTCAAATGATGCTGCTATAACAAATGCCTACACCCAAAGTGTAACAGGAGGACAAACCTCGCATGCCTTTAAAGATTTTATTATTCCGACAGGTGTACTAGACTTAGAAATTGCATTTGATTGGCGTTGTGTGGGTGAAGGAACAACAATTAAATATGATTACTTTAGAGTATGGGCAGTACCTGCTAGTTTTATACCGGTAGCAGGAACACAGATAACTGCTGCTGCTGATAGAATCCAATTAGGACAAACCGAATATAATCTACAGGATGTCTATACAAGCGAGGAAATCATCAATGATTTGGCTGTATTTGCTGGACAAACTATGCGATTAGTATTTGAATGGAAACAAGATGGTAGTGGTGGAGCAAATCCTCCAGCAGCTATTGATAACTTATCAATTAACGCAATTAGCTGTAATCAGCCTAGAAGTTTCACCTTAGGTGAAACGATTACAGATAGTGAAATTACAGTAAATTGGACAGGTGCACCAGGGGTGTCTAGTTATGATGTATATATCAGTCAAAATGCAACAGCACCTGCTGAAGATGCTACAGTAGTGAATGTTACTGGGCTTACACATACCTTTACGGATTTAGAAGACGGGACAGTCTATTATATTTGGGTACGCTCTCATTGTTCTGCAACAGATCAAAGTTATTGGGTAGGACCTTTAGAAGCAGTAACTAAAGTAATACCTGTTGCCTTGCCTTTTACCGACAATTTTGAAGAAGGTTCTAAATATGGATATGTAAATGATCCTGTGAATAAATGGGTGATTGGAACTGCAACGAGTAATGGAGGAACAAAAGCGCTATATATTACTGATGATAATGGAGTATCGAATCATTACGAAACTTCGGGTTCACGAGTGACTCATGTATATAAAGATTTTATTATTCCGACAGGAGTTAATGATTTAGAAATTAACTTTGATTGGCGTTGTATGGGAGAAGGAACATCAACGCGATATGATTATTTTAGGGTATGGGCAGTGCCTGTTGATTTTACGCCCGTAGTAGGTACACAAATTACAGCTGCCGCTAATAGAATCCAAGTAGGACAAACTGAATATAACCAAAATGAAGTTTATTTAGCTGAACGCATTGTTCATGATTTAGCTGTATTTGCAGGTCAAAATATGCGCCTTGTATTTGAGTGGCGTCAAGATTATAGTGGAGGTGCACAACCACCAGCAGCTATTGATAATTTATCAATTAAGGTTGTCACTTGTTCGGCTCCTAGAAATGCAATTGTAACAGCTGTGACACAAAATACGGTAACCGTATCGTGGACAGCAGTAGCTGGACAAACCAACTATGAAGTGTATTATGCAACAACCAATACACCACCAGGAGAAGAAGTGACAGGTTCAATAGAAACAACGGATATTCCTTATACCATCACTGGATTAACGCCGAATACGGAATATTTTATTTGGGTGAGAACCATCTGTTCCGCTACAGATAAAAGTTCGTGGGAAAGAACAACGGCTATTACAGGTCAAGTGCCTGGAGAACTGCCTTATAATGATGATTTTGAAGGAGAAGACGGCTGGACAAAACAAAGTAATGCCATCAATAAATGGGTGGTAGGTACTGCTGTTCAAAATGGAGGAACAAAATCATTGTATATAACGAAAGATGAAGGGGTTACTAATACCTATAGTAATAGTACCACAACGGTAGCACATGCGTATCGAGATATTACAATTCCTGCAGATGCAAGTGAAGCTAGATTAACTTTTGATTGGAGAGCAAAAGGAGAATCATGTTGTGATTATATTCGCGTATGGGCTGCTCCTGTAACTTTCAATCCGATTGCAGGTACACAGATTGTTGCCAGTGGAGATAGAATTCAAATTGGGGGGAATTATAATATGCAAGAAGATTTCGTCCAGGTGTCAGAAAGTTTTGACGTTATTAATTATGCAGGAAGAAATTTACGCCTTATTTTTGAATGGAGAAATGATAGTGGTGGAGGAAGTGATCCAGCTGGAGCAATTGATAATGTAAAAGTGGAACAAATAACCTGTCCTAGAGTTACAGGGTTGAGCGCTTGTGCTGGTTCAGATTATATTAACTATGGTTGGGATTCTCAAGAAGGAATGTCACAATGGGATATTGCTTTGGAAACAACAGATTTGCCTGAACCTAATCCAGCGAATATTCAACGTGTAGACGAACCAAACTATACGGCAAATGGATTGACTGTTGCAACAACATATTATTTCTATGTTCGCAATATTTGTTCACCAACTACAAATAGTGAATGGAGAAAGATAAAGGTGAGAACGAATAGCGCTAGTATTTTAGATGCTGAACCATTCTGTGCTGGTCCGGAAGGAATTATCTTTCCAAATAACAATAAAGACAATGGTGCTGAAGAGTACCCTTATGAGGGAGCGATTGCTTGTGTAACTTCGGTAAGATTTCCTATTTGGTATTTCTTAAAAGTGGATCAAGATGGAGAGTTGATTTTTGATATTATCCAAAATTCGCGTTTTGACGACAATGGAGATCCTGTTGGTACAGGTATGGATGTTGACTTTGTTGCTTTTGGACCTTTTGAAAATTTAGAGCAAGCATGTGGAGAAGCAATTCTAGGTCCTTGTACAGGTTGTACAAGTAACTCAAATCCGAATGACGGTCGTTATCCAATGGGTAATCTAATAGATTGTAATTATTCTGCTTCTCCAATTGAAACTTTAACAATTCGCAATGCAAGAAGAGGCCAAATCTATGCGGTATTGATTACGAATTATGATAGGGGAGCAGGTTTTATTAAGCTCGTACAAAAAAATGCCAATCAGAATAATGCAGGAACAACAGATTGTAAATTCTTATGTGAAGTAGATTTAGGCCCAGACCAATACCTATGCCCAGGAACTGGATCGCATGAAATTGTAGCAAATATCTCTGCTGCTGGTTCAACGGAAGATATGACATACACTTGGTTTAAAGATGGTGAAATGTTAGATCCAACGATTTTTAATACAAAGAAATTAATTGTTTCTGAATCCGGAACGTATCGCGTTAAAGTAGAAAAAGATCTTTGTGAAGAGAATCCAGAAGATGAAATCATAGTGAAATTTTATGATCCGATTTCATTAGGTTTACCAACAATAATGCAACAATGTGATTTAGAAAATGAAGGATTTGCGTTCTTTGATGTCAAAGATGTGGTAGAAAGTGCGATTGAACGTCATACAGAATCATCAACAATTAAACATGAATACTATCATAGTTTGGAGGATTTAAATGCAAGGAGAAATGCATTTGAAATAGATGATTTATATCAATCAGCTGGAGATGAAACTATTTATGTTGATGTTTACCGCGATAAAAATTATAAATGTGGAGGACATTATGAAATTGAATTAAAGATTAAAGCAACCGCTTATTTCAATGCGGACTTTTCTTATGATGCGCCAATTTGTATTAATAATGTAGAAGAATTACCAATTACGCCTGGTCCTGAATTTACACTAGGAGGTAAATTTACTTATAAAACAATTAGTCATACAAACGCTATGAATTCAACGAAAGAACCAAAAGGAGGACTATCTTTGAATGCAAGTACAGGTGCAATTAATGTGGAAAAAAGTACACCAGGGGTTTATGAGGTGAAGTATTTCTATGGAGTTCCAGCTAGTATGTGCGGAGATGATGTTGAACATACGGTGACGATTACTATTTTTGAGCAATTCGAAATTGCAATTGATGGCGATTGTTTTGAGGGAGACTACTACTTGAGAGTGATTGATGTATTAAATAATATTGATATGGATCATGCTAAGTTTGAATGGGTTGGCCCAGGTGGATTCACAGCAGATACAAGAGAAATTACAGTAAGTAAAGAAGGAGAGTACACCGTTTATATTGAAACGAAAGAAGGATGTTATGAAGAGCAATCGATTACATTAAAAGCGGATGAAATCAACTGTTTAATCACAAGAGGAATTTCGCCAAATGGAGATGGATTGAATGATTATTTTGATTTGATTAACTATAAAGTGAAAAGCTTTAAAGTATTTAACCGTAACGGAGGAGAAGTTTATTCTCATGGATTAGGTTATACTAGAGAGTGGATGGGACAAGATAAATCAGGTAATAAACTACCTTCAGGTACTTATTTCTACGTGATAGAAACAGTACAAAAAACAATTACAGGTTGGGTACAAATTAATTATTAATACAAACAAACAACTGTGTGTTTACGCACACAGTTGTTTTATTATAAAAAATTAAACCGTATATGAAGAAACTATATTTAACATTAGGTGTGCTGAGTTTGCTTAGTAGCCTTGAGGTCCACGCCCAACAGAACCCACAGTATACGCAGTATATGTACAATATGAGTGTGGTGAACCCTGCTTATGCTGGATCGAAAGATGCAGTCTCTATGGGAGCCTTGTACCGCAAACAATGGGCTGGTTTTGATGGCGCACCAGAAACAGGAACTTTTTTCATCAACAGTCGTGTAGGTAAAAAAGTTGGTGTTGGGTTGTCTTTTATCAATGACCGCATTGGTCCTGTTACGGAGAACAATATCTATGGAGATTTTTCTTACACCTTAGAATTAGGAGGAGTTCACAAGTTGGCCTTGGGAGTTAAAGCAGGTGCTACGTTTCACAGCGCAGATTTATTTTCCAAAGTAGGAAATGGGTATACGATAGATCCGGATGACCCTGCGTTTGGCGAGGATAGCAAGTCCACCTTGTTTAACGCGGGTATTGGAGCGTACTACTATACTGATAAGTACTTTGTTGGTTTAGGGGTTCCCAATTTAATCAAGGAGTACTATTTGAACTACGATGGGAAGGACTTTGGTCAACGAGAAATCCACATGTACTTGAATGGAGGTTATGTTTTTGATTTGGATCAAGATTGGAAGTTGAAACCCTCTACGATGATTAAGTATGCCTTGAACTCTCCAGTATCTTTTGATGTGAACATGAACGTGATGTATTTGAACAAGATTGAGGCTGGTGTAAGTTACCGCTTAGAGGATGCTGTTGGCGGTATGATTAATTACCGCATTACGCCACAATTACGCGTGGGTTATGCCTATGATTACATCACCTCCGACATCAATAAAGCAGCAAAAGGATCACACGAGTTTATGGTTTTATATGATATCTTCTTATCTAAGAAAGTATCAAGTTCATCTCGTTACTTCTAATCGCATAAAAAGGAAACAATGAAAATAAGAAAGGTTTATTTAGCGCTGTTGTTAGGCGGATTTTTAGCGACTCAAAGTGTAGTTGCTCAGGAGCCGATTAAAACTCCTTTAGAGATTGCCAACGAGCACTATAATCGCTATGAGTTTGTGGATGCAGCGAAGGTTTATCAGAAGTTAGTTCGCGGGGCAAAGACAGACAATTATATTTATTTGCAACTAGCCGATTGTTACTATAACGTATTTAATACGGTAGAAGCGGCAAAGTACTATGGTAAAGCGTTGGAGAAAGACCCTAGTTTGGATTCTGAGTTGTACTACCGCTACGCTCAGATGCTCAAGGCCAGTGGTCGTTATGAATCCTCGAATGCCGCTATGCGCAAGTTTGCCGAGCGCAATCCAGAGGATCAACGGGCTATTGCTTTTATGCGCGAACCAGACTACATTCCACGCTTACGTGAGCAAGAGGAGTTATTTACCTTTGAGGAGTCTGGAATTAATGACCGTCAAGGGAATGATTTTGGTGCTTTTTTAACCGTAGGAGATACACTTTATTTTGCCTCTACGCGCAAGGGAAACAAGTCCAAGAAGAAATACGGCTGGGATAACCAAGGATACTTGGATATCTTTCAAGCGAAATACAAAAATGCAGATGATCCTTTGTATGATGTAGAGCCAGTATCTGAATTGAATACAAAGTATCACGATGGTCCCGCTACTGTAACAGGTGACGGACATACGATGTACTTTGCTACGGAGAGTTTCCGTGCAGGTAAATACACCAAGAACAAAGCAAAGCTAGTAAAGCTCGGAAAAGTTAGTGTTTTCCGTGCGACCAAGAAAAAGGGTAAGTGGGCTGATTTTGAACCGGTACCTTTTAACGGGAGTGATTATTCGGTTAGTAACCCCAGTGTGAGCAAAGATGGTCGTACGTTGTACTTCTCTTCGGATATGCCAGGAACGATGGGAAGCACGGATATCTGGAAAGTAGATATCGATGAAGAGGGGAACTATGGCACTCCAGTGAATATGGGAAGCCAAATCAACACGGAAGGTCGCGAGTCATTCCCTTTCATTTCGGAAGATGGTAAGTTGTACTTTGCTTCGGATTCTCGCAAAGGTTTTGGTGGTTTGGATGTTTATGTGGTTGACTTAGCGATTCCACAGGCCGAGCCGAAGAACTTAGGCGCGCCGATCAATACAGCGAAAGACGACTTTGCTTTTTCGTTTTACCCAGGTAAAGACATTGGATTCTTCTCCACCAATCGCATCGGTCGCGATGATATCTACAAGGCAAAACCGGTTTGTAATACGGAGATGTATGTAACGGTGACACACAAAGACACAGGTAAGATCTTAGTTGGGGCCCGCGTGGATATCTATGACGATCGCCAGAATTTGATTGAGACGAAGTTTACGGATCATCGTGGTATTGTAGAATATGTTGTGGATTGTGGGAAATTTTACCACTTACAAGTGGACATGGATGACTTTGAAGGGAAGTCCATCGAGGTTCCCTTAAACCGCAAAGGAGGTCGTCAGTTAGTAAATGTAGGGTTAAGACCTATTGAGGTACTTGTGACGAAAGAGGAAGTTATTCTAGGAGATGTTTACTTTGAATTTGACCGATTCAACATTACTCAACAAGGTGCTTTAGAGTTGGATCAGTTGGTTAAAGTAATGAAGCGCAACCCACAGATGCGCATCAAGGTAGGCTCTCATACGGATAACCGCGGAAGTGCGGCTTACAACCAGAAGTTGTCAGAGAATCGCGCGAAAACCACAGTACAATACGTGTTGTCGAAAGGCATTGAAGCGTACCGCTTAGAGTCGCAAGGGTATGGCCCAAGTGTACCGAAGATTGATTGTAAAGCGAACTGTACAGAAGAAGAACACGCAATCAACAGACGCAGTGAGTTCGTCATCCTGAAATAGTTAAAAGATTTAAGTTTAGTATATTTTAAGAAGTCCTTACCATATCGGTAAGGGCTTTTTTTGTACCTTGGTTATAATTTGTTGGCATATTATTTGAAATACAAGATGTGTTTAACGTAAATAGTAGAAGAAATGAAGTTTTTATATTACCATATAATCGCCTTGCTTTTTGTGTGTACGCTGCCTGTGCAAGCACAAAATGCCGTAGTGACTGCCCAAAGTTATGACATCAGTGATAACTTAGATTTACAAGCAGTTGCTTCTATTTTTGGGGATTCAAAAGACCTTGAGGATTTTGAATATCGCCTAAATGACCCAAGTTTGCGTATTAACAACCTAGATTTGAATAACGATGGTTATGTTGATTATCTTCGCGTAATCGAAGTCGTGGAAGGGAATGCCCATTTAATCGTGATTCAAGCCGTTTTAGGACGCGATATGTATCAAGATGTAGCTACAATAGAAATAGAAAAAAATAAGCGCCGTAATCAAGTCTCTGTGCAAATTGTAGGAAATAGCTATTTATACGGCCCCAATTACATTTACGAACCCGTGTATGTAAGTACACCACCTGTATTTAGTCTGTTCTGGGGAGTTTCTTATCGCCCATACTATTCGTCTTGGTATTGGGGATATTACCCTTCGTATTATTCGTACTATTCTCCCTATCCAACACCAACGTATATTGTTCACGTACACAACCATATCAACTACAATAACCGATATGTATATACCAACAATTACTACAGCAGAAGTACGAGAACCATGTATAACGAGGTTCGACGCGATTACTATGAGCGATCAAATCCCAATAATTCCTTTTACGAAAGAAATAATGGGTATTCCAACCGTCGTGAATTAGCTAATTCAAGAACAGCTTATGCTGAGGCCAATAATAATACGTATTCGAGAAGTAATAATTCATCTTCTACAAGTGGATATACGCGTGATATTAATCGCGTAGATAACACCTACTCACGAGGATCTGCTTCCTCAAGTTCAGATAATTCGTACAAAAGAGGAGAAGCTATAAGTAGTTCAACGGGAAATAGTAACTCTAACTACTCACGTAGTGGATATAGCAACAGTAGCACAAACACAAACTATTCGCGTAGCTCCTCAAACTCAAGTGGAACATCAAGCTCAACCTATTCTAGAGGAAATTCGAGCAGTAGTACTCCAAGTTCAGGCTATTCTCGTAGTAATTCTAGCTCATCGAATTATAATTCAAGTAGCAGCAGCCCAAGTTATTCGCGTAGTTCATCTAGTTATAACTCAAGTAGTAGTCCAAGTTATTCGCGTAGCTCATCGAGTTATAACTCAAGTAGTAGTCCAAGCTATTCGCGTAGTTCATCGAGTTATAGTTCAGGAAGCAGTAGTCCAAGCTATTCACGTAGTTCCAGCTCAAGTTCGAGCACTAGAAGCAGCAGTAGCGGATCGTCTTCCTCTTATTCAAGAAGTAGATAAAAATTACCATAAAAAAAGAGCAAGTAGTGAAACTTGCTCTTTTTTATTAGTTATAAATTTCATTCAGCAATTTCGCTAATCGAAGCCCTCCTTTTAACAGCTGTTCTTCAACTGTATCTTTGAAGTCAAAATGGTAGCGATAGCTTAAATTTTCATTTTCCTCCACACTCTTATACAGTATGTTTGCTTTTGTATAGGAATCAAAAATCCAATCTTCTAAACTTCCTTTTGTCAAGTTTTGATTGTATGCTTTGTCGTGAATATCAAGTACTGTTGCATATTCCGTATAGCTGTATTTATCAAAATCAACCAAAGCAGAATCCCATAAACTATGTAGATTTGTCGGTTTTCTAAACCATTCTACTTTTATTCTATTTCCACCTAAGTCCTCTGATCTTCCTATGTGTAGTGGTTGGTGAGCATCTCCGATGATGTGAATCAAGAAATACAGTTTTTGTTGTTTTTCTTCTAGTGTTAGGGTTTTATTTTTCAATTCCTCAATCAACAAGAGTGCTCTTTTGTATAGATTTTCATCGGTAGAGTTGTTCAATTCTTGATCAAAGGCTAAGCGGGTTAAATCCCCTGGCATATTCACATAATGCCAACCATCTGCAAACTTCCAAGTCGGATCTGATTTAATAAAATCAGGCCAATTTGCCCAATAGGCTAATTGCTGGTTGCCAATGATTTTTTTTAGTTCTTTTTTCGCTTTTTTGTTTAAGTTTCTTTCTGCTATCTCAGCAATAACACGATGTCCTGTTGTTCCCCAAGCAAAGATTGCTGTAGATTGTAACAGGCAAAAGGTGATTGCTAGAGCCATTAAAATTTTTTTCATTGTTTGTTTTATTGATTAAAAAGAGCTTTTAATTCCGTTGCATCACTAGGTTTCATTTTTCCAGCTAATACTAAGCTCAATTGTTTTCTGCGTAAAGCCGCTTCAAAGCGTTGGTGTTCTAAGGGCGTTTCAGGAATTAATTCCGGTACAGGTACTGGATTTCCCATATCATCAACAGCAACAAAGGTATAAATGGCCTCATTGGCCTTGGTTTTATTTCCAGATTCACGATCCTCAATCCATACATCCAAATAGATTTCCATAGACGAGGTAAAGGCTCTTGAAATCTTAGCTTCGATGGTTACAACGCTACCTAGAGGAATTGGTTTATTAAAAGCAACGTGATTGACAGAGGCCGTCACGCAGATTCTTCTTGAATGTCTCCTGGCGGCAATTCCAGCTGCTCGATCCATACGCGCTAATAGTTCTCCTCCGAACATATTGTTTAAAGGATTCGTTTCTCCAGGAAGAACTAAATCACTGATTATCGTAGCTGATTCAGATACTAATTTTGACGTCATAAAACTATATTTTTAGCAAAGATAAAGACAAAGCAAAAAAAAAACCGAACGTTTTGCGTTCGGTTGGTATATTTAACGTATTATTTAATAAAAATCCAAGCTTCCTTATTTGTGGTTCTGTGAATTTCTCTCAAGGCTTTTTTGGCTTCTTCGTGTGTAGTAAAGCTACCATAGACTACAGGATACATCCCATATTTTGTACGTCCTAAGAAAGAGGCATCTTCGAATCCCTTCTTTTTCAAAAGCTCTACCTCAATAGCAGCATTTTCTTCACTGCGGAATGCAGCAGCCACTAAATGATAGGGAGGTGCTACAACGGTAGTTTCTTCTTTTACAGGTAGTGCAATGGCGTCCATTGTAGGTTCAATAATAAAGGTAGCCTGTTGAATTTTATTTTGAACTTGTGATTGCACCTTGTTTTCAATCGATAACGTTTGATCATTGACATAGGCCGTGTAACCATTTTGTACTAAAACACTTCCAACACCCAGGGTAAGAACTACAACAGAAGCATACTTGAAGAAGGTTGCCGTTCGATTGCGTTTTGTAGCAACTGTTTCCAAAGGAATAACAGCAGTAGTTGCAGCTTCTTCTCTTTGAATTGCTTGAACCTCCATGGGAGACAAACCAAATGAAGTGGCTAAGTAATTTTGATTCTGAATGGGCTCAAATTGCAAGCTTTTCTCTTCATTATAGCTGAATACACCAATCGACTCTAAGTCTAGTGTGTCAAATGAAGTTAAGGTATTATTCCAATCCACAACCATGGTCTGAATACGCATAACGGCTTCCTCATACGAAAGTTGTTCTTGCGTTGCAATATGATTCGCCAACA
The DNA here is from genome assembly GCF_046557355.1 of Myroides sp. DW712. Taxonomy (NCBI): domain Bacteria; kingdom Pseudomonadati; phylum Bacteroidota; class Flavobacteriia; order Flavobacteriales; family Flavobacteriaceae; genus Myroides; species Myroides sp. DW712. The sequence goes on from NZ_JBKFDO010000002.1 coordinate 15,666, forward strand.
ATCCATCGTTGTTCACGATATTTCTATTAAATGAAATTCGCTTTTGAGGAGGAAAGAACAACTGTTTTTCCGCATCGTAAAAAGACGATTGGATTTCGGTGATAAATGCACCAAATCCTGGAACAATCACGCAAGGATAGCGATACAATAAGGCTGATATGTATGGAGTCATCTTCATAATACAAAAGTAGTCTAAACCAATAGTTTAGCAAATAATAAATCCAGTTTTTTTAAGAAGATTTTTCTCATTTAAAATACACTTCTTAAGTAATTGGTACTGAATGGTTAGGTTTTTGATGTTATCCTTACTAAGGTAATACATTTTAATTAATTAACATCGTTTGAATGGAAGAAGAAGACTTGTTTTTTACTTTAGCTTTAGCCAAAGTGAATGGAATCGGCCCAATTACGGGAAAGCGTCTAATTGAAGTTTTTGGTACGGCCAAACAGGTCTTTGCTGCTTCATATCAAGAGCTGGCAGCCAAGCGTGTTTCAGCTTTATTAGTCAAACAAATTAAAGAGAAAAAAGGATTTGATTGGGTAGAAAAGGAATTGAAATTGATAAAGAAGGCAGGAATACAAGTATTGTTCTATCAAGCCAAAGACTACCCCTATTATTTACGTCAATGTGATGATAGTCCGTTGTTGTTATTTGCTAAAGGGCAGACTCATATGAATTGGGAGACCCGAAATGTGATTAGTGTAGTGGGAACGCGTAATCCAACCACTCGAGGATTGGATTTTTGTCAACATTTTGTCGAAGCTATTCAGCCCTATAACCCTATCATCATCAGTGGTCTGGCTTATGGAATTGATGTTTGTATCCACAAACAGGCGATAGCCTATGGTTTAGAAACTTTCGGAATTCTAGGACATGGTTTGCATCGTATATATCCAGCCAAACACACAGCAATAGCAGAAAAAATGAGGGAGAAGGGAGGAGTTATAACAGAATTTCCAATACAAAGTAAAATTGATCGGGAGAATTTCATCCAGCGCAATCGCCTCGTAGCAGGTATGAGTCAAGCAACAGTAGTGGTTGAAAGTGCTATAAAGGGAGGATCCATGAGTTCCATTTCCTTTGCCAATGATTATAACCGAGATGTTTTTGCTGTTCCAGGTCGCATTGATGATCTTCTAAGTCAGGGGTGCAATGAATTAATTCGGACGAATCGCGCGCAATTGTTGAGTGACCCCTTGGAACTCGTAGAAATTTTGAATTGGAATAAAAACAAGAAACAGGAAAAAGTAATTCAGCCCAAGTTGTTTGTAAACCTCCAAGAAGAAGAACAACGAGTTTATGACTACTTAGTTCAGGTAGAACGAGAGGTGATTGATTTGATTGCCATTCATTGTAATTTGCCAATTTACAAAGTCAGTACGATTTTGCTACAGCTTGAATTACAAGGGTTAGTGCGCCCTTTGCCAGGAAAATACTTTGAATGCCTAGCGTAATCAAAGCTAAAAAAATAGGGCATCCGAATATGGATGCCCTTATGGGATTATTTTGTTGCGTAACCTAATTTCTCACGTACGCGATTTAGTGTTGCAGTTGCTATTGTGGAAGCTTTAGAAGCTCCTATTTGTAATAAACGATCAACTTCTTCTAAATTGTTAATGTAGTAGTCGTACTTCGTGCGAATATCTTTGAATTGCTCTACGATTAATTCGAATAATTCTTGTTTAGCATGACCATAACCATAATTTCCACCTTCATATTTCGCGCGCATTTGTGCGATTTGCTCTGGTGTAGCTAAAAGTTTGTAAAGAGTAAATACGTTACAGCTATCAGGATTTTTCGGTTCTTCTAAGGGGGTACTATCCGTTTCAATACTCATTACTTGTTTTCTCAACGTTTTGTCGTTTTCGAAAATATTGATAATGTTATTTCTAGACTTACTCATTTTATTTCCATCTAATCCGGGTACAATCATCACGTCTTCCGAGATTTTAGCCTCAGGTAAGACGAAGGTTTCGCCCATTTGGTGATTAAATCGCGCTGCAACATCACGGGTAATTTCTAAATGTTGCAATTGATCTTTTCCTACAGGAACAAAATTTGCATCATATAATAGAATATCCGCGGCCATTAGCATTGGATAAGTAAATAATCCTGTATTTACATCGGCTAGAACCTCTGCTTTATCTTTAAAAGAGTGTGCTAAGGTTAAGCGTTGAAAAGGAAAGAAGCAACTTAAGTACCAAGTAAGCTCTGTCGTTTGCGGCACGTCAGACTGGCGGTAAAAAGTTACATGATTAACATCTAAACCACAAGCAAGCCATGTAGCCGCAACACTATAGGTGTTTTCCTGTAATGTTTTTGCGTCTTTGATCTGTGTTGCTGAATGTAAATTCGCAATAAAAATAAAAGACTCATTCTCTTTATTATTTGCCATTTCTACTGCGGGTAGAATAGCGCCTAAGAGATTCCCTAAGTGTGGAGTTCCTGTACTTTGAACTCCCGTTAGAATTTTAGCCATTGCGTGTTTGTATTTATAATAAGAGCAAAGATATGGCATTTGTTGCGATTGTTTTTCTTTTTTTGCTTTTCGTTGGTTTAACATTTCTTTATTTTTTATTTTTGAAAGGTTGCAAGCAATTTTAAAATGCATCATTGAATGAAATACATCCGCACGTTTTTTAGTGTTTTATGGCGCTCTTGGTTTTACCTCTGGATGCTGATTGTGATACTCTTACTTTCTCCCTTACTTCTTGTAACCATTTGGTCGGATAAGACGTACCCTGCTTTTTATACAGTAGCTCGCTTATGGGCTAGATTGACGTTTTACGGCATGGGCATGTCCTATCAGATTGAAGCATCCTATCCTTTAGAGAAAGGGAAGAGCTATATGTTTATTGCCAACCATACCTCCATGATGGATATTATGATGATGTTGCTGTTAGTCAAGGATAATCCCTTTGTTTTTGTCGGTAAAAAAGAACTGGCAAAGTTGCCTATTTTTGGCTTTTTTTATAAAAAGACCTGTATTTTAGTAGATCGAAAAGACTCTAAAAGTCGATATGAAGTCTTTCAACAAGCACAAAAGAAGCTGAACAAAGGATTGAGTATCTGTATTTTTCCAGAGGGAGGCGTACCTGATGATCGTAGTATTATCTTAGACAGTTTTAAAGATGGTGCTTTTCGATTGGCTATTGATCATCAAATCCCAATTGTGCCCATTGCAATGGGGTATCTAAAGTATTATTTTCCTTTTCAGTGGGGAATTGGTAAACCTGGTCGGGTACCTGTAGTTGTTTTTCCACCAATAGAAACGAAAGGCATGACACATGATCATAAAAAAGAGTTGAAGCATCGTGCCCATCATGTAGTAGAACAGGCGGTTCTTCAATGGGAGCAAAATCGCATATAAATTAGTTGAATGGAGAAAAGGAGGTGAATTGTCTTCCTAGAAAAAGAGATATGCTGGTGTGACCAGAAATAAAGAGATAAAAAAGAGCCGCAAATTCGCTTGAATTGCGGCTCTTTTTGGTGTGGAAACTCAAATTAAGCTTCTCTATTTTTAATTTCTTCTTTGATTTTTAGTTCTAATTCCTCCATTAACTCTGGATTGTCTTTAATCAATGATTTTACAGCGTCTCTTCCTTGTCCTAGTTTTGTATCACCATAGCTGAACCAAGATCCGCTTTTCTTCACGATTTCATAGTCTACTGCTAAGTCTAGCACCTCTCCAACTTTGGAAACTCCTTCACCATACATAATATCAAATTCTGCTGTACGGAAAGGAGGGGCAACTTTGTTCTTTACAATTTTAACCTTGGTACGGTTTCCAATAACATGTTCACCATCTTTGATTTGCGTAGAGCGACGAATGTCAATACGAACCGAAGCGTAGAATTTTAAGGCATTACCTCCCGTTGTTGTTTCAGGGCTACCAAACATAACCCCAATTTTATCTCTCAATTGGTTAATGAAAAATACCGTACAGTTGGTTTTGCTAATGGTAGAAGTTAATTTTCTCAAGGCTTGAGACATTAAACGCGCGTGTAGCCCCATTTTAGAATCTCCCATATCGCCTTCAATTTCTCCTTTTGGCGTTAATGCCGCCACTGAGTCAATCACCACAATGTCAATTGCTCCAGAACGAATTAAGTTCTCTGCAATTTCCAAGGCTTGTTCCCCATTGTCAGGTTGAGAAATGATTAAGTTGTCAATATCAACGCCTAATTTCTGTGCATAAAAACGATCAAAAGCGTGCTCCGCATCAATAAATGCTGCAATCCCACCTGCCTTTTGTGCTTCGGCAATGGCGTGTAAAGTTAAGGTCGTCTTACCCGAAGATTCTGGTCCATAAATCTCTATGATTCGTCCTCTTGGATATCCATTTACTCCTAAAGCTAAGTCAACACCTAATGAACCTGAAGAAATAACTTCAACTTCTTCTACAGCGGTATCACCTAGTTTCATTACCGTTCCTTTTCCATAGGTCTTGTCTAACTTATCTAATGTAAGCTGTAAGGCTTTCAATTTAGCTTCTTTATCTGCACTCATTTTTTTTGAAATATTGATTCTTAACTGATGTAAAAATAAGATAAAAAAACAAGAGAAAACGGATGAAATGAAATTATGCTACAAATTGTAGCAAAAATACTGTTTTTTATTGCTCTGTTTCTGTCTTGGTGTCTTCGCTAAAGGTACTGTCCAAGCGTGAATCTAGTTTTTTATTGTGTTTGGTGATTTTTTTAGGAAACTATTGTGATAAAATGCGATTTTATATCTGTCTTTTTTTTATCATAATGATAGGGGCTGTATGAAAAAAATAAAAATAGAAGCCTATACTGTAGAAATTCTTTGTCAAGTTGGGGTTTGATTGTAAATTTCATATTCATTTTAGTTTTTGTATTGGCTTAGTTTATACCTTTGTATGGAATTAGGCCGTCAAGTAAACGGGATGTAATGATCTAAAATCTTATTTTGTGATGTCACAATCAAAATCAACGCATATTGATCGCGTATCGCTGGGTACGCTTTTAGTTACTTTGGGCATTATCTATGGTGATATTGGAACTTCACCACTCTATGTGATGAAAGCTATTATGGGGAGAGCTATTATCCAAGAAGAAGTGGTTCTAGGCGCTATTTCTTGTGTATTTTGGACGCTTACGTTGCAAACCACAGTCAAATATGTTTTTTTGACCTTAAAGGCTGATAACAATGGAGAAGGAGGAATTTTTTCCCTATTTACCTTGGTGAAAAAACTCAAAAAACCTTGGCTCATCGTACCAGCCATTATTGGTGGGAGTGCTCTCCTAGCGGATGGTATTATTACGCCTCCGATTTCTATTTCATCGGCCGTTGAAGGACTGAAAATTTACCAACCAGAGCTGGCTACGATTCCCATTGTAATAGGAATCTTAGTCGGAATTTTCTTTATTCAACAGTTCGGAACTAAAACCATTGGTCGCTTTTTTGGTCCGATGATGATGATCTGGTTTTTGATGCTGGGTATTTTAGGTTTTAGTCACTTAATTGATAATCTTAGTGTGTTGAGAGCCTTAAATCCTTACTATGCCTTTCACCTGTTAACCATCCATTCGGAAGGATATTTGGTTTTGGGTTTTGTATTTTTGTGTACCACAGGAGCTGAAGCACTATACAGCGATTTAGGTCATTGTGGAATTAAGAATATCCGAATCAGTTGGATGTTTGTGAAGACCATGTTAGTCTTAAGTTACTTTGGACAAGGAGCCTTGTTGATTGAACATGCGGGGGTAACCTTAATGGATCTAACACCAAATTCTAATCAACCTGCGAATCCGTTTTATTTGGTGATGCCGGATTGGTTCTTACCGTTTGGAATTGGCATTGCAACGATTGCTGCCGTTATTGCTTCTCAAGCTTTGATTAGCGGTTCTTTTACTTTAATAAACGAAGCCATTCGATTGAATTTATGGCCTAAAATACGCGTAAAATTCCCAACCAATATCCGCGGTCAATTGTATATCCCGTCTATTAACTTCCTCTTGTTTATTGGTTGTGTCTTTGTCGTACTCCACTTTAAAGAATCAGGTAATATGGAAGCAGCTTACGGATTAGCGATTACGCTGTGTATGATCATGACTACTATTTTATTGGGGTATTTCATGGTGTTGAAGCGCGTGCCTATTATCATTATTATTTTGGTGGAAATTGTTTACTTGACGATTGAAGTGTCCTTTTTTATTTCCAATGTGCAAAAATTCTCTCATGGAGGCTATGTCACAGTTATTATTGCGGGAATATTAGCTTCTGTGATGACGGTAAATTACCTCGGAAAAAAAATCAGACGCAACTATACCGATCTAGTGAATATTACGGACTATCAAGAGATCTTGACCGATTTAAGTCAGGATCATACCATGCCAAAGTATGTGACAAATCTCGTGTATTTAACCAATGCGTATAATCCATCTAAAGTAGAGTATAAGGCCATGTTTTCCATTATCAATCGCCGTCCCAAACGAGCAGATAATTATTGGTTTGTTCACGTTAATGTTGTAGACGAACCCTATAAATTGGAATATAAAGTTGTGAAATACGGAGCCAATCAAAATATTCTGCGCATTGATTTTTATCTCGGGTTCCGAAATGAACAACGCATCAATGTATTGATGAAACAAGTGGTGACCGAATTGATGCTAGAGGGAGAAATTGACATTACTACGCGCTATGAATCCCTGCATAAGATCGATGCAATCGGTGACTTTGAGTACGTATTAATTGAAAAAGAGCTGTCGTATGACAATGATCTACCCATGAAAGAGAAAATCATTCTCGACCTCTATGATTTCCTGAAAAAGATATCACTCTCAGAAGAAAAGGCCTTTGGTTTGGATAGTAGTGCCGTAAAAGTGGAGCGTTTTCCACTGATTATTAATCCAATTGAGGACTTGCCTTTGAAACGTTTAGAATAAAAAGGTATAATTTTGTAAAGAACTGATGTGTAGTAATATACGTTAGTTTTTTGTTTTAGGGTATTTGTTTTTTAAATCAAAAGCGTATCTTTGTCCTTTGAAATTCTTCCATTTAGAATTTCATTTCGTTTTTTTATTTATCTACACTTAAACTTATATAGCATGCAACTGTATAACACATTAAGCGCAGAAGAAAGAGCAGAACTTATTGCACAAGCTGGAGAAAACCGCTTGACTTTGTCTTTCTATGCGTATGCCAAAATCGAAAATCCACAACAATTTAGAGATGATTTATTCCTCGCATGGGATGCGTTAGATGCCTTAGGTCGTACCTACGTGGCTCATGAGGGAATCAATGCCCAAATGTCTGTACCTGCATCGAAATTCGAAGCATTTAGAGAAACGTTAGAGGCCTATGATTTCATGAAGGGCATTCGCCTGAATGTTGCGGTAGAGCAAGACGACTTGTCTTTCTTAAAACTAACTGTAAAAGTTAGAAACAAAATCGTTGCTGACGGATTAAACGACAGCACTTTTGATGTAACCAACAAAGGAATTCACCTGAGAGCAAAAGAGTTTAATCAATTGTTAGAAGATCCCAATACGGTAGTGGTAGATTTCCGCAATCACTATGAAAGTGAAGTAGGACATTTCGTTGGGGCGATTACCCCTGATGTAGATACCTTCCGTGAATCCTTGCCTATTATTAAAGATCAATTGGAAGAAATCAAAGAGGAGAAAAATTTATTGATGTATTGTACAGGAGGGATTCGCTGTGAGAAAGCTTCGGCTTATTTTAAACACCACGGATTCAAAAATGTTTACCAGTTAGAGGGAGGAATTATTGAATATACGCGTCAAGTGAAAGACGAAGGGTTAGAAAGTAAATTTATTGGAAAAAACTTCGTATTTGACCACCGTTTAGGAGAGCGTATTACAGATGATGTAATTGCCAATTGCCACCAATGTGGAAAGCCTTGTGATGTACACGTAAATTGTGCAAACGAAGCCTGTCATTTGTTATTTATTCAATGTGATGAATGTGCAGAAAAAATGCATGGTTGTTGTTCAAATGAATGTTTGGACATTATTCAATTGCCAGAAGAAGAACAAAAACGCTTGAGAAAAGGGGTTCAAAAAGGAAATTTAATTTTCAAAAAAGGACGTTCGGAATCACTAAAGTTCAAAAAAGACGTAGAGGATGGCGCGCCTATTCAACCCGTTAAGGTGAGTACAGTGACTCAAATCCGCAAAAAACAGGTGGAGCGTAAACAATTAGTCGGTACGGTACAACACTATTTTACCAAGGCGAGTGTAGGACAATTTTTGTTGGACAAAGCGGTGAAGTTGGGGGATAAAATAGCCATTATTGGCCCTACAACAGGAGATGAACGCTTAACATTGGAAAAAATGTTAGTGAATGGACAAGAGGTTGCTGTGGCACAAGCAGGTGATCGTATGACGATGGAGGTAGACTTCCGCGTGCGTAAAAACGATCAAATCTTTAAAATTTTAGATTAAAAATAAATAAGCTATGACAGTTTCAGGAAGAGTTGAATTGATGGCTCCCGCTGGAAACTTCGAATCATTGCAAGCTGCAATTGACAACGGAGCAGATTCAGTGTACTTTGGAGTAGATCAATTGAATATGCGTGCACGTTCAACGGTTAATTTCTCAGTAGATGATTTACCCGAAATTGCTAGACGTTGTAAAGCCAAAAATGTACGGACCTATTTGACATTGAACACAATCATTTACGATCATGATTTGTCCGTGGTAAAAACCTTGCTCAATAAAGCAAAAGAAGCGGATTTGACGGCGGTCATTGCCTCAGATCAAGCCGTTATTGCTTCAGCTAGAGCCATTGGTTTGGAAGTGCATATTTCGACCCAATTGAATGTCACCAATATTGAAACTGTTAAGTTTTATAGCTTATTTGCTGATACCATTGTTTTATCACGTGAATTGAGTTTGCGTCAAGTAAAAAAAATTACAGAAGCCATCGAAAGAGAGCAGGTCAAAGGACCTTCAGGAAATTTAGTGGAGATTGAGATTTTTGGACATGGAGCCTTGTGTATGGCTGTATCAGGTAAGTGTTATTTGAGCTTGCATTCACATAATTCATCTGCAAACCGCGGGGCTTGCAAGCAGAACTGTAGAAAAAAATATACCGTTATTGATCAAGAAAGCGGTTTTGAAATTGAAATTGACAATGAATACATGATGTCCCCCAAAGATTTGTGTACGATTGATTTTCTTGATCAAGTAATTGATGCAGGAGCCAAAGTACTCAAAATTGAGGGAAGAGGACGAGCTCCAGAATATGTAGCGACTGTTATTCGCACTTATAGAGAGGCAATTGATGCCATTGCTCAAGGTACCTATAACAAGGAGAAAGTTGCGGAGTGGATGGTTGCTTTAGAAACAGTGTACAATCGCGGGTTTTGGAGTGGGTATTATCTGGGACAGAAATTAGGTGAATGGAGTGATAATCCAGGCAGTAATGCAACACAGAAGAAAGTATATGTAGGAAAAGCAGCACACTATTTTCAAAAAGCATCCATTGGTGAATTTAAAATCGAGGCCTACGATATTAAAGTAGGGGATCGTATTTTAATTACAGGTCCCAGTACAGGAGCCCAGGAATTGACAATCGAAACCTTATTTGTTAACGAGCAGCAAGCAGAAAAAGCAACCAAAGGAGATGATTGTACACTTAAATTACCATTTCGCGTGCGTTTATCCGATAAAATGTATAAAATTGTGACAGCAGAATGATTGTTATTACTTTACAGCGCGAAAAGTGTATTGGGTGCAATTATTGCGTAGAAGTAGCACCGCAACAGTTTCAGATGTCGAAAAAGGATGGAAAAACAGTGCTCTTGCGCGCCATCAATACCAAGGGCTTTCACACGTTGAAATCTCCAGATTATACAATTTTGGAGGCTTGTGAACAAGCAGAAAAAATATGTCCTGTTCATATTATTAATGTAAAAGAAGTTTAAAGCATGAGAAAAATATATTATTTGAGTTCTTGTGATACGTGTAAGCGCATTTTGGGGCAAATTCCCGCGCTGGAAACATTTGAATTGCAAGACATCAAAAAAAATCCCTTGACTGTCACCCAGTTAGAAGAACTATACGCGGTTGTAGGAAGTTATGAAAAGCTCTTCAATAAACGCGCACAACTCTATAAATCAAGAGGATTAAAAGAGCAGCAACTAGAAGAAGAGGACTACAAAGAGCTAATTCTGGAACAGTACACCTTTCTAAATCGCCCAGTTATCGTCATTGATCAAGCGGTATTTGTTGGAAATAGCAAAAAAGTGGTAGAAGAAGCCATTGAAAAAGCAACAAAATAAAAAAATCGAAGTGAAAACTTCGATTTTTTATTTTGTAAAGTGCTGTATTTTAGGTTGTTGAAAAATAATTTCGTTTTTTATTAAAAATAAATGTGACCAAATGAGAAAGCAGTTGTCTTAATAATGAAAAAGGGAATAATTGCTATGAAGTTTTTCAAGATTTAATAAGAAGAAAATTTACGCTATACTGGTTTGGAATTTTAATTGTTTATTAAGGGGTTCAATCAGAAAGAAAAGCCAGTATAGTTTTTTATTAAAGGAGAAAAATTGCTATTGAAAAAGAACATTTTTATTTCATAATAGTAGGAAAGTTGAGAATACTTAACGTAGTTAAAGATTGGTTTGTTTTAAAAAAAGTTACAGTTAAGTACAACGTTGGTTTGAAAAAGAGAAGCTTAGGCTTCTCTTTTTTTAGTTTACAGTTAACGGTTAACTGAACCGTCAACCGTCAACCGTTCACCATTTTTTCTTACCTTTGCAGTCATTATCTAGAAGAATATGATACATTCAATGACGGGGTTTGGTAAAGCATGTTTACAATTACCCACAAAAAAAATCACAATCGAAGTGAAGTCACTTAATAGTAAAAACTTAGATTTAAACGTGCGTTTACCTTTAAGTTATAGAGAAAAAGAGTTGGCTTTGCGCAATCAAATTGCTTTAGAGCTAGAACGTGGAAAAGTAGATTTCTCTTTGTTTTGCGAGATTACTGCAGAAGAAACATCGAGTAAAATTAACGCTCCAATCGTATTGGCGTACATTGAGCAAATGAAGGCGATTATTCCAAATGCAGATGCAACGGAATTGATGAAAATGGCGGTTCGTATGCCTGACGCATTGAAAGTAGAACGCAATGATTTTGATGAAGCAGAATGGAAGGAAATTGAAGTTGTGATTAAGGAAGCGATTCAAAATATGAAGGCCTTTCGCGTGAGTGAAGGAAAATCACTAGAGGACGACTTTAGAGCGCGTATTGGCAATATTTTCTCCTATATGGAACAAGTTTCTCTTTTAGATAAAGAACGCATTGTAAGTGTAAAAGAACGCCTGCGTACGAATTTGATGGAATTACAATTAACTATTGATGAGAATCGCTTCGAGCAGGAGGTGATTTACTACCTTGAAAAATTGGATATTACCGAAGAAAAAGTGCGTTTAGCTAAACATTTAGACTACTTTTTAGAAACGTTGAGTGGAAATGAAGCCAACGGTAGAAAATTAGGTTTTATTGCACAAGAAATGGGAAGAGAGATTAATACGATGGGTTCTAAATCCAACCATGCAGAAATGCAACAAATTGTGGTTCGAATGAAAGATGAGTTGGAAAAAATTAAAGAACAGGTATTAAACGTATTGTAAAGACAACACAACATCATATGAATAAAGGGAAATTAATCGTTTTTTCGGCTCCTTCTGGATCGGGAAAAACGACCATTGTACGCCATTTATTAGCACAAGAGGATTTGAATCTTGATTTTTCTATTTCTTGTACGTCGCGTGAAGCTAGAACAGGAGAAGAGCATGGCAAAGATTATTACTTTCTTTCGTTAGAAGACTTTAAGCAGCACATTAAAAATGATGATTTCTTAGAGTGGGAAGAAGTGTATCGCGATAATTTTTATGGTACGTTAAAGGCAGAAGTAGAGCGCATTTGGGCCATGGGCAAAAATGTTATCTTTGATATTGACGTAGCGGGAGGATTGCGTATTAAGCGCAAATTCCCAGAAGAAACGTTGGCTGTTTTTGTGAAACCACCGAGCATTGATGAGTTGAAAATTCGCTTGAAGAAGCGTTCAACGGAAAGTGAAGATAAAATCAATATGCGCATTGCCAAAGCATCCGTAGAGCTGGCAACAGCACCTCAGTTTGATACAATTATCAAAAATTACGATTTAGATACAGCCAAAGAAGAGGCCTATCAACTGGTGCGTAACTTTGTAAAATAGAGGCACATGAAAATTGGCTTGTATTTCGGAACCTTTAATCCCGTGCATATTGGACATGTAGTGATTGCGAATCACCTGGTGCAATACACCGATTTGGATGAGGTGTGGATGGTAGTAACGCCCCATAATCCTCTAAAGAAGAAGAAGGGGTTACTCGAAGACTTTCACCGCTTACACTTGGTTAATCTCGCAACGGCAGATTACGATTATATTCGCGCTTCAGATATTGAATTTAACTTGCCTCAACCCAATTATACCGTCAATACGATGGTCTATTTGCACGAGCGTTTTCCCAAGCATGAATTCGCTTTAATCATGGGAGAGGATAATTTGGATTCTTTGCCGAAGTGGAAGAATTATGAAGTATTGCTGGAGGAGTATAGGATTTATGTCTACCCGCGTGTCGATCACAAGCGAATAGAAGAAAGTTCTCTTATGCAACATCCTCATGTTATACGGGTAGAACATGCGCCCATTATGGAAATCTCAGCTACTTTCATTCGTACTGCGATCAAAGAAGGAAAGAATGTACAACCTTTACTAGATAAAGAGGTGTGGAAGTATATCGATCACAATCTTTTTTATAAAAAATAGAAAAATTACAAAAGGGCTGTTTAACAGCTCTTTTGTTTTGTTATACCCTTAGCGTATAAGGGTATTAATAAATTGCTAGTATATAACCGAACAAGGTATATTTTTGCATAGCATACAATTAAATGAAGTAAAAGTCTTAGAACTATAACGTATTGTTTACCGTTTTTCAATTGTTTGCATTAAGTTTTTTAGTTACTTTTGACAAGTTATAAGCTAAAATTATGAGTGATTATCCAAAGTTTGCAGTAATTGGGGGAGGAAGTTGGGCGACAGCTATTGTGAAAATGTTGAGTGAGAATCTACAGCAGATTGCATGGTACATGAGAAATGAAAATGCGATAGAAGAAATTAAGGTAAACCATCACAATCCTAATTATTTGAGCTCTGTTGAGTTTGATATCAAGCAGTTGTTGTTGACCAATGATATTAATAAGGCTGTTTCCTATGCTGATTACGTTATTTTTGCCATTCCGTCGGCTTTCTTAAGCGAAGAAATGGAACAACTCTACGTAAGTTTAGAAAATAAAGTAGTTATTTCGGCAATCAAGGGAATTATTCCAGAAACGAGTCTTATTGTAGGCGAACATTTCCATCAAACGTATGGGGTTTCGTATGATAATATTGCGGTGATAACTGGACCTTGTCATGCGGAAGAAGTAGCCCTAGAACGTCTGTCTTATTTGACGATTGCTTGTCGAAACGAAGAACATGCTAAAGTCATTGAGAACTGTATCAGTAGCCATTACATCAAGGTGAAGGTAACGGATGATATCATTGGAACCGAATATGCCGCTGTACTCAAAAATATTTATGCTATTGCTTGCGGAATGGCACATGGGTTGGGATATGGCGATAACTTTCAGGCGCTTTTGATGAGTAATGCTATTCGGGAGATGAAGAAATTTATTAAAAAAGTGCACCACATGAAGCGCAATATCAATAATTCAGCCTACTTAGGCGATTTATTGGTTACGGGCTATTCGCTCTTCTCGCGTAACCGAATGTTTGGGAATATGATTGGCAAGGGATATACGGTAAAATCGGCACAAATGGAAATGAATATGGTTGCTGAGGGGTATTACGCGACAAAGAGCGCGTATGAACTCAATGCGCAATACGGAGCTAAAACACCGATTATCAATGCAGTATATGATATTTTATACAACGGAAAAGACCCAAAGAAAACGTTTCGAAAGTTGACAGAAAAATTAGATTAAAAAAGTATAAAAAAGACCGTTTACGGTTATTTTCTCGCTTAAAGCAATGTAATGAGCTGATAAACAGTTTTTTATGTTGCTTTTTTTGTTTCTATTAAAAATTAAAAAATAGTCGTAAATTGTTGATATATACTCCATTACGAGACTTTCTCTTGGGGAAAAATATAGGATGTAGCTTTGTGCTGTTAAAAAAACAAATAGAATGGATCATTTAATTAATCACCCTGACCTGTTGGCTGTTTTTGGAATTGTAGTTGTTGTTATGCTTTTGTTGGATTTAGGTGTGTTCAATCGGAATAGCCATGTTGTCTCAACGAAAGAAGCGTTAACCTGGACCGTCGTATGGATTGGTTTAGCCATGGTATTCAGTGGTGTTATCTATTACTACATGGACTTTGAAAATTTTGCGCGCTTCCAATCAGCTTATTGGATCGAAAAAGCCCTGTCCATAGATAACCTCTTTGTGTTTATCTTGGTTTTTACCTTCTTTAAAGTACCCAAAGAACTACATCATCGGGTATTATTTTGGGGAATTATCGGCGCTTTAGTGTTTCGAGCAATCTTTATTTTTGCAGGAGTTGAGTTAATTAATCATACCTATTTGCCTGCTTTTGAATTGTTTGGACAACAGGTCGAAATTAATGTGGTACTGACAATTTTCGGGATTTTTTTACTAGTTTCTGGAATCAAATCTTGGTTCGCCAAAGACGATCATAGCGAAGAGCAAGATTTATCAAAAAACTTTGCGGTCCGCATGGTGCATAAATTCTTTAAAGTAAGTGATGATTATGATGGCGATAAGTTCTTTACCGTTAAGAACGGAATAAAAATGGTAACACCGCTTTTTGTTGCCTTGATGGTGATTGAATTTACAGATTTAGTATTTGCTGTGGATAGTATTCCTGCTATTTTTGCGATTGCGCCTGATGATCCTTTTATCTTGTATACCTCAAATATTTTTGCGATTTTAGGGTTGCGTTCGCTTTATTTCTTATTGGCTAATTTCATGGATAAATTCTCCAAATTGAAATACGGGTTAGCAATTATTTTATCGTTTATCGGAGTGAAGATGATTATCTCGCCATTTGTTCATATTGAATCCCTAGTTTCTCTAGCAGTTATTGCAAGTGTATTAGTCTTGTCGGTTGTGTTATCGTTGTTATTTCCACCGAAAAAAGAAGCCTAAAAAGCTAAGTGAATTCCATACAAAAGCAAAGGACTAAAAAGAAAATAGGATAAGCTTATTTTGTCTCTTAGTTGGTTGTAGCGGATTAAAAAACAAAAACAGCAGCGAAAACGAGTACTTGTTTTTGTCAGGAAAATAGCAAGGTGAGAGGATGGCTAACATTTCTTTTAGGTGAGTCCATACTCAGTCCATAGTGACTCCATAGTGAGTCCATTAAAAAGAAGGTTTTCTATAGACTGAGTATGGATGCATTATACTAGCAGTATCGTGATAATATACAGTAGGTGAACAGTTGACCAGTAATGAGGAACTGTACAAAATAAAAGCGAGTGTCCCAAAAGGTCACCCGCTTTGTTCTTTAGGTTATTTCATTAACGGATTACGATTCAACTTGTATTTATTTCGTAGCGCTAGTATTTCCTCTGTGACACATGGTACAAGTTACCACGTTGATGTTTTCTGGATTTGGATCATTTTCCCAATTGAAATGCTCTGCGTTAATTTTACGCGTCATCACAATCATGTGTCGTGCAAATTCTTTTTCTTTTTTCGCATCTGAAGCAAAGTCTAACCCCTCTTTTCCTTCTGCGGGTGCATGACAATAGCTACATTTTACACCGAGTGCTTTATTATACCCTTTCATGAGGCTTTCTAAATCTTCTTTAGAAATGTCTTTTGGAAGCACGGTTAAATTTTTCCATTCACCAGGTTCTACTGTAGTTTCTGTTACCGTCGTCGTGTTCTTGAACGAAAGTAAACTAATCATCAAGCCTAAAAAGCCGATTACAATTCCTGTGTTTTTTAGTTTCATATCTTTTCACAATTTTGGTTGGTGAACTAAGATAGGTAAACTCACATTTGGAATTAGTATAAATTAGGACGCACTTATTTGGAGTTTCCTTACTTTATAGCAGTAATTCCGTTTTTGTCTGCGTAATCTAACTTGTTTAAGGTAGCGTCATTAATGCTATTTGCAGGAAAAACAAAATTTTTATCGTACAGTTTACCCCCTTGAAAATAGCTCAACATAAACGTATTGTCTAAGGCGAAAATAGCTTCATCTAGCAGCTCTATTTTAATAGCTTCTCCAGCGGCTAGTAAGGGAAAAGCATGTCTGAAAATACTCGATGTTTTTTTCTCTCCATTAACTTCTCCTTCTGCTTTAGATACAATCAATATGGCCTCAATGGGCGCTGTACTGTTATTAAACAAATAAGCGTACCAAGCGTCTTGTAAAAAATCTTCATTATACTCTTTAACCACTGCAATTTCTACTGCCGTTACTTGTGGTATTTCGATGTCTTTTTTCATGCGAATAAAATTTATGCAAAGATAAAATTATTTCTACGATTCTACTTTTTGTTTTTTTATAATCAAGGTTTGGCCTGAAATTTGTATAATCTAAATTAATAATGATAGTTTTTTGGTTTTAGTTTTGAAAAAGGCCTTTCACTTGACAGAGTGGAAGGTTTTTTTATAGCGATAAAAATACATTGTAACGTTTTGAGTCAATACTCTACTAACTGGAGTAACAACAAAAAAACTGATATAATGTATGAATGGTTTATCACTTTAGAACATAAACGTTTAGCCAGAGGAAACAAGAGTAATATGGATGTTGTCGTTCTTGTTTTTAAATGGTTGGCTATTATTTACTTTGGATGCATGATGCTACTTGCGGGTATTGCAGCCTATCAAGGGATGCAAGAGTACTTTGCTGAAGTAACACCGATTGAAAGCGTAAGTCGATATTTGATTTACTATTTTGCAATAGAACTAATGTTTCGATTTTTCTTTCAAAAAGGCCCAGTAGCGAGTATAAAACCTTTTCTGGTTCTCAATATTCCTCGAACGAAGATTGTCACTTTTTATGTAGGAAAAACCTTTTTGAGTGCATTTAATATTTTGCAACTATTTTTCCTTATTCCCTTCGCCATTGTGGCGCTTACTCATGGTGAAAGTTGGATGGCCGTTGTAAGCTGGAGTTTAGCTGTTTATTGTATTGTCTTTATGATGCATTGTATAACGATTTTAATGCAGGCTTATGCGCCTGTTTTCTATGGCGTTATTGGAGCTGTAGCGCTGTGTTTTGGATTGCAGTACTACGATATCGTCGACCCTACTTTATATACACAGTATTTGTACGTCGTGGCTTATCAATACCCGCTCAGTTTACTGGCCTATGTATTAATACTAGCAGGACTTATTTGGTGTACACATCGCTTCTTTGTTCATCGTTTGTATTTGGATAATTTAGAAAAGGTAAATATTAAGGAAGGAATCGCTTTAGAAATGAGCTGGTTGGATCGATTTGGTCGATATGCTAGTTTCTTGCGCAATGATATTCGCTTGATTGTCCGAAATAAAAGAGCTAGAGTGACGGTATTGATGAGCGTGTTCTTCTTATTCTATGGCGTTTTTATGTTTAATACCTCTGGGAAAGAAGCAATCCCTGCGGCATTTTCGGTTTTTCTGGCTTTCTTTTCTACGGGAGGGTTTTTAATGCTATTTGGGCAATATGTGCCGAGTTGGGACTCGTCTTATTATCCTTTACTGATGACACAAAATGTATTGTACCGCGATTACTTGATGTCGAAATGGTTAATTATTGCCTTGGGAACTTTCGTTTCTACTCTGTTGTGTTGCTTCTATATTTTTGTGAACATGCAGCTGTTTTACTTAATGTTAGCCATGGGGATTTTCAACATTGGCATTAATGGTTATTTTGTGCTTTGGGGAGGTGCGTATCTCAAAACACCCATGGATCTAACTGCAGCAAAGAATGTATTTGGCGATAAAAATGCGTTTAACCTTCGCGTCATGCTCATTAGTTTTCCTAAAATGGTATTGCCTATTCTCTTTTATTTTATTGGATCCCTTATTTATCCGTTTTGGGGAGGATTTGTTTTGCTAATTCTCATTGGATTAGCAGGAATATTCCTGTATTCTTACGTATTCCAGTTTATAGAAAAAATTTATATCCGTGAAAAATATGCAGCTATAGCTGCTTATAAAAAATAATAATGCTATGATACAAGTAGATAATTTACATAAAGTATACAATGGAACTACGGTTCTACAAATAGAATCACTTACACTTGGACGAGGCGAAAGTATTGGGTTAGTGGGAAATAATGGAGCAGGGAAAACTACTTTTTTTAGTTTGTTGTTGGATCTTATTCAGCCCAGCGCGGGGAGCATCTATTCCAACGGAAAGTCAGTAGCAACTAGCGAACAATGGAAAAATTATACAACAGCCTTTTTAGATGAAACCTTCTTAATTGGTTACTTGACAGCGGAGGAATACTTCGTGTTTTTAGGCAGCTTGCGTGGGTGGTCTAAAACAGAGGTGGAAACTTTTATTGCGGAGCACCAGGCGTTCTTTAATGGAGAAGTCCTCAATCAAAAGAAATACATTCGCGATTTTTCGAAGGGTAATCAAAAGAAAATAGGAATTATAGGGGCTTTTATTGGTAACCCAGAGCTGGTTATCCTCGATGAACCTTTTGCGAATCTCGATCCTTCGACCCAAATTAGGCTCAAAGAGTTAGTGAAGAAAAAACGGGAAACTAGAGCGATGACCATCCTCATTTCAAGCCACGATTTGCAGCATACATATGAAGTGTCGGATCGCATTATTGCCTTGGATAAAGGCAGACTCTTACACGATGTGCAAACATCGACCTTAACCTACCATGAATTAGAAGGATTCTTTAGTACAGAAATAGAAATGTAAATTTCATCCAATATAAGGCAGTACTCATTGTTTGAGTGCTGCTTTTTTTTGTCTTTTGATAGGTAATTTTATGATTCACATGGAGTTGTAATCGCCTTTTCTTTTGTAATTTGCATGAATGTATACGTTGTTTTCAGCAGTAGATGAGGCTGATAATGTAGCGTGGTTTAAGGGTTGAAGTAAAAAGAAAAGGCCAAAAAGACAGCAAAGAATCTTCTTATTTTTAACAATAGTTACATAAAATAGCAAAAAGTGATGTATTTTTACTGTCGTGTGCATACTAATAGCCCGAAAAAATAGTTGTTATATAAAGTTTAACCCAGATATTGAAAACAAAGGTTGTCATTCGTATAGGAGGAATTATCCTGCTGCTACTTTCTTTTATAGCGTGTTCTGTAAAAAAGGATAAGATGTTAAATCGAGGATATCATGCTTTGACTACAAAGTACAATATCCTCTTTCACGGTAATGAATCCTATACTGAGGCGCTCGATGCGTTGAAGGAGGGCTATTTTGATGATTATTGGGAAATTTTACCTGTAGAACGGATTCAGATTGAAGTTGACCCTGAACGAGAATTTGAACGCGGGGTGTCTTTGGAATCACAACAAGGGAGTATCTTAGATAATTTGTCTGTGGCGGGTACCGATTTAGGTGGGCCTGAAAGTACCGATGGACAAGGGTTCACCCGATCTGAAAATAAAGCAGTAAAAGCCATCCAAAAGCACTCTATGTATATCAAGGGAAGAGAGCGTAATAGTCAAATGGCGAATGCGTATTTGTTGCTAGGTAAATCGCGCTATTACGATGGGCGTTTTGTTCCTGCTTTGGAAGCATTTAATTATATCTTATATAAATATCCTGATAGTGATTTGATTGGTGAAGCTAAAGTGTGGCGCGAAAAGACCAATTTGCGCTTGCGCTATGACGATTTAGCGATTAAAAACTTAAAAGAGCTCTTGCGCGAACGCAAAGGTCGTCTAGGAAGACAAGTAGAATCCGATGCATATGCCATGTTGGCTCAAGGCTATATCAACCTTGAACAGCTGGATAGTGCAAGTACTGCTTTACAATCAGCCGTGGCATTGGTGTCTAACCAAGAAGAAAAAGCACGCTATCATTATATCTTAGGCCAACTAAATGGACGAATCGGCAAAAAAGAAGAGGCAACGCAAAATTTTGAGACGATTATTGACATGAATCGCAAAGCACCGAGATCTTATACAGTGCATGCTTATGCTGAGATTTTTGAACTAACAGGAGCGAATAAATTAGATTCAGTAGCCTTTCTAAAACAATATAATAGCTTATTAAAAGATCGAGAGAATAGACCTTATCTAGATGTGTTAAATCGTCAGGTTGGACTTTTTTACCGCGATATTGATCAACAAGATAAAGCTTTATCCTATTTAAAAACGGCGGCTAATAAAGGTGGACAAGATAAACAACTCAAAGCGAGGAATTTTTTGAGCATTGCCGATATCTACTTTAACAGCGCAGGGTATGCCGAGGCAGGACAATATTACGACAGTGCGCTTGCGCTATTGCCTCCTAAAGCAAAAGAAACGTTTAGAATCAGCAAACGAAGAGAATCCTTACGTGAAGTAGTGGATTTAGAGCTAGTTGCGCATAAAAATGACAGTATCCTTCAGTTGGTTGCTTTAGCTCCAGCAGAAAGAGATGCCTATTTTCAAGCGTTTATAGATGAATTGCGCAAGGAAGATTACAGAAAAATGCAGGCAAATTTAGGTGTTCAGGGTAATTCAGGGGCCGATTTTTTTAATGTGGTCAATTTTGGTGAGGCGATTGAAAAATCATTTGCTGAATCGAATTTTGGAAGCATGGGCGGGAAAACAACGTTCTATTTTTACTCTAATCAAGCGTTATTACGTGGACGTCAAGATTTTAAACGCCGATGGGGCAATCGTACCTTGACGGATAATTGGAGGTGGAGTGCGATCCAATCGACGGTGAATGAAGTTAGTGATGAGGGTGAGGAACAAGCCTTAGCTGAAAATCAAGTGAATAAAGAAAAACAAACGGATGATTTTGTTGATCCGCGTTATCAAATAGAAACATACGTTAGTAAAATTCCTTCTGATAGTACGCAAATTGCCAAATTAAAAGACGATCGTGACTTGGCGTATTTTGAACTCGGTGCAATTTACAGCGAGCGCTTTGGAAAAATTCCAGAAGGGATAAATCGTTTGGAACAATTATTGACTTTTGATCCAAAGGAGCGTTTGATTCTACCAGCAATGTATAAGTTGTATAAACTGTATCAAGAGATTGATCCAGCTAAAGCTGCAGCAATGAAGGCGGAGATTATTGCGACATATCCAGAGTCACGCTATGCTAAATTGATGCAAAACTTAAGTATAGGCAGTGATGGAGATCTTGCTCCAGAACAAATATATGCATCGATTTACCAAGTGTTTAAAGCCGATCAGTACGAAGAGGCCAAGACCATGATGAAAGATGCTTTAGAGCGTATTGACGATACGTATGTCAGCAAATTTGAGTTGTTGAATGCGATGTTGATTGCTCGGACGGAAGGGGTGAAAAAGTATAAAGAAGCGTTGAATTACTTGGCATTAACCTATAGTTCTACAGCAGAAGGACGTGAAGCGGCTCAATTGCTGCAAGAAGTTATCCCTGCTTTAGAAGGCAAACAATTTGCAACCACAGATTCGAGTAATTGGAAAATTATTGTGGCCGTGCCAACGGATAAAATAGCTGATTTTGCTTCCATAAAATCGAATATGCAACGTTTAGCTGGTGTTGAGGCTGGCACAGGATTGAAGTTTACGGAAGACTATTATCTGGCTTCTACAAAAATATATGTACTGCACGGATTTAAATCCAAAGCAGAAGCAACGCGAATGATCGGTCGTTTGGGCGACGACCCTGCTTATATTCCAATGATGCAAGAGGATTATAGCGTGATTCAAATCAAAAAGAATTTACATGAATATCAGGCTCCAGGAAGCGTGGAGTCAGAATAAAAAACGGTGTTTACCATGTTTGATAAATCGAAAAAGAAAGCAAAAGGAACAGGATTAGATTTGTTGGGACAAACAAATCGAATTGTTGAAGGTACAACGATCAAAGGGGATATTGAAGCGATGGCAGATATCCGAATTGACGGGGTTATTGAAGGAAATGTTGTGGTGAAAGGGCGATTAGTGCTTGGCCCTATAGCAAAAATTGTGGGAAATATCAGTTGTGAAAACAGCGAAATTGAAGGTGAAATTATAGGTAATATTTTGGTTCATGATTTGTTGACTGTAAAATCGGCAGCTCGAATCAAAGGAGATATCAAGGTGGGACGCCTAGCAGTTGAACCAGGAGCGAAGATTGATGTCAAATGCCAAATGGTGGGCCATGAGCCTCAATCCTAATGACAAAAAAGGGCGCACCCAATAAGTGGTTGACCTTAATTAATATTCCCATTCAAATGGGGGTCATTATTTATTTATCCCATTTATTGGGGACTTGGATCGATGAAAAGTATGGATTTGAACAGGCAATTGCAAATAAAATTTGTACGTTACTGGGAGTAGGTTTAGCTTTGTACCAAGTAATTAAACAAGTCAGTCAGTTAAATAAATAAAAAGAATGGATAAAGAAACAGTACAAATAGGATTGAAACTTTTTATCGGGTTAGTGGTGGTATTTGTCTTACACTATGCAGCGGTCGCTTTTACTGATGCAGGAAACTCTTTACTTGAAGTTGGATATAGCTTAGAAAAGTTTTATGGATTTGAATTTATCTTTTCTCTTATCATCTTTTTTGCCCTGTTCGGAATCAAAAATAGCTTGCCCAATAACTTGGGTTTTGTCTTTTTGGGATTTATCACCATGCGATTAATTGCGAGTTATTTGTTCGCAAAAAATGGATTAAATCACGAGATGACAGATGAAGGATTTAAATATAATTTTTTACTTATTGTGTTGGTTTTCCTCGGAGGGGATGCATTTATCGCCTATAGTATTTTAAATAAGAATACTACGCCAGACGAAACTAAGTAAAAAAAGTTTGATATAAAGGTATGATAATACAAGAATTATTGTACTTTTGCACAAAATTTTAGGAACCAAAATATTCAAGAAGTTAAGATATGGTGACTCTCAAGAAATCACTGAATTTATTAGCAGCTGTTTTATTTACAGCCTCGTCGGTATTTTCGTACGCGCAAACTACTACTCAAAAGCTTGAAAACTCAATTCAAAAAGCTGAGCAATCTATTGAAAGAACCCTTGAAGTAGTAGAAGGGGAAGTGAAAGAAAATCCTGCAGAAATGACGCAAGCTGAGAAAGTTAAGGCTCATATTGCGCATCACTTAGCAGATGATTACTCCTTTGTCTTCTTCTCGGATGAAGAGACAGGTAAAAATTACGGGTTTTCTTTGCCAGTGATTTTAATTGACAACGGTCTTAAAGTTTTTATGTCTTCTGAATTTGATTACGGAAAACAACTCGTGGAAAAGGACGGACAATTTTATAAATTGTACCACGGAAAGATTTACAAAACAGACGCTGAAGGTACAATTACGTACGATGAGGCACACCATCCTACCAATGAGAAACCGCTTGATTTCTCTATCACAAAGAACGTAGCTTCTTTATTCTTCACAACAATCTTAATGTTTATCCTGTTCTTAGGATTAGCTAAAACATACAAAAACGGACCCAACAACTTGCCAAAAGGAATTGCTAGAGGATTAGAACCTTTGGTGTTGTATGTGCGCGATGAAATGGCGGTGCCAAATATTGGTAAAGCAAAATACAAAAAGTTCATGCCGTATTTGTTGTCTGTATTCTTCTTGATTTTCCTTTTAAATATTTTAGGGTTAACTCCACTAGGATTCAACGTAACAGGTAGTATTTCAGTAACGGCTTGTTTGGCAATTTTTACTTTTGTGATTGTACACTTCTCTGCGAACAAAGACTACTGGAAACATATGTTGTGGATGCCTGGAGTTCCTGTTCCCATGAAAATCATGTTAATGCCAATTGAAATTTTAGGAGCAATCATTAAACCATTCTCGTTAATGGTGCGTTTATTCGCAAACATTACAGCAGGTCACTCCGTAGTATTCGGATTAATTGCAATCATCTTCGTAATGAAAGAAGCTTTAGGAGCTGGTGGAGCGATTGGAATCGGATTCTTCTTATCGACGTTCTTAGTAATCTTAGAAATATTAGTTGCTTTCTTACAGGCGTTCATCTTTACGATGTTGTCGTCTTTATTCATCGGAATGGCTGTGGCAGATCACGATCATGAAGAAGCACATTAATCAATATAGAATAAAAATAGAGTATAAATAAATTTGTTTAATTAATATTAAATTCAATACTATGACAATTCCAACTATCATTGGTGCAGGTTTAATCGTAATCGGAGCTGGTTACGGTTTAGGTAAAATTGGTTCTTCTGCAATGGACGCTATTGCTCGTCAACCAGAAGCTGCTGGAAAAATCCAAACTGCGATGATTATCATTGGAGCATTATTGGAAGGTTTAGCATTCGGTGCTTTAATCTTAGGTAATTAATCCAAGTCAGTACAAAGAGTTTATCTGTAACGGTTGGTTACAGGTAAACTTCTTATTTTAATTAAACAAAATCAGGTATTAAAAAGTATAATTTTAGATAATGGATAAGTTAATTAACGATTTCAGTTTTGGACTATTTTTCTGGCAACTAATTATTATGATAGTAATTGTTGTTATCTTAGGAAAATTCGCGTGGAAACCAATTGTAAATGCTTTAGAAGCTCGTGAAGAGGGGATTACTGATGCATTAGCAGCGGCAGAGAACGCTAAAAGAGAAATGGCTAATTTAAAAGCGGATAACGAGAAGTTATTAGCTGAAGCACGTGCAGAGCGCGATACTTTACTAAAAGAAGCTCGTGAGATCAAAGAAAAATTGATTGCTGATGCTAAAACAGAAGCGGAAGCTCAGGGTGAAAAATTAATCGCTCAAGCAAAAGCTACAATTGAAAGCGAGAAAGCTGCGGCTATTCTTGACTTAAAAACGCAAGTTTCATCTATTTCAATTGAAATCGCTGAAAAATTATTGAAAGATCAATTATCTAACAAAGAAGCTCAAACGAAATTGGTTGAGAAAATGTTAGATGATGTAAAATTAAACTAATATCACTATGGTAAGCACAAGAGCGGCGGCACGTTATGCAAAAGCAATGCTTGAGGTTTCTTTAGAAAAAGGAAATGTTGATGCTATCAATGGGGATATGATCCTTATTTCTCAATCAATAGCTCAAAGCAGTGAGTTGAAGACTTTCTTGAATAACCCAATTGTTAAAGACCAGTTGAAATTAAATGCTTTATTGGAAGTATTTGCAGCGGTAAACGAGGGAACAAAAGAGTTGTTTAACCTAGTAAAAGCAAATGGTAGATTTGGAATTTTAGAAGCAATTGCTTTGTCATTCCAAGAACAGTACGATTTGTACAAAGGTATTGAGAAAGTAACAGTTACTACAGCAATGCCTATTGATGCTAGTATAGAGGCGAAAGTACTTGAAAAAGTAAAAACATTAGCGCCTGGCAAAAAGGCGGTAATTACCAATATTGTAGATGAGTCAATCTTAGGTGGATTTATCCTGAAGATTGGAGATGTTCAATACAATGCTTCTTTAGCAAATCAATTACAAGTTTTAAAAAGAGAATTAATTAAGTAAAAAAAATCACCGCACGAATTTTCGTGTATAAACATAGATAAAAATGGCGGACATTAAACCAGCTGAAATTTCAGCGATTTTAAAGAAACAATTATCTGGATTTAGCTCTGAGGCTTCTTTAGAAGAAGTAGGTACAGTACTAGAAGTAGGAGATGGAGTTGCTCGTGTATATGGGTTAACAAATGCTGAGTACGGAGAGCTAGTTGTATTAGACAACGGATTAGAAGCAATGGTACAAAACTTAGAGGAAGATAACGTAGGTATTGTATTGTTAGGTTCTTCTGTTGGTGTAAGCGAAGGTGCTACAGTAAAAAGAACAGGTCGTATCGCTTCTCTACGCGTAGGAGAGAAAATGGTAGGACGTGTTGTAAATACGTTAGGACAACCAATTGATGGTAAAGGTCCTATCGAAGGTGATTTATATGAAATGCCATTGGAGCGTAAAGCACCAGGTGTTATCTACCGTCAGCCAGTAACTGAACCATTGCAAACCGGTATCAAAGCAATTGACGCGATGATTCCAGTTGGACGTGGACAACGTGAGTTAGTTATTGGTGACCGTCAGACAGGAAAAACAACAGTTTGTATCGATACAATTCTAAACCAAAAAGAATTTTATGATGCAGGTCAACCGGTTTACTGTATCTATGTTGCTATTGGACAAAAAGCTTCTACTGTGGCTGCTATTGCTAAAACATTAGAAGAAAAAGGTGCTTTAGATTATACAATTATCGTTGCGGCTAACGCATCTGACCCAGCGCCAATGCAAGTATATTCTGCTATGGCAGGTGCTGCAATTGGAGAGTATTTCCGTGATACAGGTCGTCCAGCGTTGATTATTTATGATGATTTATCAAAACAAGCGGTAGCTTACCGTGAGATGTCTTTGATTTTAAGAAGACCACCAGGACGTGAGGCTTACCCTGGAGACGTGTTCTACCTTCACTCAAGATTATTAGAAAGAGCTGCTCGTGTTATTGGGGATGATGAAATTGCTAAAAACATGAACGACTTACCAGAGTCAATCAAACCTTTCGTTAAAGGTGGTGGGTCATTAACAGCTTTACCTATTATTGAGACACAAGCGGGTGACGTTTCTGCTTATATTCCAACAAACGTAATTTCAATTACGGATGGACAGATTTTCTTGGAGTCTGACTTGTTCAACTCAGGGGTACGTCCAGCGATTAACGTGGGTATTTCGGTATCTCGTGTTGGAGGTTCTGCTCAAATTAAATCCATGAAAAAAGTAGCAGGTACATTAAAATTAGACCAAGCACAATTCCGTGAGTTAGAAGCATTCGCGAAATTTGGTTCTGATTTAGATGCAGCTACAATGAATGTAATTTCAAAAGGACAACGAAACGTTGAAATCTTGAAGCAAGCAGTTAACGATCCATATACAGTGGAAGATCAAGTAGCGATTATCTATGCTGGATCTAAAAACTTATTGAGAAACGTTCCTGTAAACAAAGTAAAAGAGTTTGAGAAAGATTTCTTAGCAGCTCTTAAATCACGTCACAGAGATGTTTTAGATCAATTAAAAGCTGGTAAATTCGGTGACGAACAAACGAGCGTTTTAGAGAAAGTTGCTAAAGAATTAGCTTCAAAATATTAAGAATTTTTTGAAAGAGTGTAAGCTGGTTCAACAGCTTATTCTCTTTCTGAATTATATACGTTTTCAAATGGCAAATCTTAAAGAAATACGCAATAGGATTTCTTCTATTGGATCTACAATGCAGATTACATCTGCGATGAAAATGGTATCTGCAGCAAAATTAAAAAAAGCAACAGATACGATTACAGCTATGCGTCCTTATTCAGAGAAGCTAACGGAGATTATTCAAAATGTTAGCTCTACTTTAGAAGGGGAGAATTCAGGTGTATATTCGCAAGTTAGAGCGGTAAAAAATGTATTGTTCATTACAGTAACTTCGAACAGAGGATTATGTGGTGGTTTCAATGCCAACATTATTAAACAAGTTAGTGTATTAGCGAATACCGTATACAAAGGAGCAAACATTGATTTATTGACGATTGGAAAGAAAGGAAATGACATCCTAAAAAAATCATTCCACGTGGTTGATAACCAAAGTTCATTATATGATCATTTTGATTTCGAGCATACAGCCGTAATCGCTGAGCATGTAATGGAAGCGTTTGTAAATGGAAAATATGATTCCATTCAAATTGTATATAACCAGTTTAAAAATGCAGCAACTCAAATCATAGTTACAGAGCAATTTTTGCCATTATTGCCAATCGAAACTGACGCATCTGCTGCAGCATCTGATTATCTTTATGAGCCTTCTAAAGAAGAAATCATTGAGACGTTAATTCCTTTGTCGTTAAAAACACAACTGTTCAAAGCAATTGCTGATTCAGTAGCTTCTGAACATGGAGCACGTATGACAGCCATGCACAAAGCAACAGATAACGCACAAGAATTGAGAGATGAGTTGAAACTAAGTTACAACAAAGCTCGTCAGGCTGCGATTACAAACGAAATTTTAGAGATTGTTGGTGGTGCAGAAGCATTGAACAACTAAGCTCAAATTAATTATACTTTTAAAAGGCTATACAGTACTGTATGGCCTTTTTGTTTGTTGGGAAGTACCTAGTGTTCTCTTGTAGTTCACTAACGTTAAATCGAATATTTCTTGCTATTTTTGAGAGGTTTAAGCATTGTATCTATGGAGTCTAAAATTATTGGAATAATGGGAGCTATCCCACAAGAAATTGATGGAATTATTGCGGTTTTACAAGATCAAGTAAAAACGATAATTGGAAATAGAACCTACTATCAAGGAAAATTGGGAAAGCAAAAAGTAGTTGTTGTCTATTCTCGCATTGGAAAAGTAGCAGCGGCTACAACCGTTTCTGCTTTATTACTTCACTTTCACGTTGATGAAGTTATTTTTATTGGAGTGGCAGGGGGAATTGCCCCGCATATTGAGGTTGGCGATGTCGTGGTTGCTAATAATTTAGTACAATATGATATGGACGTGTCACCTTTACGCCCAAAATATGAAATTCCGTTATTGAATAAGACGTACTTCGAGAGTTGTGAATCTCGTGCAAAAGAAGTAGTTCAACATATTGATGCATTTTTAGCGCCTAGTGTGCTTAAAGAATGTATTACAGATGAAGAATTGACCAAATTTTCCATTACACAACCAAAGGTTTACTATGGAACGATAGCCAGTGGGGATCAGTTCTTTTCCACCCAGGAACAAAAAGAAGGGGTGCAAAAGGCACTGCCCAATGTGCTTTGCGTAGAGATGGAGGGAGCTGCTGTAGCTCAAGTCTGCTATGAATTTAGTATTCCGTTTACTGTAATTCGAACCATCTCCGATAAAGCAAATCAGGAAGCGCATTACAGTTTTGAGTCTTTCGTGGAAAAAATATCTCTTATTTATGGAAGAGAAATTATCGATCGATTATTTATTTAGTAAGAGAGAGAAGTGATAAAAAAAACGAGCTACTAATTAGCTCGTTTTTTTGTTTTATCTATTTACTTCTTTTATTTGATATTTATATGTAAAATTCTGATAATTAGGATGTAAAGGCATAGTTGTTGGTTTAATTAGTACGTGATTTTCTTTTTTAATTTCCGTAGACTATGCCCAAGAACTTGCTTTTTTATGTTTTATTATTCATACCCTTTGGGGTGCAGGCTCAACTTTTATATGAAATAAAAGGACGAGTGATCGACGCTAAACTTCATACACCTGTGCAGGGGGTAGTGCTGCATTTGGAAGGAACGATGTACACTGCGTTGACAGATGATCAAGGTTTATTTTCTATTCCTTCTATTCCAAGTGGTTCCTATAAGATTGTTTTTTCCTTTCCTGGATTTATCACCAAGTATGTAGCGGTTGAGACAGGAGTAGAACAAACAATTGATATGGGCCATGTTTTTTTTGAGAAGGACTTTGAGAGGGAGTTGAATTTAGGTATCATTGCGTTGCATGAACAAGACTTGGAAGAGGATGATGGAAGTACGGATGCTTCTTTCGGTTTGTTACAAGCCACCAGAGATCCCTTTTCTCAAGCTGCTGCTTTTAATTGGGGCCAAGCTTTTTATCGCGTTCGTGGACTCGATAGCGAATATAGCACAGTTGCAGTGCAAGGACTTGTCATGAATAAGACCTATGATGGACGTCCACAATGGGCCAATTGGGGTGGTTTAAACGACGCAATGAAAAATCAAACCGTATCACTTGGCTCTATGACTGCACCTGTGAATTTTGGGCGTATTTTGGGCGTACAGGCTATCGAAACAAGAGCTTCCCATACTCGAAAAAAGAAGCGAATTGGTTTTTCGGGCTCCACAACCAATTATAAATGGCGCCCTTATTTTATTTATGCTTCTGGACTAAATAAAAAAGGATGGGCCTATACTTTTTCGGGATCATATCGAGGGGCCAAAGAAGGCTATACACCAGGTACTAATTACGATGCTTTATCTTTATTTACAGCTGTAGAGAAAAAAATAGATGAACAACATAGTGTGAATTTTTCTGCTATTTATGCTCGTAATAAAAGAGGTAAAACGGCGCCAGTTACAGATGAATATGTGGCTTTAAAGGGAATGAATTACAACTCCTACTGGGGTTGGCAAGAGGATAAAAAGAGAAATGCTCGGTATAAGGAAGTGGAAGAGCCGCTTTTCTTGCTCAATCATCATTGGACGATTAGTGAGTATAGTGCTCTGACAACAACCATTGGCTATCAATTTGGACATCTTTCTACTAGTCGTTTGGGGTATCAGGATAATTTGAATCCTGACCCAACGTATTATAAATTTCTTCCTAGTTATTTTTTTTCAAAGATTGCTCCCAAGTATTGGGCAATGACTCCAGAAGAGTTTAATCAGTTACCCCATGATGATCCATTTAAAGAAAGCACACAAGCGCTATTAAATCAAGCAGAACAAACTAGACAATCTTTTGTTGAAGGAGGTCAAGTTGATTGGGAAACAATTTATCGCATTAATCAATCAGGTAAGAAGCAAAGCAAGATTGTTTTATATGAAGATCGACAACAAGACCAAGCTTTATTATTTCACTCCTCCTTTCATACACGCTTAAACGATAAACTTCAGTTTACGATAGGAACGAATTATCGCAAAATAAAATCTACAAATTATAAAAAAATAGTTGATTTACTCGGAGGTGAATTCTATTTGGATGTGGATACCTTTTTACCTCATGAATTACAAGATAGTGATTTAAATACTCCCCAAAGAATTGTAGGTAAAGGAGGGCGATTTGGATATAATTATGATGTTTTGACTCAAGTTGTGGATGTGTTTTCTCAAGTTATAGGTGAGTATCGTTCGCTGACTTTTTATTTGGCACAAAATATTGGTTATGCTACCTATCAAAGAGAGGGACATTACAGAAATCCCATGTATGATGCTAATTCGTTGGGTAAAAGTGCTCTTGTTGACTGGAATAACTTTGGTTTTAAAGGAGGACTTACTTATTATATTACAGGAAAACATGCCTTTAGCCTAACTATGGCCTATTATACCCAAGTGCCTTATGGTAAACTGGTCTTTGCTAATGTAAGAATGAATAATACCTTAACAGCAGGTCTAAAAAATGAAGGTGTTTTTAGTATAGACGGCAGCTATATGTTGAGAAGTCCCCGATTTAATATAAGACTATCTGGGTATTTAGTTGAGATCAAAAATGGAACTCAAATGAATTTTTATTATGCGGATGGTATTGGAATTACCGATCCATCAGGTCAATTATTAAATTCAACGGGGGGAGCGTTTGTTTCTGAAACACTTACGAATGTGGGAAAACGAACGATAGGAATTGAATTGGGAGGTGCTTATCAACTGAGTGCAACAATTAAAGTTAACGTGGCAGCAGGGATTGGAACTGCATATTATACACAGAATCCCGCTATTCAATTAAATGCTGATCAAGCAACGAAGTCATTTGATTTTGGAAAAGCATATTTAAAAAACTACAGACTATCTAATGGCCCTCAGACTGCTTTTTCTTTGGGGTTGGAATATAGCGATCCTAAATTTTGGTTTATCGCTGCTAATATAAATTATTTAGCAGATGCTTATGTCGCTATTTCGGCTTTAAAAAGAACGGCTAATTTCGTAGAAGATCCCGATGCGATGGGACAGGTGTTCTCCGATTTAACAGAAGAAAAATTACGAAGGAGTTTACGCCAAGAAAAATTAAATCCTATGACGTTGTTTAATCTATTTGGAGGTAAGTCTTGGAGATTTCCAAATCGAACGATTATCGGATTCTTCGCCTCTATAAATAATGTGTTGAATTTAAAATTTAAAACAGGAGGTTTTGAACAAGCGAGGAATGCAAATTATGCACAAGAAATGGCCCGAACACAAAGTGGGCATCCGGTTTTTGGTACTAAATATTGGTATGGGTATGGGCGCACTTTTTTTGTTACTATGTATTACAACTTTTAAAAAAATCAACGAATGAAAGCAAGAATCAAATATATATTTTCAGGAATTACCGTTAGTTTCTTTCTGATTCATTGTGCCAATACTGATAATTTTTCAATACCACCCTTAGACTGTGTGCCCTCACAAGAAGCAGCCAATAAAAGCATTGAAGATATCCAACAGTTTGCCAATCAATACATCAAGTTATATCCTGCAAAAGATATTATTTCAGGTGTGGTCATATCGAGTGATGAAGGGGGAAATTTTTATAATAAGCTATATATTATCGATGAACATACAGAGCAATTAGCTATTCTTAGTATCGAAATGGGAGCATCCTTCGTTCAATTTCCGCCTGGGACACAAGTGAATTTAAACCTTGAAGGCTTGTATATTCAAAAGAATTACGACAAACTAACCCTTGGAGGAGGAATCTATACTTCAGGAAAAGGAAATCAGTCTGTAGACGCAATAGCAAAAAATGCAGTCAAGCATTATTTGAGTAAATATTGTGAACCAGTAGAAAATTTCGAGCAATATAATCATGCTATTACACTAGAAGACCTGACGAATGGAGAAGATTTTATCGGTAAATTGGTGACGATTAATCACGTACAATTTGAACGCAGTATCGTTGGAAAAACGCTTTATGATCCTCAGGAGGTAGACCAACAAAAACAGACGTTACGAAAGGTTGTTGATGAAAAGGGGAATACTATATTTATTAGGACAAGTCGATTTTCAAACGATTTTGTTGATTATAGTATACCAGAAAATAGCGGTTCCATCACGGGTATCGCTGATAAGTTCCAAAATCAAATTCAATTTTATCCTCGGAGTTTAGCGGATATACAGCTAAACCAAGACGCTTTTATTGTGGATACTATTGACCCAACAGACCCAGGAGCTTCTAATGAAATAGCGGTTGAACCTGGAAAGTATCTGGCCTTCCCTGGTGCTGATTTTGAAGATTGGGAGGCCTTTAATGGAGTTCTAACATCTTCTGGTATAAAACTAGGAACGAGTGTTGATGGAGGCGGTTGGAGAAATTCAACGGGATTACAGTTTGTTGGTGAGCCTGAAAAAACAGAAAATGCGTTTGTTGTAACAGGTGTTAAGGTGCCTAAACAAGCAACGGAACTCTCTTTTTTAATGAAAGGAACAGCGTTTGATAAATCCTGGTCTATTAATTTGTATCAACAGGACGGAACGTATGTTGCCTATAATTTGAAACACGTGAGTACAAGTAAACATGTAAAGCCAACAAAAACGAATAAAGAACAAAAAAATATTAATATTTATAAAGGAACTATTGATACAAAAGGGAAT
Source organism: Myroides sp. DW712 (assembly GCF_046557355.1). Taxonomy (NCBI): domain Bacteria; kingdom Pseudomonadati; phylum Bacteroidota; class Flavobacteriia; order Flavobacteriales; family Flavobacteriaceae; genus Myroides; species Myroides sp. DW712. The sequence continues at coordinate 49,095 of NZ_JBKFDO010000002.1, forward strand.
TGGATTAAAATTATTTTGGATATTGATGGTTTTGCTTATAATACTTCAGGTGTTGGTCCATTAATTGCGTTTAAATATGGAGGTCAAACAAATGGGAGCCAGAATAAGTATAATGTAGTTATAGATGAAATCCGCTTTGAAGATGGACAGCTAGCAGAAGAGGTTGAGGAACAAGAAGAAGATACGCAATAGATAGCGTTCTGCCCTAGAGCTTCTCATGCTTGAGAAGGCACTAGACGAGTAAAAAATACGCCCAGATACAAGGAATAAAAAAACGAGCTAGGTTTTTCTAGCTCGTTTTTATTATTTTAATTCTTTTATTAAATAGATATATACAGGGAAGTGATCGCTGAATCCAGGTTCACTATTGCTGTTTCTTAATGGATATCCTTTATATTGACCTTCAGATTGAACCATAAAAGGTTTTTTAAAGATTTTGGCTTTCCAATATTTCCAAGAATCATAGCCTTCAGTTAAATAGGGCTCGGTTAAAAGCATTTGATCAAAAACATCCCAAGCATCTCTATAGGCTAATGTACCTAAACCATCTTTTGCCATTTTTTCCATAGGGTTGAAAATCCCTTGTGGCTTTACTTTTGATTTTTTACCCTCTGCTTGTAGTACTTTTTTGATACTTGCATTATAAGGTCCATCATTCATATCGCCCATGGTAATGACTTTTGCATTGGGATTAATAGCTTGTAGCGAATCAATAATTTTGACATTTAATGCCGCCGCAGCTTCTCTATTGGGACTACTTACTTTCTCACCGCCCACACGTGATGGCCAGTGATTAACGATGAAATGTACTTCCTCCCCATTTAATAAACCAGTTACTACTAATTGATCGCGAGTATAAATTCTTTTTGCTTCTCCTGTAGTTTTACTTCTTTTAAATTGATCGTAAATGTATAAAGGAACGGCCTTTGAACTAGTGGGTACAAAGTCTTTCTTTGAATACAATAGACCAACATCAATTCCACGTTTATCAGGCGAATCATAGTGAACGATACCATAATCTCCAGGTACCATTTGCGGGTCATTAACAAGGTCTTCTAATACGCCTCTGTTTTCAACTTCCGCAACACCAATAATTGATGGCATCTTTGGATTCTCGTCGGTTCCGATTTGAGACATTACACGAGATAGGTTGTGTACTTTTTTCTCATATTTTTTCTTTGTCCAAGATTGAGCACCATTTGGCGTCCATTCCTCATCATAAATCTTGGGGTCTCTAATGGTATCAAATAGGTTCTCACAGTTGTAGAAAGCAATTGTCGAAATGAGATACTTCTTTTCTTGAGCCACCATTCCAAGGCTGAAAAAAAGACCAATTAATAGTACGTGTTTAAATTTTTTGTGCATGCTAATATTAAATTAAAGTAAAACTAATCATTTAACAAGTACAAAAATAGTTCATATTCTTTTAATAACTTATTTTTGTACTGTGAAATAACTATTAAGGTTTTTTTCACAATTAGCGCTTTAATCATTTTTTTAAAATTTATGAGGAAACTTTTATTTGTTTTATTCTTGTCCGTTCAAACATTCACTACGTTTGCGCAAGAATATCAGGAGATTAAAGGGAAAGTCGTAGACACCAAATCTAATCAAGCTATCAATGCAGTGGTAGCTAGAGTACAAGGTTCTAATCTTTCTACTTTAACAAACAACGAGGGTGTTTTTCTTTTAAAGGATGTTAAAACAGGAGAACAAGTAGTCGTAATCTCTTACACCGGTTATACGACAAAGTATCTTCCTGTTGAAGTATCAGAAAATCAAAATGTTGATTTAGGTACCATTCTTTTAGAAGAGGATATAACTTCTCAAATGCAATTGGGGTTAATCACTTTGACAGAGAACGACTTAGGTGATGATGACTCAGGATCTGAAAGTTCAGCGGGTCTTTTACAAGCCACTAAAGATCCTTTTGAACAAGCTGCTGCTTACAATTGGGGACAAGCATTCTTTAGAACTCGTGGTCTTGACAACGAGTACGGAAGAACTTTAATCAATGGAGTGGTAATGAACAAAGTTCACGACGGTAGACCACAATGGGGGAACTGGGGTGGATTGAATGATGCAACAAGAAATCAAACGTATTACACAGGAACAACTCCTAATGATTACACGTTTGGAGGAATCTTGGGCACACAATCAATCAGCACAAGAGCGTCTCACATTAGACAAGGAACAAAAGTTGGTTTTTCTGGATCAGACACCAACTATAATTGGAGACCGTATGCTATCCATTCCTCAGGATTGGATAAAGACGGATGGGCTTATGTCGTTTCTGCGTCTTACCGCGGAGCGAATGAAGGAAGAGTAGAAGGAACAAACTATGACGCATTATCTGTATTTGCTTCGATTGAGAAGAAATTTAACGATAATCATAGCGTGAACCTTAGTGCCATTTATGCTCAGAATAAAAGAGGTAAAAATTCACCTGTTACCGATGAGCAAGTGGATCTAAAAGGATATAAATACAACTCCTATTGGGGTTGGCAAGGGGGAGATAAAAGAAATTCTCGCTATAAAGATGTGGAAGAACCAATCTTTACTTTAACGCATTATTGGAAAATTGACGATAAAAACACGTTGAATACCACAGTTGGATATCAATTTGGTCATATTGCAAATAGCCGTTTAGGGTATCAAGATAACTTAAATCCAGATCCGACCTATTACCAAAAAATGCCTAGTTCGTTTATGAATAAGCACAATAGAGATAGTTGGGCTTGGACACCAAATGCTTCTGGAGCAGCGGATGCAAGACAGTACTTTCTCAATAACGGACAAATAGATTGGGATGATATTTATGCTTTAAATCAAAATCCTGTAAAGATTGGAGATCAAGGTGCTGTTGCAAATAGAAGTAAAATTGTCTTATATGAGGATAGACAAGAAGAAAATGCCTTGTCTTTCAACTCTAATTTTAAATCCATTTTAAGTGATGTAGTAACATTGGATGCTGGAGTGAATTACCGAAGAGTAAAAACACAGTATTTCAAAAAAATGGTTGATTTATTAGGAGGAGATTATTACTTAGATATTGATACGTACCAAAAAGGTGATAATCAACACAGCGATTTAAGACATCCAAACCGTATGGTTGGAGATGGAGATACTTTCGGTTATAATTACAATACGTTTGCTGATATCGTTGATGTATTCACACAATTTAGATTTAACTACAGAAAAGTTAATTTCTATGTGGCTCAAAACATCGGGTATACGGCTTATGAAAGAGAAGGATTGTATCAAAATGCCGTGTACAGAGATCATTCTTATGGTAAAAGTGGACAAGTAAGTTTTAACAACTTTGGATTCAAAGGGGGAGCTACCATTCATATTACGAACAAGCATTTAATAACGACAAATGTGGCGTACTATAACCAAGCACCTTCCATGAAGAATACATTTGCTAATGCACGTGTAAACAATTACGTTATACCAAATATTGGAAACGAAGATGTGTTAAGTGCAGATGTAAGCTATATTTTGAGAACACCGAAAGCGAGAGTACGTGCTACGGGGTATATTACAGAAATTAAGAATGCAAATCAAATTAATTTCTATTATGCTGATGGAGCAGGTCTTGTTGATGCTGAAGGACAAATATATAATAATGGAAATGGATTTGTTTCTGAAATTTTAACAGGAGTAAACAAACGTAGTTTAGGATTGGAAATAGGGGCAGAGTATAAAATTACCACTACGTTAAAAGCAACTTCTGCTATTGCATTCGGACAATCCTTCTATACGAATAATCCAAATATTCGCTTGAGTTCAGATAATTTAGCACAAGTGTTTGATTATGGTGAAGCTTATTTGAAAAATTATAAAATTGGAAACGGACCTCAAACAGCCCTTTCATTAGGATTAGAATATAGTGATCCAAAATTCTGGTGGGTTGGAGCAAACGTGAACTATATGGCAGATGCTTACACGAATATTTCAGCATTGCGTAGAACCAATAATTTTGTTATGGATCCTGAATTCCCAGGTCAACAATTTGGGTTATTAGATAAAGAAGTAGCGCATGATCTTCTAAAACAAGAAAAATTAAATGATTTTACTTTGGTAAATATTACGGGAGGTAAATCATGGAGATTGCAAAATAGAAATATCATCGGGTTCTTCGCAAGTATAAATAACGTATTTAATAAACATTATAAAACTGGTGGATTTGAACAAGCAAGAAATGCTAACTACAAACAAGAAATCCTAAACAATAGCCAGAGTTTTAATACAGGAAGTGGATATAATACTTTTGCAAACAAGTATTGGTACGGATTTGGACGTAACTTCTTTGTAAATGTTTACTATAATTTCTAATTACACTTACATACATTCAAATATGAAAACATTTTTAAAATCTATAGTTTATTTATCATTCGCTGGTTTATTATGGACCAGTTGTGCAAAGAATGATGACTTTACAGTGCCAAGTTTGGATAATTGTAAAGAAGTGAATCTAACACCTAATAAGACCATTTTAGATGTTACAGCTGTTTCTTCTACTACTTCGTTGAAACAGTATACAGAAAATGATATTATTTCGGGAGTTGTGGTTTCTAGTGATGCTGGAGGAAACTTTTACAAAGATTTGTACATCGTTTCTGAAGACGGACAATTCTCTGCTCGTATCAAAATCAACAAAAGTGGTACAACAGGTAGTTATCCTGTAGGTCGAGTAATCTTTATCAAATTGAAAGATTTGTATACGAGAATTGACAACGACGTATTAACCATCGGAATAAAAGAAGATGGTAGTGCTTACCCAGCTGCACTTACGGATTATAAAACCTCAATTTTTAGATCTTGTAAAACCATTACAGGTGAAGAATTCGATAAGAAATTCAACAATAAAGTAACGTTAAAAGACGCAATTAGTAAAAAGTACTTAGGTAAATTAGTTACGATTTCTGATGTTCAATTTAAAGAAGAATTTACTGGTAAACTGTTCTGGGACGAGAACAATCTAGTTTCGGCTACCAATAGAGCAACCAATGTTGGGATTGAATCGAAAGTAGAAGTATCGGAGAATGTTTTTTTCCGTGTGGCTGAACAAGCACATAATTTTTCACAGCGCACAGTTCCAGCAAAAAGTGGTTCAATGACAGGGGTAATGACTAAGTATGGTAAAGATTATCAGTTTGTGCCTAGAAAATGGGAGGATCTTAGTTTACAACAACCGCGATTTAAAAGTGAAAAACCAGTTAACCCAGAAGAACCAAACGATATCGTAGTTGAACCAGGTAAATTCTTAGCTTTCCCAGGGGCTGATTTTGAAGATTGGGATAAGTTTTTAGCTTCAATCTATAAAAATGCGTTAAGTGATCCTTCGGCTCAAAAAGCAGATGGTCAAGGATGGAATAACAGTAGAGGACTAGCGGTTAAAGGAACAAGAGCTTCAAATGGATTTTTATTCTCTGTAGAGAAAGTAAAAATGCCAACAGATGCTACAAAAGTATCTTTCTTATTGAAAGGAACTGCGGATAAATCATTGTCTGTTAATGTGTATAAAGCAAATGGAACGAACTACCATGCTTACAACTTAGAGAATGTAACGACAAGTAAAGTGGTTAAACCGAATATGGAAGAAACTATTTTCGATGGAAAAGCTTCTGGAAATACAACCAATGTTTATACGGGTACAATTGATACACAAGGGAAATGGGTGAAAATTATCCTAGATTTAACAGAGTTAAACGGAAATATTCACACGGCAGGAACAGGTAGCTTTATTGGATTCAGAACTGGAAATAAAGCGGAATATGATTTAGTAATCGACGAAATCCGCTTTGAAGATGGTACACCAGTAAATGATGATGATAATGGTGGAGAAAATCCAGGTGGAGAAACAGGTGAATCTTTAGGAAATTTAGTGTTCTTTGGTTCTGATTTTAAAAACTGGAGTGATTTCGACGCTGCTTCTTATGATGATAAGATTACTCCAGATAGATCGGTTTACAGCAAAGGAAACGGAAATGGTCCTAGAGCAGGAGAAAATGCGTTAATTATTAACCATGCGAATGTTGCTAAAAATCCATATGTGTTTACTGCAAAAAACATAAGTGGAAAAGACATCGCGACAGGTAAAACAAAAATTGTATTTTGGATCAAAGGAACCGCATCAAAATCATTATCTATTAATGTCTATGGACCAGATGAAGAATCAACGCCAAATCAACATGGTGATAAATTCTCGGCTTTCAACTTAGGATCGATTAACGGTAGTGCTGATGTAACAGTAAATGGTGCAAAAAGCAATAGCTATGCAGGTTCAATTGATACAAATGGGGCTTGGACAAAGGTGATTTTGGACTTAAGTACGTTGAAAGGTGCTTATAATTCAGCCGTTGATAAACCAATCCTTTCTTTGAAAATTGGAGGTTCAGTAGCTTGGGATAACTTCTTAGTTTCAGGTTTTACATTTGAATAATAAATGGTATAATACAAATAGAAAAGCTCGGCATCGTCCGAGCTTTTTTGTTTTACCTCTTTTTTTGTTTGTCTAAAATAAAGTATATTGTATAGGAAGCTCAAATTTCAGTAATGGACTTTTCAATAGCGGGGTTAAAAAATCTTGAATCGGCCTATAAAAAAATAGTATCTTTACAACGAAAAGTGAGAAAATAATTCCTCCCTTTGTTGAGGAGGATTAATATATAAATACATAAATACATACATGGCTTGTACAAATTGTTCAACGAAGATAGATAGTAATGGCGTCCCTCGTGGGTGTCAGAGTAACGGAACATGCGGAACAGACAGCTGTAATAAATTAGCAGTTTTTGATTGGTTGTCAAATATGGTTTACCCAAATTCAGACAGCATTTTTGATATAGTGGAAGTTCGATTTAAGAACGGAAGAAAAGATTTTTATCGTTATCCAAGTGGAATGACCATTGCAATGGGAGATATCGTTGCAACGGAAACTTCACCAGGACATGATGTGGGTATTGTTTCTTTAGTTGGTGAACTCGTTAAGGTTCAGATGAAAAAGAAGAAAGCAGATCCAGACGGTGAAATCTTGAAAATCTACCGTAAGGCTACACAAAAAGATATTGATATTTGGCAGGAAGTTCGAGAAAAAGAAGAACCTGTTCGAATGCGAGCAAGAGAAATTGCCATCAATTTAAACCTAGAGATGAAAATATCAGATGTTGAATTTCAAGGAGATGGATCAAAAGCTACGTTTTACTACACTGCGAGTGAGCGTGTCGATTTTAGACAGTTAATTAAAGAATTTGCAAGGGAATTCAGTATCCGCATTGAGATGAAACAAGTGGGATTCCGACAAGAAGCCGCGCGTTTAGGTGGGGTTGGATCTTGTGGAAGAGAGTTGTGTTGCTCTACGTGGTTAACGGATTTCCGCAGCGTAAATACGGCTGCTGCCCGTTACCAACAATTGTCCCTGAATCCGCAAAAATTAGCAGGACAATGTGGAAAATTGAAGTGTTGTTTAAATTTTGAATTGGATACGTATTTAGAAGCATTGAAAGATATGCCAGATTCGGATACGAAATTAATGACAGTAAAAGGTATTGCTTTCTGTCAAAAAATTGATATTTTCAAGGCACAAATGTGGTTTGCTTATGCCAATAATTCCGCCAATTGGTACGTGTTGACTACGGAACAAGTAAAGGAGATTTTGGAGCTAAATGCACAAAATGAAAAAGGAAATGAACTTGAGAGTTACAGTGAGGAGGTTCCTTCAGATAAAGATCACTTCCAAAATGCGGTGGAACAAGATAGTGTAACGCGTTTTGATCAGCCGAAACGCAGAAGAAAAAACACAAAAGCAAAAGGAAAATCTGGGGATCGCGATGGAAATAGCTCTGGTAAAGCAACAGAGGCAAAAACAGGTGATAACCGAGAAGGTTCAACCGTAAGGGAGGATCGAAAACGCCGACCGAAGAACCGACCTACTAAAACGGCAGAAGGAAACGAAAGACCAGAAAGCAGAGAAGGAGATCGTAAAACGAGTAGCAGAACTGAGGGTAGATCTGAGCGTAAACCAACGGATCGCAAAGAAAGAGCAGGCGGTAGACCAGAGCGTCAAACGGAAGGAAAAGCAGAGGGCAGGCCAGAACGTAAACCAATAGATCGTAAGGAACGACCTGCAGGCAGACCAGAAAAGAAAACCGAAAATAGAGAATCGAAGGTAGGAGGTGAAGGCGGAGCAGATAAAACGCAAAAGCCAAGGTCAAATAAACCGAAACCGCGCAAACCTCGACCTGCGAATCCCAATACAAACCCAACAAATAAACAAGACGGTGAAAACAACTAGTTTTTATTATGTAGTGTTGATCCTCGTGTGTAGCTTGTTCATGAGCTGTAAACACGAGAATAACGTCATTTTTGATGAATTCCAACCTACACAAGGAGCGTGGGAAAAAAATGACGTTAAAACTTTTGTCTGGGAGGTTCAAGATACCGTAACGCCTCATGATTTGTTTATGAACGTTCGAGTGAATAACAACTATCCGTACAGCAATATGTTTGTAATTTGTAAAATTTACAAACCCAGTACGGCAATTGTCATTGATACGATTCAGTTTCAAATGGCAGATCCAAATGGAGCGTTGCTAGGCAATGGGTTTTCAGATGTAAAGGAAAGCAAACTGTGGTTGAAACAACACTATACGTTTGATGAAACAGGAAAATATAAAGTTACGCTAGAACAAGCGGTTAGAGCCCTAGGTGATGTAGAAGGTGTTGCTGCGCTACCGGGCGTAAGTGAAATAGGATTTAGTATCGAAAAAGCAGAATAAGTTTTTTAAAGTTGTATGAAAAACAAAAAACAAACGAATAAAAATGCCACAAATTTCAAAAAGTATATCACAGCTTTTTGGCTTGCCTTTTTAGGCTTAGGGGTGGCTATTATCTTATTTTTCCTTTGTGCTTCTTGGGGAGTTTTCGGCGCTATGCCAACCTTTGATGAGTTAGAAAACCCGTCAAGTAATGTCGCAACTGAAATTATTTCTTCTGATGGAAAGACCATTGGGAAATTTTATTTAGAAAATCGCGTTCCCGTGAAGTTTGAGGATTTACCTCCGCATTTGGTTCAGGCCTTGATCGCAACAGAAGACGAACGTTTTTATGGGCACTCGGGGATTGATGCTAGAGGAACATTACGTGCGGTGACTTCTGTAGGAAGTAGCGGTGGGGCGAGTACGATTACACAACAGTTGGCGAAATTGCTCTTCCACGGGGAGGGATCTCGCAATCTAGCAAAGCGTATTACACAAAAAGCAAAGGAATGGGTAATTGCGATTAAATTAGAACGCCAATATACCAAAGAAGAAATCCTAACGATGTATTTAAACAAAGCGGACTTTGTAAATAATGCGGTAGGAATTCGATCAGCGGCTAAAGTATATTTGGGTAAAGAACCAAAAGACTTAACCATTGATGAAGCAGCGATGTTGGTGGGTATGTTACAAAATCCAGCCTATTTCAACCCAGTAAGAAGACCTGAACTCGTGCAAAAAAGACGCAATGTCGTTTTGCACCAAATGGCAAAGAATGAGTTTATCTCTAAGGAAGAGAGTCTGCGTATGCAAGAATTACCTTTGTCTTTGCACTTTACACCAGAGAGTCATAGAGAGGGAATCGCAACCTATTTTAGAGAGTATTTACGCGATTATATGCGCCGTTGGGTCAAAGAAAACCCGAAAAAAGACGGAACAACCTATGATATTTATCGAGATGGATTAAAAATCTATGTTTCGATTGATTCACGTATGCAAAAATATGCAGAAGAAGCAGTACAAGAACACATCAGTAATTTACAAGAAGAGTTCTTTGTTCAGCAAAAAAACAATAAAAATGCTCCGTTCTTTAATATTACAGATAAAGAAACGGAGGCGATTATCAACCGTGCGATGAAAACATCGGAGCGTTGGCGTCAAATGAAGGATCAAGGAAAATCGGAAGAGGAAATCCTGAATTCATTCAAGGTAAAAACAGAAATGCGCATTTTCTCTTGGAAAGGAGAAATTGATACGGTAATGACACCACGCGATTCGATTATCTATTACAAGCATTTCTTGCAAACGGGATTGATGTCAATGGAACCGCAAACAGGTCATATCAAAGCTTGGGTTGGGGGGATCAATTACAAACATTTCCAATACGATCACGTAGGACAAGGAGCAAGACAAGTGGGGTCGGTATTCAAACCATTTGTATATGCTACAGCGATTGAACAATTACACTATTCGCCTTGTGATTCTATTATTGACTCTCCGTTTACCATGCCAAAAGGACGATACGGAATTAGTCAAGATTGGTCTCCGCAAAACTCAAATAGAAGTTATAAGGGAATTATGACGTTGAAACAAGCGTTAGCCGGATCGGTGAATACAGTTACGGCTAAGCTGATGGATAAAGTAGGACCCAAAGCAGTGGTGAATATGACCCGTGATTTAGGTGTTTCGGCTGATATCCCTCAGAGTCCAGCGATTGCTTTAGGAGCTGTTGATATTACAGTAAGCGATATGGTTGCAGCGTATAGTACGTTTGCAAACCAAGGAATTTATGTAAAACCAATATTCGTTACGCGAATTGAAGATAAAAATGGAGTGATTTTGTTTAATGCCGTTCCAGAGACCAAAGATGTCTTGAGTAAGGATGTGGCTTATACCGTGGTCAAACTATTGGAAGGCGTAACGGAAAGTGGATCAGGGGTTCGTTTAAGAACCACTTGGCAAGGACCTGGATACAAGCGCGTGACTGGACACCCGTATAAGTTTACGAATCCTATAGCGGGTAAAACTGGGACAACACAGAATAACAGTGACGGTTGGTTTATCGGTATGGTGCCAAATCTTGCCACTGGTGTTTGGGTAGGAAATGATGATCGTGCAGCTCACTTTAAAACGATGCTATATGGGCAAGGTGCAACCATGTCACTTCCAATTTGGGGTTTATTTATGAACAAATGTTACGCAGATAAAACCCTACAGGTTTCCAAAGGTGCTTTCGAAGTACCGGAAGGATTATCGATTCGCGTGGATTGTACCAAAATTGTACAAGAAGCCGATACAGATAACGAAGAACTCGATACAAATGAATTTGATTTCTAATAAAAAAAACGCCTTTTTTTAAAGGCGTTTTTTTTATACTTTAGAGCAGTTAATTAAACCAAAGATTATGATAAACAAAAAAGTAGCCAATGTTCAGGAAGCATTAGCTGATGTTCAAGATAATATGACGATAATGCTTGGTGGTTTTGGATTGTGTGGAATACCTGAAAACTCAATCGCAGAGCTTGTTCGCAAGAATACTAAAGGCTTAACGTGTATTTCGAATAATGCAGGAGTAGATGATTTTGGTCTAGGTTTGTTGTTGCAAAAACACCAAATTGACAAGATGATCTCTTCCTATGTTGGTGAAAATGCAGAGTTTGAACGTCAAATGTTGTCAGGAGAACTACAAGTTGAGTTGACTCCACAAGGAACTTTAGCAGAAAAATGTAGAGCTGCTAAGATGGGAATTCCCGCTTTCTTTACTCCAGCGGGGTATGGAACGGAAGTTGCCGAAGGTAAAGAAGTACGCGTTTTCAATGGAAAACCTCATATCTTAGAAGAAGCTTTTGATGCAGATTTTGCTATTGTAAAAGCATGGAAAGGAGATGAAGCAGGAAATTTAATTTTTAAAGGAACAGCGAGAAACTTTAATGAATGTATGGCAGGTGCGGGAAAAATCACCGTGGCTGAGGTTGAAGAATTAGTACCTATTGGAACACTAGACCCAAACGAAATTCACGTACCGGGTATTTTTGTGAAACGTATTTTCCAAGGTGAAAAATACGAGAAGAGAATCGAACAACGCACTGTTCGCGAAAAAAAGTAATCAACCAACCGTTTAAAGAGAAATTATGTTAGATAAAGTAGGTATTGCAAAGCGTATTGCAAAAGAATTACAAGATGGATTTTTTGTAAACCTAGGTATTGGTATCCCAACACTGGTGGCTAATTACGTACCTGAAGGAATGAATGTTGATTTTCAAAGTGAAAATGGCGTTTTAGGGATGGGACCTTTCCCTTTTGAAGGAGAAGAAGATGCTGACCTTATTAACGCAGGAAAACAAACCATAACAACCTTACCAGGCGCGTCTTTCTTTGATTCGTCAACGAGTTTTGGTATGATTAGAGGAAAGCATGTGGATTTAACTATTTTAGGAGCGATGGAAGTTTCGGAAGAAGGGGACATTGCCAACTGGAAAATTCCAGGTAAAATGGTCAAAGGAATGGGAGGAGCGATGGATTTAGTGGCTTCTGCAGAAAATATCATCGTGGCGATGATGCATGTGAATAAAGCAGGAGAATCTAAAATCTTGAAAAAATGCTCATTGCCATTAACGGGAGTAGGATGTGTGAAAAAAATCGTTACAGAGTTAGCGGTGTTGGAAGTGACTCCAAAGGGGATGAAATTGGTAGAACGAGCGCCAGGCGTTTCAGTCGAAGACATCATCAAGGCAACAGAAGTAGAGCTAATTATTGAAGGAGATATTCCTGAAATGATACTAGATTAAATAGAAAAGGAGGTTGAAAAACCTCCTTTTTTTATGCTTTTTGGTAATCAAGTCCTGTTTGTTTTACAATCTTAGTTCCAGCTATTTTACGAAAAGTTGTCCAGTCATTTTGCCCTAAAGGAGGAAGGGTTAATCCTAGTTCCTCTGCCTCTTGAGTGTAATAATCCAAACGGTTGCTATATTGAGGCGAAACTAAATTAAATACTTCGTTTGCGGAAAAACCTTGATCGAGTAGAGCTGCAGTAAACTGTAGGATATCGCGAAGATGAATCATGTTTACTGGCAATTCAGGGTTTTCGAGGATACCGCGATTCACAATATAACGTACAGGCTTGCGATCAGGGCCAAATAAGCCACCTAAACGCAAAATGCAGGTCGTTAGTTCGGAGGTTTGAAGTAAGACCTGTTCCGCCGCTAGAATCTGCTTGCTCGTCGGGTCATTACTATAAGCGCTACTTTCTTCCGTTACTTCGTGCTCTTGTGGTGCATAAACCGAAACTGAGCTCATCATGATTACGTTTTGAATGCCATGTTGATTGAGGTAAGGAAGCAACCGAGCAAAACTTTGCTGGTATAAATCGCTTTCTTCACCTCGTATTGGCGGAATAGTGAGGATTACTACATCGACATCGGTTAAGAAAGAATGGATTTGGTCTTCCTTTACCTCTTGTAAATTAACAAGATAAGGGGTAATCCCCGCGGCCTGCAATTCGGGTAGTTTCGCTTCACTAGTTGTAGACCCCTTGATGCTATATCCCTTATTCAGAAGGTATTGGCTCAGGTGTAAACCCAACCAACCACAACCGAGTATTCCTATCGTTTTCATTTGACTCATCTTTAAATTAAATGCTAAAAGTAAGCAATTCCTTTGTGGGAGTGAATTTATCTGTTGATATTTGAATATCTAAATTTCAATAAACATGAAAAAATTTGCCTGGTCCATATTGACTTTATTCCTTGTAGGTGGGAGTTTGACTCTACAAGCACAAGAAATAGAAAAACAAATGATTATAGAAGACCGAAAAAATACGCCTGAAAAAGAAGAAAGCCCTTATGTTATTTTAGTTTCCTTGGATGGTTTTCGCTATGACTATATTGAAAAACACCAAGCGAAGTTTTTGGCGGAATTTGCAACCTTAGGTACCCAAGCTGAATCGCTGATTCCTTCTTATCCTTCTGTAACGTTTCCCAATCATTATTCGATTGTAACGGGATTGTACCCAGGACATCACGGATTGGTTGGAAACACCATGTACGATCGAGAAACACAAGAGCGCTATTCATTGGGTAATGCAAAGGCAGTTACTGATGCAAAATGGTATGGTGGAACGCCGCTTTGGGTCTTAGCAGAGCAACAAGGCATGCTAAGTGCTTGTTACTATTGGCCTGGTTCAGAAGCTCCTATTCAAGGAAAAATGCCAACCTATTATTATAAATATTCTGAAAAATCGAGTATTGATAGTCGTTTAGAGCAAGTGAGTAATTGGTTAAAATTACCAGCAGAAAAACGCCCTCATTTTATTACGTTTTACATGCCTGAAGTGGATCATGCAGGGCATCGCTTTGGTCCAGATGCAGAAGAAACAACCAAGGCAGTCCAGTATGTGGATGATGCTATGCGCAAACTCTACGATATTGTAAAAGAATCTGGATTACCCATTAACCTCGTTGTGGTGTCTGATCACGGGATGTTAGCATTAGATCAGAAAACACTTTTACAATTGCCTTTCAAAGTTGATGAAAGCGAAATGGCTGTGGCATCTAATGGAACCTATGTTAGCTTGTTTATTAAAGATCCGAAAAAGATTTCATCTTGGTATGAGAAAATAAAAGAATCTATTGATCCGAAATTAATGGAAGTACATCTTAAAGATGAGTTACCTGAGGCCTATCACTTTGGAACGAAGGACGATCGCTATAATCGAGTAGGAGATATTGTATTAACGGCTCATGCCCCTTACTATTTTACAAATCGAGCGTTAGCAGGAAGCCATGGTTTTGATCCAGCAAAAGTAAAGGAAATGCACGCCTTATTTATGGCAGTAGGACCTAACTTTAAGGCGAACAATCGCGTAGAATCGTTTGAAAATGTACACATCTATCCGATGATCGCCCAAATCTTAAAACTATCGATAAAGGAACAAGAAATTGATGGAAATCTAGAGCTGGCTGAAACCTTTGTAAAGTAATTGAATTAGCGCCTAGATAATAAAAAACTCGATCGTTTGATCGAGTTTTTTTATGTATTAAAATTGATATCCAAAACCTAAGTTCAGGTATATGTTGTGCATGGTAAATGAAATAGCATCAAAATCTCGATTTAAGAGGCTGTTGAACCCATAGGTAGCATCAGCAAATAAAAAGAAATTGGGATTGAGTTTCCATTCTGCCCCAATTTGTGATCCCCATTGGAATCGGTTGACCTCATTTGAAAAATCATAATCCGCCTTTTTTCCATCTTGGAAGATTAATTTCTGTCCTGTTGGATTTCCTTGTCTTAAATATCCATCATAAACATACCCATCAAAAGAACGGTCAATTGCTGCAGAGAAATACAATCCTCCGTAAACATTCCATTGTTCATTGATGTTATAGGTAGCTAGAACAGGTAAGGTCAAATAAGTATTTCGGATTTCTGTTTTCACATCCCCTGTAAAGTTTCCTTTTACAAAAGAACCGTTATAGTTAATTTCCGTTACATAATCTTTCACTCGTGCATCCGTTTTCATTCCTTTTCCTTCTACGCGAATACCCAGACGAACCCCCCATTTGTGTTCATCAGACAACCATTTGGTGATATTGGCTTCCATTCCCAATTGAAGTGTTGGGTTGTAGCTTTTAACTTTGCGAATCTCACGAGGCAATCCTAGAGGAGCCCCACCACCAATACTAAATTGTGAACGCACTTGATACGTTACATTTTCATTGAAAAAATGGTTGTTTTTTAGCTCTTCTTGTTGGGCATACGTGGATAAACCTAAAGAAAATATCAATAGCGTATAGATATATTTTGTCATTGTTGTAGGATTAAAATTAGTTCTTTACAATTTCTACTTCATCGATATAAAGCGTACTACCGATAGCTCCGTTGAATAAGCTACCTTCTTCACTAGATGAAAAAACAATAGCCAGCTTATGTTTTTTTGAACTATCATAGTATTTGCCTTCTACATAGGTGAAGGGAATTTCGAAAAGCGTCCAAGTATTGGTTTCTTTTCTCATTTCTTCCGGTACGCGTGCAATAGAAACAATTTTTTCATCGATGAAATCATGGTCACCATATAAAAAGTCGTCAGGCTCCGCCTCAAATAGAATAGCATAAGCATCCCAACGATCTTCTTTTAATTTGTTTTTCGCTACGTTGTTTACTTGAAAATCTTTCCCTCTTGTATATTTGAAGAAGCCTCTAAACATAGTCGGTTCATAGTTGAAATCAAGGCCAAATTTTGTACCTTTTAAAGGTTTAGAAACTGCAATAGCAACATCAAAAGTTCCCAAAAATAAGTTTCCTGCTGCTAAAGGACTTTGCATAATAGGTCCCAAAGGTTCTGTAGATAGAGTCGTTAGCTTTACTCCATGTCCTACGAAACCATTTTCAACCACAGAAGTAGGGAAATCACTTGGTTTTTTAGCATTATCAGGATCACCATCTGTCATGGCAAAACCTCTATTTCCACTCGCCCAGATGAATTCTTCGGACTCAATACTATCTGTCACTTTGATGTCGTAAAGCACATGGTAGAAATCATTTCCATAGTAACCACCAACTTCTTCTTTAAAGAGCTCAAAGTTGTAAATGGTAGAAATTTCTGCATTGGTAAAAGCAACGGTATAGGTTTTACTCCATCTTTTACTTTCTGAAGTAACGGTATAGGTCAATGGTCCTTGACTAAAATCGCGTACACTTCCATTGGCTGGTGTGATAGTCGCTCCTGGCGTAAGGGTAAATTCTGGTGCCACCTGTGTTAAATCTAGTGATTTTGATACCCTAAAGGTTACCTTATCATTGGAAATCATGGGAGCAGTTAATAAAAACTCGCGATTGATTTGAGCTGTCTCAATATCGGCTTCTGAATTTAAGGCTTCATCTTTAGTACAAGATGAAAAAAATAACCCTAGGAATAGAGCTATTAGAAAATAGTAGGTATTTCTCATCATTGAAATTAGTGTTTATTTTAGTTTTAATTACGTAATGTTAGTATTCAGATAACAGTGAGGATACAAATTTACGCTATAATGTTTAGAATTAGCGTTTTTTGCATTTTAGGTGCATATATTATGATTTTCAATGCTTAAAATGAATAAAAATATTGAATTATTTCGTTAGTATTAAGATAAAATACTATTTTTTTGACGAAAAGATTCGGTATTGATGAAAAACACCCCCTAGTTCATCAACTAGAGGCTCTAAAGTATAAATGATATGATTTTCTTTAAAACTGATACCCAAATCCGAGATTCAGATAAATGCTGTACATGCTAAAGGTAATGGCTTCAAAGTCTTTTTTGAATAAGCCAGTAAGTCCCCAATTTAAATCGGAAAACAAGCGAAATTGACTATTGACTTTGTATTCAAACCCAACTTCTGCTCCCCATTGAAATCGGTTCAGGTCAGAGGAGAAGTCATATTCTCCTTTGGCGTCTTCTTCAAATTCAATAGGCGTTCCTATGGGATTGCCTTCGCGTAAAACTCCTTTATATACATACCCTGTAAAATCACCGTCAATCAGTCCAGATAAATAAACCCCTCCATAGACATTCCATTTGGAGTTGACATTATAGATTGCTAGTACAGGAAAAGTAATATAGGAATTTTTCATTTTTGTTTTGACGTTGCCTGTAAAATATCCTTTGGTTTGTTTGCCTTCCTCGCTGTCAATTTGGGTGTAGTAATTTTTTACACGAGCGTCTGTTTTCATGCCGCGTCCTTCAAATCGCAATCCTGTTCGAATTCCCCAGGTTTGATCATTCGATAACCATTTGGTGGCATTGACTTCTAATCCCAACTGTAGGGTAGGATTGTAGCTGTTGATTTCTCGAATTTGCGCCGGAATTCCCAAGGGTGTACTCCCTCCAATACTGAATTGTGCACGCGCTTGATAAGCTATGTTTTTTGTAAAGAATACGCTGAAAATAGTGGTATTTTCGTCTATTTCTAACGCTTGAGCCCTGCTCTTGCAAGGTAGAATCAAGAAGCAAACCAATAGGAGGTAGTATGGGGTAGGGATATTATTCTTTTTCATAAACTAATTCGATTTCGTCAACTATTAGGGTACTGCCAATGGCTCCTGTAAAGGCGGCTCCGTCAATACTAGAGGTCATGACAATGGCAATCATATAGTCCTTGTTTGGGTCATAGCTTTTACCTGGAACCACGTGAAAGGGGATGGTGAAGGAACTCCAAGTGGTCGTTTCTTTGCGATCCTGTTCACTAATGCGTGCAATAGCCACATTGCGAGGATCGACAAAATTGTGATCTCCAGTGAGGTAATTGTCTTTTTTCTGTAGCTCAAAAATAATGGCATAGATATCAAAGGAGTCTTTTGCTCCAGGTACCTCTTTGTACTCTTCATCCGTAACCACAGGCCCTGCAGTGTATTTATAGACTCCTCGTAAGGTTTGAGGGAGTGCTCCTGTATAGGGTAGCCCAAAACGAGTGGACTTTAGGGTGTTGAACGGATTAAGTTTGAATTGCCCCAGAAATAAATTTCCTGCAGCAATTGGGTTTCCAGTAGCCGCGGCAAAACTTGAAGTGTACACCGTTTGCATTTTAACTGCTAATCCTCCTCGGCGTCCTGGTGTGACCGTTGTCGGATAAGCCTCAGCAGGAGTAGAGCCAGCAATCGTTGCATATCCTTGATTTCCACTGTCCCAATCGTATATCTTCTCCCCGTTAGAGCCAATCTCATAAAAGCGGTAGTAGCGGTCTCGATCTGTTAGCTCGGCATTGTTGAAATCGTAATAGGTGCTTAACTCATCACTGGTAAAACTAACGAGGTATTTCTTCTGCCATCGCTCGTCCTGGGCGGTAACAACTACTTCTTGTGCGGTTGAAAAATTGCGCGTAACCCCATTGGGTGGATCCATTGTGGCATTGGGCGAGATAATGAAAAAAGGCGATTGATGTGCTACATCTACATTGGATTTAACCCTAAACTCAACCGAAGTATTCGTGATAATGGGATCCATCTTGAGGTATTCAGTGGGAATATACGCTTCAAGGATATCTGCATTGGTATCTAATTCTTCCTCTTTGATACAGCTACTGCATAGTAGACTAAGTCCTAGTAAATAAAGGGAAACGCTGTGTTTCATGGGGTTGTTTTATTAATTCATAACCTAAACGCAACTTTCTTGCCAAATTGATTGATGTTTTGTTATTATTTTTACTAACACGAAAGATACTTCATTTTCCCGTAGTAAAACTGTTTGTTTTTTACTTTTTTAAGACGTTATTTCTATCATTTAACTAGAAGGAATGGAATGAGGTTTTATTCTCTACCATTCTTCAGTAAAAGAACAAACCAAAAGAAAAAGAAGCCCCATTTATTGCTGTGATAATAGTATATTTGTTTGATTGTAAATCGTCTGTATGAAAACCAAGACTTTCGTTTATTTATTTTTTATATGGGGTACGAGCCTTTGGGCTCAGGAGAATCACAAGTGGAATAGCTATTTCTCTTATACTGAAGTTGTGGCATTAGCCCAAGGACGAGATGTGGTGTTTGGAGCAACTCCTTCTGCCTTGTTGCGCTATGCTGTCAATCAGCATCGTATCGAAGTGTATAATTCAATTAGCGGATTGAAAACCAATGGAATTACAGCGATGCATTTTAGCGAAATACACCAAAAATTATTGATTGGAAATGAAGATGGAAGTTTATTGGTTTTTGATGTAAAGAATGATCGCATACGCACCCTCTCCGATATTAAGAATAAACCTGCTTTACAGGCTTTTGAACGCAGAATAAATGCATTCTTAGAAGTAAAAGGACAAGTGTATATCGCTACAAATTACGGAATTAGTGCGTTCAATTTGAATGACAATAGTTTTGGCGATAGTTATTATATCGGTGAAAACGGCAAGAATAGTCCAGTGAGGGATCTCGTGGCTACTAGTCAAGATTTATTGGCTATAACAGCAGAGGGAGTCAAGCAAATTGCCTTGCAAAATCCAAATAAAGTAGATTTCAGGCAATGGAAGATGGTGGAAATGGGAGACAATTGGGAACATGGGTATGCGCAAGGGGATCAAGTGTTTTTAAGTGCAAAAGAAGATACAAAACTATATCAGTTCACTCAGTCTAATCCAGCAGAGCCATTGGTTGATGTTGGACAACCCATCGTACAGTTTAGAGCGAATGAACAAGGGCAATTGATAATTATTACACCAAGCAGGGCCTTGACTTTACAAGGCGGAAATCAATTGGTCGAAATCATTCAACACGGAAATCTGGTTGATGCGGTGGAAGTGAATGGGGTTTATTACTTTGGTAGTAGTTCTGCAGGGCTTTTTCAACAAACCAAAACAGGAGCAAAAGAATCACTATCTCCGGAAGGTCCAGAGTCTAACCGCGTGTTTTCAATTTTGGCTACGCACGAAGGTACTTGGTTTATCAGCGGTGGATATGATAAAAATACGTACAATCCTTATGTACCAACATTGGCTACTAAAGGGTTGAGTTATTTCAATAAGAAAAAAGGATGGGAATTTTTGTCTTTTGGAGCTTTGAAAGAGGCTCGAGCACTCACCTATGCAACGCTAAACCCTAGGAACAATAGAGAACTCTACGTAGGATCATATCATTCGGGCTTGTTAAAAATTAAGTGGAAGAATAGCATGCAAGATAGTGAAGTAACCTTATTTAACCATGAGAATACAGGAACAACAGGTTTAGAAAATATGGAAATTGACCCTAGCGACCCCACTTTTCCTCCAGGGTATGCAACCGTTCGAATTAATGGGGTCGTGTTCGATAAGCACGGGAAAATCTGGATGACGAATAATTTTGTTTTTAATGCCTTGAAAGTCATGGATGCCAATCAAAAATGGCAATCGTATGCCTCAACCTATGGAATGTTTGACTATAAAAGAGGTAATTATGGGCGTTTGGTTGTGGACAAAAACGATACCAAGTGGATTCCTTCTTTAGAGGATGGATTAGTGGCTTTTAATGAAACAAAAAACAACCGTAACGCTCGGTTCAATACGGATTTAGGTAATTTACCTTCGGATAATGTCAGTGCGCTAGCTTTGGATAAAAATAATCAGTTGTGGATTGGAACCAATAAGGGGTTACGTGTGATTCCCAATGTCAATCAATTCTTGCAAACAACGAGCATACAGCCAACCAATATTGTGATTGAAGAAAATGGTCTTGCAGAAGAATTATTCTACCAACAATATATTACGAAAATTGAAGTCGATGGCGCTAATCGAAAATGGGTAGCTATTGCAGATGCTGGAGTTTTTTTGGTAGGAGCCTCACATAAGCAGATTATCTATCATTTTACTAAAGATAATTCGCCTTTACCAAGTAATACCATCAATGATATTGCAACAGATCCGCTATCTGGAGAAGTGTTTTTTGCAACGGATTTAGGAGTGGTTTCCTTTATGGCAGATACGTCGGAAGGGCAAGATACAAACAGCTCCTTTTACGCTTATCCCAATCCCGTTCGACCAGAGTATTTAGGTGAAGTGCGTATTGTTGGACTGATGGATCGTTCGGTTGTCAAGATTACGGATATTGAAGGAAACTTAGTTTTTGAAACCACGTCTAATGGAGGAACTGTTGTTTGGGATACCCATGCCCTCAATGGGAAGCGAGTAGCTTCGGGAGTGTATTTGATGATGGTATCTTCCGCAGATCAGGGTAACACCAAGGTGAAAAAATTAATGATTATTCGTTAATGGTTATACAAACAAAAGCCATTGTTTTACAGGCAATAAAATATCAGGACAAAAGTCTAATTGTCAAGTGTTTGACTAAAGGAGTTGGCGTGCAAACATTCTTTGTTCGCAATGCCTTTGCTAAGGGAAAAAATGCGCAGAAAATCGCCTATTTTCAACCTTTGATGCTTTTGGATATCACCTTTGATTTTAAAAATAAAGGTGGCATGGAATATTTTAAAGAGATTAAGGTTGACCAAGTGTATCACAGTATTTACTATGATTTTTCTAAAAATAGCATTGCTCTTTTTGTCAGTGAAATACTCAGCATGGTTGTGCGTGAACAGGAACAGGACGAACCGTTTTATGCCTTTGTTGAAGCTGCCCTTTTGTGGTTAGATACCCATGAAGAAACCGCTAATTTTCATCTTTTACTCTTAGTTGAATTGACCAAATACCTGGGTTTTTATCCCGATGATTCTTCCATGGACGGCTATTATTTCGATTGGTATGAGGGGATATTTACGTCTATTCACGTAGCTAATTGCTTTGATGCAGAAGAAACTTTTTTGTTTAAACGCTTATTAAAATTAGGGTTTGAAGATAATCAACAGATTTTCTCTTCCCGTGATCGAAATACACTCCTAGTGCTTTTATTAAAGTATTATGAAGTACATTTTACGGGATTTAAAAAACCAAAGTCATTGGAAATCTTGAAAGAAGTATTTCGATAGGGAAATGGGATGTACGTGATGCGTGATGAGAAATTTGTTAGGAGCGAACTGACTGATAATTGGTCAACCATATTTAGGGACGTACAACGTTCACGCATCACGGATTACACATCCCGAATACCCACATACCACGAAAAACCTTTTTTACATATTTTTCGCGCTTTTTAATGCTAATAATTTGGTATGTAATTAAATGAAAATGCGTAAATTCGCGAAATTGATTAAAAAATAGTATAATAATAACGATGAGCACTAAATTTAGAGAATATAAGAATCTTGATATGTCAGGGGTAGCATCCGAGATGCTAGAGTTTTGGAAGGAACAATCCATATTCGAAAAAAGTATTAGTACGAGAGAGGATAATAAGCCTTTTGTATTTTTTGAGGGTCCCCCTTCAGCGAATGGTAAACCTGGGATTCACCACGTCATGGCTCGTACGATTAAAGATATTTTTTGTCGATATAAAACACAAAAAGGATTCCAAGTAAAGCGTAAAGCAGGTTGGGATACGCATGGATTGCCTGTTGAATTAGGGACAGAGAAAGAATTAGGGATTACGAAAGAAGATATCGGGGTAAAAATTACCATCGAAGAATATAATCAAGCGTGTAAGCGCACAGTCATGCGTTATACAGACTTGTGGAATGAATTGACGCAACAAATGGGATATTGGGTGGATATGAATGACCCCTATGTGACCTATAAGCCGAAATACATGGAATCGGTGTGGTGGTTGTTAAAACAGATTTACGATAAAAATTTATTGTATAAGGGATATACCATCCAACCCTATTCACCAAAAGCAGGTACGGGTTTATCTTCCCATGAAATTAACCAACCAGGTGCCTATAAGGATGTAACCGATACAACTATTGTGGCTCAGTTTAAAGCAATTGAGACTAGCTTGCCTAGTTTCTTGCAAGGATTAGGAACAATCCATTTCTTGGCTTGGACGACGACGCCTTGGACGTTGCCTTCCAATACTGCTTTGACTGTGGGACCAAAGATTGACTATGCTTTAGTGAAATCATTCAACCAATATACGGGAGAAACCATTCAGGTGGTGTTAGCAAAAGCATTGATAGGCAAACAATTTGCAGGAAAGTACGCTGCTGTAGAAACGGAAGAAGAACTACAAGCCTACCAAGAGGGAGATAAGAAAATACCTTACTTGGTGATCAAAGATTTCAAAGGAGCGGATTTGGTAGGAATTAAATACGAGCAATTGTTGCCGTACACTTTGCCGTACCAGAATCCAGAAAACGCCTTTAGAGTAATTGCTGGAGATTTTGTTACCACAGAAGACGGTACAGGTATTGTGCATACAGCGCCTACATTTGGAGCAGATGATGCTAAAGTTGCCAAAGAAGCAACCCCAGAAGTACCAGCGATGTTAA
Organism: Myroides sp. DW712; assembly: GCF_046557355.1. Taxonomy (NCBI): domain Bacteria; kingdom Pseudomonadati; phylum Bacteroidota; class Flavobacteriia; order Flavobacteriales; family Flavobacteriaceae; genus Myroides; species Myroides sp. DW712. The sequence continues at coordinate 72,670 of NZ_JBKFDO010000002.1, forward strand.
TTTTGGATGCAGAAGGGAATCCCGTACCTTTAGTGGACTTACAAGGTCGCTTTGTCAAAGAAATGGGCGAAGAGCTTGGTGGAAAATATGTGAAGAATGAGTACTACGACGATGGAACTGCACCTGAGCGTTCAGTTGATGTTGAAATTGCCATTAAGTTAAAAGAAGAAAATAAAGCATTCAAAGTAGAAAAATACGTGCACAGTTATCCACATTGTTGGAGAACCAATAAACCGGTATTGTACTATCCGTTGGATTCTTGGTTTATCAAGATTACGGAAGTGAAAGATCGCATGTTTGAATTGAATGAAACGATAAATTGGAAACCAAAAGCAACGGGTGAAGGACGTTTTGGAAATTGGTTGAAAAATGCCAACGACTGGAATTTATCGCGTTCTCGTTATTGGGGAATTCCTTTGCCAATCTGGAGAACAGAGGATAAAACGGAAGAGTTAATCATCGGTTCGGTAGAACAAATGATGGCAGAAATTGAAAAATCGAAGCAAGCAGGTTTCCAAAAAGACAATCCGTATGAAGGATTCATAGTGGGAGATATGTCAGAAGAAAACTACGATAAAATCGACTTACACAAAAATGTAGTGGATGCAATTGTTTTAGTTTCTCCTAGTGGAAAACCCATGTATCGCGAGTCAGATTTAATTGATGTGTGGTTTGATTCTGGAGCAATGCCGTATGCACAATGGCATTATCCATTTGAAAACAAGGAATTAGTGGATCAGAATGGAGCATATCCAGCTGATTTTATTGCAGAAGGAGTAGACCAAACGCGTGGATGGTTCTATACCTTACACGCAATTGCCACGTTAGTATTTGATACCAAAGCGTATAAAAATGTCGTGTCTAATGGATTAGTGCTTGACAAGAATGGACTGAAAATGTCGAAGAGTTTAGGCAATACGATTGATCCATTTGAAACATTGGCAGAACATGGTCCTGATGCAACGCGTTGGTATATGATTTCCAATGCAAATCCATGGGATAACTTGAAGTTTGATTTAGAAGGGATTACAGAAGTAAGAAGAAAATTCTTTGGTACCTTGTATAATACGTATAATTTCTTTGCGTTGTATGCTAATATTGATGGCTTTAAATATGCAGAAGCAGATGTGCCTGTACAAGATAGACCTGAAATTGACCGTTGGATTTTATCAGAATTGAATACTTTGGTACAAAAAGTGGATGAGTTTTATGCAGAATATGAACCAACGCGTGCAGCTAGAGCGATTACCGAGTTTGTAACAGAAAACTTAAGTAATTGGTATGTGCGTTTATGTCGTAGAAGATTCTGGAAAGGCGAGTATGCACAAGATAAAATCGCTGCCTATCAAACGTTGTACACTTGTTTGATTACTGTAGCGAAGTTAGGAGCTCCAATTGCACCATTTTTTATGGATAAACTTTACAGAGACTTAACAGCAATCACGACCTCAGAAAACTTTGAATCAGTACATTTGGCTGATTTTCCAAAATTCGATGCTGCATTCGTAGATGCTGGATTGGAAAGTAGAATGCACAAAGCGCAAATTATTTCTTCTTTGGTGCTATCACTGCGCAAAAAAGAAATGATTAAAGTGCGCCAACCGCTTCAACGTATTATGATCCCAATTTTGGATGAAAATCAACGTTTAGAGATCCAAGCGGTGGAAGATTTGATTAAAGCAGAGGTAAATGTCAAGGAAATTGAGCTTTTGGATGACGCGTCAGGCATCTTAGTGAAGCAAATTAAACCTAATTTTAAAACATTAGGTCCTCGCTTTGGAAAAGATATGGGCTTGATTGCTAAGGAAATACAAAATTTCAACCAGGAGAGTATTGCTGAAATTGAGAAAAACGGCGAAATACTTTTAAAATTAATAGAAAAAAGTATTATATTAACACTTTCGGACGTAGAGATTACTTCTCAAGATATTGAAGGATGGTTAGTAGCTAACGAAGGAGGAATTACCGTTGCGCTGGATATTACCATCACAGAGCAGTTGCGCAAAGAGGGAATTGCCAGAGAATTAGTAAATCGCATTCAAAATATCCGCAAAGACTCGGGGTTCGAAGTAACAGACAAAGTAAAAGTTACATTGCAAGATGTAGTAGAAATAAGAGAAGCTGTTTTGGCTAATGAAGATTATATTAAATCTGAAACATTAACTCATACATTAGAATTTGTAGAAACGCTAGAAAACGGAGTAGATGTAGAGTTTGATGAGCTGAAAACGCGAGTATTAATTTTAAAATAAAATTAAAATTATGAAAGAGACTGGCGAATTAGTACGTTATTCTGACGCAGAGTTGGCAGAATTCAAAGAGTTGATTCAAGCTAAAATTGAAAAAGCACAAGCTGATTTGGAATTAATCAAAAGTGCGTATATGAATGATTTAAACAATGGAACGGATGATACCTCTCCAACGTTTAAAGCCTTTGAGGAAGGCAGTGAAACCATGTCGAAAGAAGCGAATTCTCAATTGGCTATCCGCCAAGAGAAATTTATTCGCGACTTAAAAAATGCTTTAATCCGTATCGAAAATAAGACCTATGGCTTATGTAAAGTAACGGGAAAATTAATCGACAAAGAACGATTGAAATTAGTTCCGCATGCTACAATGAGCATCGAAGCAAAAAATATGCAACGTTAAATCAAAACGAAGCGCTCTTTTTCATAAAAGAGCGCTTTTTTTATCAGGCAAAATCGTTTACATTTGCTTCTAAAACCGAAGAGAATGTCACTAAAAAAGGCCTATTTATTAGCTGCTATCATTTTAATTATCGACCAATGGTCAAAAATTTACATCAAAACAAATTTTTTATTAGATGAAGAGATTTTTGTTTTTGACTGGTTTAGAATTCACTTTATTGAAAATGAAGGAATGGCTTGGGGCGTTTCACTTCCTGGTGATTATGGTAAGCTTGCATTGACCTTGTTTCGAATCATTGCTGTATTTGGTATTGGCTGGTGGTTGCAGGATTCGGTAAAGAAAAAGCTATCAAATTACTTGATTGTAGCCATCTCGTTGATTTTAGCTGGTGCAGTAGGTAATATTATTGATTCGATTTTTTATGGGGTAATCTTTGACGATAGCACCCATCAATTAGCCACTCTTTTCGCAGATAAACCCTATGGTACATTTTTCCACGGAAAAGTAGTTGATATGCTGTATTTCCCGATTTGGAGAGGAACGTTACCTGAATGGTTGCCAATCTGGGGAGGTAAATACTTCACGTTTTTTAATGCAATCTTCAATTTTGCTGATACCGCAATTTCTGTTGGGGTAGGAATTTTAATTGTATGGAATAAACGCATTTTTAAAAATTAGTTCATCGTGATGCGTAATGCGTGATGAGTAGAAAAGGAAGATGGGAAAAGGAAGATGGGAAAAGGAAGATGAGTGAAATCTCACCAATTCTCACCAAATCCTCACCCCAACCTCACCAAATTCTCACCCAATCGTACCAAAACTTCATCAAATCTCACTATCTTCACTTCTCGAAAAAGCAAGCTATGAAGATATTAGAGGAAGTAATCTTACCTGGAGAAAATAAGACCCTATACTTAGAAATTGCACGACTACATTCAACAACCAAACTGAAAATTCCGGTTATTATTTCTCGAGCATTAGAGGAGGGACCGACCATGCTTTTTTCTGCTGGTTTACACGGCGATGAACTCAATGGGGTTGATATTGTACGACAACTTGTGCATCAGGGGTTAAATCGACCCAAAAGAGGTACAATTATATGTATTCCTGTGATTAATATTTTTGGGTTTATTAATAAAACGCGTGAGTTTCCTGATGGACGCGATCTCAATCGGGTATTCCCAGGTAGTAAAACAGGATCGTTAGCGGGACGTTTTGCTTATCATATCCTGACTCATATTATTCCACATGTTGATTTTGTTATTGACTTTCACGCAGGAGGTCAAAGCCGATTTAATGCGCCTCAATTACGCATTGCTATTGACGATAAAGCGGTGTTAGAACCCTTAGCCGAGATTTTTCATCCACCTTTTTTACTGTATTCTAATCAAATTACAGGATCTTTCCGAAATGCTTGTGCCAAGCGAGGGGTTAAAATGTTACTATTTGAAGGCGGTAAATCATTGGATATTAATGCTGAGGTATCTAAAATGGGCGTTGAGGGAACCAAGCGATTCTTGCGCCATTTCGATATGTTACGCGATGAATTTGAAGTAGAACAGCGTCGGGATAAAATGGTAATCATCAGTCAATCCGTTTGGGTTAGAGCTAAGCAATCCGGTTTGATGCATGATCAAGTAGCTGTGGGTACCTTTGTCCGTAAAGGAGAAGCACTCGCTTATATCTCGGATCCTTATGGAAGAGAAAATGTAATGATTAAAGCGCCTAATAGTGGCTATGTTATTAATGTCAATGACTCCCCAATTGTATATCAAGGGGACGCCATCTTTCATCTATCAAAAAATATAATGAATGAATAAAGGAGAATTACGCCAAAAATACATCCAGGCAAGAGAAGCCATGACGCAAGAAGAAGCTGAAGAACGTAGTTTAGCAATTGCTAATCAATGTCTACGCTTGCCTATTTGGGACAAGGTAAATTACCATTTGTTCTTATCGATTGTCCAGAAAAAGGAAATAGAGACGGATTATTTGCTACAAGTATTGGCGGGTAAAGACAAAAATATCATCTTGTCTAAATCGGATTTCAAAACAGGAGATATGCAGCATTTTTTATTGACAGATAATACCGTGTTGCGCGTGAATAGCTATGGAATTCCTGAACCTCAAGACGGCATTCAGATCCAAGAAAATCAGCTTGATGTAGTATTTGTTCCTCTTTTGGCCTTTGATGAAAAAGGACATCGTGTAGGGTATGGCAAGGGGTTTTATGATCGATTTTTACAAAAATGTAAGCCTGAAGTAATCAAAGTGGGATTGAGCTTTTTTGAAGCAGAACCTTGTATCGAAGATGTTTCATCCCTCGATATTGCATTGGATTACTGCGTAACACCAACGAAACAATACAAATTTTAAATCTAGAACTACTACCATATAAAAGGCCCTCAGAACGATATCTTTCTGGGGATCTTTTAGGATAGGTCAATCTGACTAAGATAGCCTTGAGTGATCAATATTCTTGAAATCTTCATCTTGTTGGCGCATTTTAATAAAATCTGTTACTGAAATCTTGGTAATTTCTTTAAAAGAATTGGAGAAACTCTTGGAGCTACCAAAACCAAATTCATCAGCTAATCCCGTTAGATTGAGCAAATGTAATTTTGGATTATAGGTCAATTCACGTATTGCATGCTGAATGCGCAGATGCTTGAGGTAATCTGAAAAGTTAATGTTCTTTTCTTCATTAAAAAACTTAGATAACGTATTTCGATTCGTCCCAAATTGACGAGCTAGTTCATCTTGCGTAATCTTCTGTAAATACCCTTTTTTCTGTTCAAAATCCGTTAGTTTTTTACTGAGTACTTGGTTGGTGGTCAATGGCTGTTGCGTAGCTTTCTCATCTAATTTGATTTGAGATGCTGATTGTCCTTTTTGCTCCTCTTGTCGATGCATCGTTTGGGGCAGCTGTACTTGAGGAGAGTTGTGTATTAACAGCTTGTATTGTTGTTGTAGTTTCTGCTGTTTCTTCTGGTAGTACACCAAACCGATAAATACCAGGAGAATCAAGACAGTAACTAAACCATACAAACCTTTAATTTGAGATTGACTCTTTGACAGTTCGTGTTCTAATTTTTGTTTGGATGCTTCTAACTTTTTCGTGTCTAGGTGTGTATGAATATACGAACTCAACTTGCTGTTGGTTTTATGTAATTCAGTAGATAACCCCATCAAGAGTTTCGTATAGTACAGTTCTTTTTCTAAGTCTTTTTTATCTTGATAATAGGTTATCAAATAGTTGAAAGCCTCACTTAGCTCCGTATTAGCGAATTGGGTTTCTTGGTACAGGGTCTCTATTTTCTGAAAATAGGGTAAGGCTTTTTCTCTTTCGTTTTGCTCCCAAGCATTTTTACCTAAATAAAGGTAAACTAAATGCTCGTTGGCATAATCGTCATTGTTAGCAATTGGAGCTAGTGCTTTGGTTAGAAGGGAATCTGAGGTATTAAATTGGCGAGATTGGTGGTGATACATCCCATTGATTAAATCAAAATAGGCTGTTTCTAGTACTTTGTCTTTTGTTTTTAGCTTAGTAATGGCTAGATATCCTTCACGAAGTAACTGGGTAATGGTATCGTTTTTTTGCTGGCGAAAGCTGGTTTTGCTCAAAGCATAGATGTTCGTGATGTATCCTCTTAAGTTGTTATAGGCGTTGCTACTGTCATTTAGTTGACTTTGATAGTATAACAAGGTCTCCTTGGTTATTCTTTCGGATTTTTCAAATTCATCTAAATGATAGTACATGCTACTAATGTTGCCTTTTACTTTGTTGAGCGTGTATTTATCGTCGGTTTTCTTTAAATATTCTTCCGCTTTTAGTCCATACGTTAGCGCTTGTGTATAATTCTTGTTCACATATTCCATATGACTTTTGGTATTGTATGCTATACCTATAGCCTCTATTGAATTTAAACCTATAGAATAAGTAAGCAAGCTATCGGTATACTGTTTTTGTAAGTTATACTCTTTTGCGAGAAAAATCTTTTTACGATAACCAATCATAATATGTTCAGGAACATCTTCTCGTTTTGCTTTTTGAAGATAATATTCAACAAATACCTCTTTGTCAGTTGCATTGAGTAAATCCGAGTTTATACTAAAAAGTAAATCCTGTAAGGACCAATTTTTGTAATCTGTATTATTTTGTATAGGAGCTCCATAGATGAAATACCCACTGAGCATTAGAAAAAAGAAAGTCCAGATTTTTTTCAGAAACATTTGGTAAGGGTTTAGAGGCTTTTTTCTTTAAAGGTAAGTTTTTTTTTTATGTGTTATAAAATATTGATAATCAATATTCATTGACAATTTTTCCGTCTTGATTACAATTTTTCCATCTGTAAAAAACAAGAAATGTAACTTGTTTAAAATCAGAGTGATTTGCAAATAATGCGTTTAAATTTTACAAATCATCTCGTGTTGAGAGTCAAAAAACTTGTGCTTTTTTGTTGAGCGACTTAAGTTTGCTTTTGAAATCACAACGAACCAAGTGCGTTGAAAAAAAGAAACATTTAATTTAAACCGCAAAACTATGAAAAAGATTTATATCTGTGCAGCATTGGGATTATTCTTTGCATCATGTAGTACAGAAGAAAGTGCTAACACGTCTACTGAAGAGGTGAAAACAGTAAATGTTGCAGCAAGTATTAGTTGGGTAGATGTAATGAATGAAATCGAAGTAGCATGTGAGAGTAATGTTGAATACAAAGATGTGGAAGATCTTATTGAACAGGTTACAAAGATAGCAACTTCAAATACTGCATTTAATGGTATTGCAGGAAAATATGTTGAGCCAACCGCTGAAGAATTAACATATCTAATGCTCACTGATGATTCAGCTGCCATACAAAACATGAATTATTCAATGGAGGTTAAAACATACTTAGAAGAATTAATTGTTGAAAAAGAACCATGGACTGTGGAACCAACGAAAGATTCTAATTTAAGCAATGTAGAAATTCATTTGTTGACAACTCTTCGTGATATCAATGATCCTGATGATGAATGGAATACTAAAAAGCCGATAGCTATTGCGTATGGATATCAAGAAAGTATCGGAAAAGCTGTGATTGCAGCTGTATTAGTTAAAGAGTATACAAAAATAAGTAAGAATTAAAAAATATAAATAAGTGTTGTTTCTATAGCGCTAGCAGTCCAGAATGTTGGTTAGCGCAACAAGAATAATACAGAAAATACACATAGAAGAGGATAGAATGAGAAGCAAAAATTAATATCCTTAGAAAGTAAAAATAGTAATGGAGCTTATAATTACCTATCGGTTTAAAATATTTGCAGTGTTATTGCTACTATGGGCAGGGATGAACTTTTGGGTTTTCCCATCAGCCTGGTTTTGGGTTGCCATTATTTGTATGATTCTGGTTTTGGGGATCAGTGTTAAATTGTTCAAGGCTAAGCCTTAGTGTTTAATAAGGATAATCAGTCTCATAGGAATAAGGCGAAAATAGTAAGCTATATCGTTTTAGACGGGAAAATAAGAAGGAGTTATATCCATTATAATTGATTAATTTAAATGGAAAAAAGGGTGTTCGACTAGAACACCCTTTTTTATTGAGATAATTTTTCCTTCAGAAGAATTGTAAAATGTAGTGATTTGAATGAAAGAATGTCCTTTTAGGAACGCATCTTTTGTTGTCCTAATTTTAAACTTTATTTTTGTTACTAAATTTAGGGAGTAGATGCAAGTAAAAGAAGAATTAGCGTTACAAATACAAACTTTACCGGATCAACCTGGTGTTTACCAGTATTTTGATAAGGAAGGGAAGATTCTGTACGTCGGTAAGGCAAAAAACTTAAAAAAGAGGGTGAGCTCTTATTTTAATAAGATACACGATAATGCCAAAACCAATGTATTGGTCAAAAAAATTGTAGCGATTAAACACATTGTGGTTCCAACGGAAACGGATGCCTTGCTGTTAGAAAATAATTTAATCAAACAACTACAACCTCGTTATAATGTCTTGTTGAAAGACGATAAATCGTATCCGTGGATTTGTATTAAAAAAGAACCTTTCCCTAGAGTATTTGCCACCCGACGCATGGTAAAAGACGGTTCGGAATACTATGGCCCTTATACGAGTATCAAGACCGTAAATACGCTCATGGAGCTGATTAAAGAACTCTATGCGATTCGCACATGTAGCTACGATCTGTCTTTGTCAAACATTCGCAGTGGAAAGTTTAAAGTATGCCTTGAATATCACATTGGCAATTGTGGAGGGCCTTGTGAGGCATATGAAACAAGCCAACAATACGATAAAAAAATCACGGAAATACGAGATATCTTAAAGGGAAATTTCAAAGAAAGCTTGAAAGGATTTAAGACGTATATGCTAGAATTAGCTGCAGATATGCGCTTTGAAGAAGCCCAACAAATCAAAGAAAAAATCGAATTACTCGAAAATTACCAAGCCAAGTCAACCATTGTCAACCCCAAAATTGGTCATGTGGACGTATTCTCTATTATTTCAGATGAAACGAATGCGTTTGTTAACTTTTTACAGGTGTCTTACGGGGCTATTATTCGTTCGCACAACTTAGAGTTGAAGAAAAAATTAGAAGAGACAGATGAAGTATTGTTGGAATTGGCCATTGTCGAAATACGCAGTAGATTTGATTTATTGACTAAGGAAGTTCTAGTGCCTTTTGAAGTAGACTTAGGCGAAGATATCAAAGTAACAGTACCCAAAATGGGCGATAAAAAGGCGTTATTGGATTTATCGGAACGCAATGCAAAATTTTACCGAATGGATCAACTGAAGCAAATAAAAATTGTCGACCCAGACCGACATGTAAAACGCATTATGCAACAGATGATGAAAGATCTGCGCCTGCCAAAAGAACCTCGTCATATTGAGTGTTTCGACAACTCTAATATTCAAGGAACAAATCCTGTAGCAGCTTGTGTGGTATTTAAAGATGGAAAACCAAGCAAAAAGGACTACCGTCATTTTAATGTGAAAACGGTAGAGGGACCCAATGATTTTGCTTCTATGGAAGAAATTGTCTTCCGAAGATATAAGCGATTGCTTGATGAAAGTCAACCATTGCCTGACTTAATTGTAATTGATGGTGGAAAGGGACAACTGGGAGTTGCGCTAAAGAGCCTGGAAAACTTAGGGTTAAGAGGAAAAATTCCCATTATTAGTTTAGCGGAACGGTTAGAAGAAATATTTTATCCTGGGGACAGCTATCCGCTCTATTTGGATAAGCGTTCAGAAACGATGAAAGTAATCATTCACCTCCGAGATGAGGCACACCGCTTTGGGTTGACCTTTCACCGCAATCAACGCAGTAAAAATGCAATTACCAGCCAATTAGATGAGGTTCCTGGAATTGGTGAGAAGACAAAAACAAAATTGATGAATCACTTTAAATCCATCAAGCGACTCAAGGAAGCGCCAGTAGAAGAAATAGAAAGTATAATAGGAAAATCAAAAACTGCGGTTTTATTAAAACATTTAAACTAAATTAGTAGAATAAAAAGAGTAAGTATGCGCAAAATTATAGCATTAGTAGCACTGATAGTAGCGGCAAGTACCAGTTTTGCCCAAGAAGAAAATCGACCAAAAGTCGGAGTGGTGTTGAGTGGAGGTGGAGCGAAAGGATTGGCGCATATTGGAGTATTGAAAGTGCTAGAAGAACAAGGTGTACAAGTGGATTACATCACGGGAACTAGTATGGGGGCTATTGTAGGGGGATTGTACGCTTCTGGCTATACTGCTTCTGAACTGGATTCTATTTTTAGTAGTATTGATGCTACAGCACTAATAAGAGATTATATTCCACGCATTTCCAAATCGTTTTACGAAAAGAAAAATGATGAAATTTACGCGTTAACTTTACCTTTTGACAAGTTTAAAATAGGATTGCCGAAAGCTTTTTCTCGAGGCATGTACAACTACAACTTAATGAATCGATTATTGGCTCATGTGCGACATGTACGCGATTTTAATGATCTCAATATTCCTTTTCTGTGTATTGCTACTAATATAGAAACGGGAAAACCTGTGTTGATTGATTCAGGTTATCTCCCGCAAGCAATCTTAGCCAGTGGCGCATTTCCTTCCTTGTTTGCGCCCGTATTTATTGATGATACCCATCTCATTGATGGGGGAATTGTCAATAATTATCCCATCGAAGAACTAAAAGCGTTAGGAGCGGATATTGTAATTGGTGTTGATGTACAAGATGGATTAAAATCCATAGATGAAATCAATGGAGCAGCCGATGTATTGTTACAAATTTCCAATTACTCCACCATTAATCAGATGAAAGATAAAATTGGTGAAACCGATATCTACATAAAACCTGATATCTCGGGATATACAGTTGTCTCCTTTGAAGAGGGAAAAGCCATTATTCAACGTGGAGTGGAAGCAGCAGAAGTTAAATTAGAAGAGATCAAAAAAATTGGCGGCAAGAAAGAGGTATTGCAAAAACAGTACGTTCCCAAGTATAAAGATAAAATCAATGTTAATTCGATAGAAATTAATGGGCTAACTCGATATACCCGACGTTATGTACACGGTAAACTAGGATTTAAACCGAATAGCTCCATTACATTTGATGAGCTAGAAAAGGGAATCGACCAGTTGAATGGAACAGATAACTTTAGCAGTATTTCTTATCGATTTGATGCCGATGGTGACGGAGATGAATTGGTACTTGATCTCGTTGAAAATCCAACTAAACGCTACTTAAAATTAGGGGTACACTATGATGGATTGTATAAGTCCGCGGCTTTAGTAAATGTTACTCAAAAGAATCTATTGATGAAAAGTGATATTGCCTCCTTGGATGTAGCGGTTGGGGACAATGTGCGATATAATTTTAATTATTTTGTGGATAATGGATTTTATTGGAGTGTAGGAATCAATTCCAAGTATAATCAATTTGGCCATGATTTGCGTTTTAAAATGCTGTTGAAAGATGATCATTTTGAAATACCGTCGGATATTGATTTAGAAAGTTTGCCAGCGAAGTTTAATGTCGATTATAAGGACTTGGAGAATCGCCTGGTTTTTCAAACGTTTTATCAACAAAAATTTCTCCTAGCCGTAGGATTGGAACATCGTTATTTTGATATTAAAAGTAATACGTTGAATATCAAAGAGAGTAAGTTTGATCGCAGTACCTATTTGGGTGGATTTGCTAATTTTACTTTTGATACCTATGACAATAAATATTTTCCACGTAAGGGATTTATGTTTAAAGGAGAATATAAGAATTACTTTTACTCCTCCGATTACCTGGGGAATTTTCACAACTTTTCGATGATTAATGGAAGCGTAGGGTATGCCAGACGAGTTGTGGATAAGCTCTATGTCGATTTGCGTTCACGTATGGGGGCAACTATTGGCAATACGCCTTCTATGGGGTTCATGTATTTCTTAGGAGGGTATGGGTTTGCGGATCGAGATAATATCATTCCCTTTTATGGCTATGACTTATTGAGTATTGCGGGTAATTCGTATCTCGCGGGATCAATAAACTTGGATTACGAAATAATTAAAAAACACCATATTAATTTTTCAGCCAATTTTGCAAACGTAGGTGAAGATATCTTTTCAGGTTCTGAATGGTTGTTCAAATCCAACTATTCCGGTTATGCGCTTGGTTATGGAATGCAAACGATGATTGGGCCCATTGAGGTGAAATATAGTTACTCTCCAGATACGGGAGGAAGTTATACCTATTTCTCTGTTGGCTTTTGGTTTTAATTAAGAATTGAATTCACTTAACTTCTTGTATTTTAGCAATACGCAAATAAAATTTGGCTATCCAGTTGGATATATCATTTTTATTTCGATATTTGTGATATTATGAACATACAATGGGACGGTTTATTGGCTTATATTAAGTTTCTGATCAAGAGAAATCCTGAATGAGAAACCTTTACTTCTATCATTTTTTTCCAACCTTAAAAAGATAAGTAATTATGCCTTTATATCATCGCTTAGGGAGTATCCCCCCTAAACGTCATACGATTTTCCGTAAGGAGAACGGTGACTTATATTATGAACAATTGTTTGGTACAGTGGGTTTTGACGGTATGTCAACGAATATGTACCATGTACACCGACCTACACAGGTGAAAGAAATACGCAAACAGTATTCCGTCGCACCTAAAATTGCGAAAGCAAATAACATTCAATCTTACCGACTAAGAGGATTCCAAGTAGAACCTGAAAATGATTTTCTAGAAAGCCGAAAAGCAGTTTTGACCAATAGTGACTGTACCATTGTATTAGCGGCTCCTAAAAAATCAATGGAAGATTATTTCTACAAGAATACGGATTCTGATGAATTGATTTTCATCCATAAAGGATCTGGAACCTTGCGTACTTTTCTAGGTAATTTAACCTTTAAATACGGGGATTATTTAGTTGTTCCAAGAGGAATGATTTATAAAATAGACTTTGATACAGAAGACAATCGTCTTTTTATCGTTGAATCTAAACACCCTTTTTATACACCTAAACGTTATCGAAACTGGTTTGGACAGTTAATGGAGCATTCTCCTTTCTGTGAACGAGATATTCGTCGTCCAGAAAACTTAGAAACGCATGATGAAAAAGGAGAGTTCCTCATCAAGTTGAGAAAACAGGATGAAATCTTTGAGATGGTGTATGCTACTCATCCCTTTGACGTGGTAGGTTATGATGGATACAATTATCCCTATGCTTTTTCCATCCACGACTTTGAACCAATTACGGGTCGTATTCACCAACCGCCCCCAGTGCATCAAACGTTTGAAACAGCTGGTTTCGTCGTTTGTTCCTTTGTACCAAGATTGTACGATTATCATCCAGACGCTATTCCAGCGCCTTACAACCACAGTAATATTGACAGTGATGAGGTGTTATACTATGTTGATGGTGATTTTATGAGCCGTAACGATATTGCACCAGGTCATATTTCCCTGCATCCTGCGGGTATCCCACATGGACCACACCCAGGCGCTGCAGAGCGTTCGATCGGAAAGACAGTAACAGAAGAATTAGCCGTTATGGTAGATACATTCAAGCCGTTAATGGTGACAGAAGAAGCCATGAAAATTGCGGATGAGCAATACTACCAATCTTGGTTAGAAGATTAAAAAGTAAGAAGAATTAAAAATAAACAACAACAAAAACTATATTATGAGTAAAGAAGTAAAATCAGTTGAATTTGGCTTAGAAAAAATATTTGAAGGAGCACAAGATTTTTTACCTCTATTGGGAACAGATTACGTAGAATTTATTGTAGGTAACGCAAAACAAGCAGCACACTTCTACAAAACCGCTTTTGGATTCCAATCGTTAGCGTATGCAGGATTAGAAACAGGAGTGAAGGACAGAGCGTCTTATGTATTAGTGCAAGATAAAATTCGCATCGTTTTAACTACTCCACTTACGGCAGAGTCTGAATTGAATGATCACATCGTAAAACACGGAGACGGAATTAAAGTTGTGGCATTATGGGTAGAAGATGCGCGTAAAGCATACGAAGAAACAACAAGCCGTGGGGCGAAATCCTATATGGAGCCTGTAGTAGAAAAAGACGAATTTGGTGAAACTGTACGCGCAGGTATTTATACGTACGGAGAAACTGTTCACATGTTTGTAGAGAGAAAGAACTACAAAGGGGTATTCTTACCTGGTTTCGTGAAATGGGAAAGTGAGTACAACCCAGCTCCAGTTGGTTTAAAATATGTAGACCACATGGTAGGAAATGTGGGATGGAATGAAATGAACACGTGGGTAAAATGGTACGAAGATGTAATGGGATTCGTAAACTTCTTATCGTTTGACGACAAACAAATTAATACGGAATATTCTGCTTTAATGAGTAAAGTAATGTCTAACGGTAATGGACGTATTAAATTCCCAATCAACGAACCAGCAGAAGGAACAAAAAGATCACAAGTAGAAGAGTATTTGGATTTCTACAACGGACCAGGTGTTCAACATATCGCTGTTGCAACTGATGATATCATCAAAACAGTAGGTGAAATGAGAGCAAGAGGAGTTGAATTTTTATCTGCCCCACCACAAGCGTATTACGATGCAATTCCAGGTCGTTTAGGTGTTCACATGGATATGATGAAAGAAGATATCAAAGAATTACAAAAATTGAGTATCTTAGTTGACGCTGATGAAGAAGGATACTTGTTGCAAATCTTCACTAAACCAGTGGAAGATCGTCCAACTTTATTCTTTGAAATTATTCAAAGAATGGGAGCAAGAGGATTTGGTGCAGGTAACTTTAAGGCGCTTTTCGAATCAATTGAGCGTGAGCAAGAGTTGAGAGGAACGTTATAATCTGAGTTAATGATATCTTAAAAACCTTCATTTTGAATATGTTATAGTTAAAGTAGGGTTAAAAGATTTGAGATATATGAATAATCAATAAAAAACTGTACATTTGCACTCGCAAAAATAAAGATGTCATAAGCTTTATTTGAGTGTAATAAATTTTTCATAATTTATAGTTTTTTGGTTGGTTAATAGCATAAAAACTCAGTCAATTTTTTGACTGGGTTTTTTTGTTTGTTATTTTTGAATAAAATTAGCCAACTATGAAAAAAGTACAATTTGTTTTTTATATTTTTCTTTTCTGTGTAATCAGTAGTTTTGCACAGTCTAAACCTCAGGCGTTTAAAACGGGTGAATACTTAAAATTTAGAGTCTCCTATGGTATTTTGAATGCAGGTATAGCTGAATTGAGTTTGTCTGAAGTGAACTACAAAGGAAAAAGTGTGTATCATGCCAAAGGTATTGGCTATACAACAGGACTCTCCAAAGTGTTTTTTAAAGTGTATGATGATTATCAAAGTTATTTTGATAAAGAAACAGTAATGCCTTATCGATTTATTCGAAAAATTGATGAAGGTGGCTATACCAAAGATCAAGAAGGCTTTTTTGATTATACCAAAAACAATGTCCTTGTCAAAGATTACGAAAAGAAAAAAGAAAATACCTATCCCATTGTGGCTGAAGTACAGGATATCGTATCCGCTTTTTACTACTTGAGAAATCATCCAAAATTAGATAATTTAAAGAAAAATGAAGCAGTTGAAATTGATATGTTTTTCGATGGCGAAATTTTTCGTTTTAAATTGTTGTACCTAGGTACGACAGTATTAAAAACAAAATTTGGAAAAGTAAAAGCCTTGAGCTTTAGACCTTATGTGATGGCAGGACGTGTATTCAAAGAAAAAGAGAGTTTAACTGTTTGGGTTTCTGCGGATGCCAATAAAGTACCACTTCGCATAAAAGCTAGTTTAGCTGTAGGTTCCCTTAAAGCGGATTTAGAGGAATATAAAGGATTAGTTTCAACATTAAAGACAGAATAAGGAATGAATGATAGCACCACGCAACTTATAAAAAAATTAGAAGAAAAGTTTACCCAAATGGGGCAGAATCCCAATGTACATTTAGAAGGTTTGTTATATGGTAAACCGCTAACGTATTGGGATTATATTCAAACAGATGCCTTATTAGGCTTGCAAATTCAACGCACGTTATATCCAGATGAAATGGTGTTTATTATGTATCACCAAGTCAATGAGTTGCTGTTTAAAATGATTCTGTGGGAGATGGAACAGCTTGCGGTACCCACACCCATCGCCGTGGATCTATTTACTGATAAATTAATGAGAATTAGCCGATATTTTGATATGTTGACTAATTCTTTTAGTATTATGGGGGATGGAATGGATGTGGACCAATACAACAAGTTTAGAAATACCTTAGCCCCAGCAAGTGGTTTTCAAAGTGCGCAGTATCGCCTCATTGAATTTGCTTCAACAGATTGGAAAAATTTAATCGATAAGCGTTTTATTCGTGAGATGCCAGAAAATATTTCGGAAGAAGAAGCGTTAGAATTGATGTATTGGCAAGCAGCAGGGAAGAATTATCAAACAGGAGAAAAGTCGTATTTGCTCGGTGCTTTTGAAAAAAAATACAGTCAAACTTTTGTTAAAGCAATGAAAGATTATGAAAAAACAAATTTATGGCAGAAATTTGTTGAACTTCCTAAAGAAGCACAAGCTTGTCCAGAATTAATTCAAGCCATGAAACATTACGACTACACAGTGAATGTGACTTGGGTAATCGGACATTACAAAACGGCATTAAAGTATTTAGAAAGTACAGGGGTGACGAAAGAAGCAACAGGCGGAAGTGACTGGAAAAAATATATGTTGCCAGAATATCAAAAGAGAATATTTTTTCCTGATTTATGGTCAGAAGAGGAAGTAGCAAATTGGGGTAAAGGATTGGTTTAAAATAGAAAAAAAGAAGTTTTGAAGTATAAGATTTTTATGTTGATCGCAGGCTTACTGTTCTTTTCATCTTGTAAAAAAGAGGGGGAAATGGAAGTAAGTACGGATACGGAAGATGATACAGTAGAAGAAATTGTCGCTGAATTGTATGGATTCAATTTGAAAGATTATGTGGTATCGGAGGATACCATTCGGTCTGGAGATAATCTAGGCAAGATTTTTGGCGGTTATAACCTCAATGCTTCAGATGTGCATAATATTGTCACTAGAGTAAAAGACACTATTAATGTGCGAGGGATTCGTGCTGGACAGCCCTATACGTTGATCAAATACAAAAATAATCCCGATAAGTTGGCGGCTTTTGTTTATCACCCTAATATCTCCGGTTATCAAGTAATTGATCTTCGTGATAGCATCACCGCTTATACCAAGACTTATCCTGTAACGATTAAAAGAAGAACGGTAGCTTCAACTATTGATGGGTCACTGTCTGTGAGCTTGAGTAAGGAAGGAGTGGATCAGTCGTTGGCTACGCGTATGTCGCAGATTTTTGCGTGGTCGATAGACTTTTTTAAGTTGCAACCAGAAGATCGCTTTGCGGTAACGATTGAAGAAAAATATATCAACGATACGGTTTATGTAGGAATTTCAAAAGTGGAAGCGGCGTATTTTAACTATAGAGGAAAAGATTTATACTCTTTTCCTTATCAGCGACCAGGGGCAAAGGGGAAGGATTATTACGATGAAGAAGGACGTCCAATGAAGAGTATGTTTTTGAAGGCACCGCTGAAGTTTTTCAGGATTACCTCTAGATACACGAAGAGTCGATTCCACCCTGTTCAAAAGACGTGGAAATCACACAACGGAACGGATTATGCAGCCCCAACGGGAACGCCAATTATGACGACAGCTTCTGGAGTGGTAGAGCGTACAGGATATACCGCTGGAAATGGAAATTACGTTAAAGTAAAACACAACGGAACGTACTCCACCCAATATTTACATATGTCAAAGATTTTAGTAAAAAAAGGACAATATGTAGATCAAGGTCAAACCATTGGATTGGTAGGAAGTACTGGATTAGCTACAGGACCACACGTGTGTTATCGCTTTTGGAAAAATGGCGTGCAAGTGGATCCCTTAGGACAAGTATTACCTAATTCCGAACCGATGGATAAAAAGGATATTCCAGCTTATAAAGAACATATCCAACCGTTAAAAGCAGAGTTGGACGCTATGATTAAAGATAAATTTAATAAATAACCGCTGTTTTAAGTAAAAATGTTACCATCTATTAATCCTACTACTACTGCTGCATGGGCAAAATTATGTGAGCATTTTGAGCACATGAAGTCCATCAAGATGCAGGACCTCTTTGATGAGGATGCTAGTAGGGGGAACTCATTTAACATTCAGTTTGATGAGTTTCTACTCGATTATTCTAAGAATAAAATTACGAAAGAAACATTGGCTTACTTGCTAGAGTTAGGTGAGGAAGTACAATTAAAACAGGCAATAGAAGCCTTATTTACAGGAGGGAAAATAAATAAAACAGAAAATAGAGCCGTATTACATACGGCTTTACGCGATTTTACTCAAGAAGCACCAATTTGGGTGGATGGAGTTAATGTATTGGAGGAAATCCAAGAGACAAGAGTACGCATGGAGTACTTTGTAACCGAAGTTGTCGAAGGACGTTATTTGTCTAGTTCAGGACAACCTTTTACTGATGTGGTTAATATTGGTATTG
Organism: Myroides sp. DW712; assembly: GCF_046557355.1. Taxonomy (NCBI): domain Bacteria; kingdom Pseudomonadati; phylum Bacteroidota; class Flavobacteriia; order Flavobacteriales; family Flavobacteriaceae; genus Myroides; species Myroides sp. DW712. The sequence continues at coordinate 91,368 of NZ_JBKFDO010000002.1, forward strand.
GAGGATCGGACTTAGGACCGAAAATGGCGGTGAATGGGTTAGAGAATTATCGCAATCACTTAAAAACACACTTTATTTCTAATGTCGATGATGATTATCTCTATGCAGTTCTAAATAAATTGAACCCCGCAACAACTTTGGTACTGATTGTTTCCAAAACATTTACGACCCAAGAGACGGTATTGAATGCGGATAAAGTTGTGCAATGGTTAGGCCAATCCATGGAGCAGGATGAGTTGACGAAACATTTAGTAGGAGTAACAGCAGAAGTCGAGCGAGCAGTGGCTTATGGGATTGACCCAGCTGTAATTTTTCCGATGTGGGATTATATAGGCGGACGATTTTCACTCTGGAGTTCTGTAGGGCTATCGATTGCCCTAGCAATCGGTTACCCCAATTTTGAACAGTTGTTGAAAGGAGCACATAAAATGGATCAACATTTTAGAACAGCACCTTTTGAAAAGAATATACCTGTAATCTGTGCGTTGTTAAGCGTGTGGTATAATAATTTTTTCGGCTATCAAACCGAAGCGGTAGTACCTTATAGTCAGTTTTTAGAAAAATTTCCTGCCCATCTACAACAGATGATTATGGAAAGTAACGGAAAAGATAAAAACCGCTTAGGTAATCAGTTGAGGTATGAAACAGGAACGTTAATTTGGGGAGAAGTAGGGGTATCGGCTCAGCATGCTTTTTTTCAACTGTTTCACCAAGGTACTAAGGTAGTTCCTGTTGATTTTATTGGGTTTATCAAGCCTTTTTCAGCAACAGATACCAACCACACCATTTTAATGTCTAACTTTTTTGGTCAAACGGAAGCCTTATTGAATGGTAAGGAAGCAACACGTGAAAAGGAAACTGAGGATCCCTTGATTCAAAACTTTAGGGAATTTACCGGAAATAAACCTTCAAACACCCTTTTGATTGATCAATTGACTCCTGAATCATTAGGTGGACTAGTTGCTTTATATGAACACAAGACTTTCGTACAGGGAATTATCTGGAATATTTACAGTTTTGACCAATTTGGCGTTGAATACGGAAAGGTTTTAGCAAAAAATATTCAGCGTGAAATTATTTCGAATAATGTATTGAAACACGATAGTTCTACGGCCTTTTTGCTGAATTACTACTTAAGAAATAAAAATGCTTAGAATTCAATAAATTGGGAAGCACGTTAAATTTAATATTTACATAACATAATAGGTTTTTCTTTTTGTACATTTGCCGTGAAATTAATTTATCACTTACACTTACAAAATGAGAAACTTGAAGAACTGGATGTTGTTTTTCGTAATGGTAATTACGTCAACGTCTGCATTTTCACAAAACAAAATCAAGGGTACAGTCATTGATGGCGAGCTTAATATGAGCTTACCAGGTGCGACCGTATTGGTGAAAGGAACGCAAAATGGAACATCGACAGATGCAAACGGAGCGTTTACCTTAAACGTATCAAGCGATAAAGGAGAAATTGTACTTTCTTTTATTGGGTATCAATCGAAAACGGTTGCTTTTAAAGTTGATGCAAACAACGTGGCAAACATTGGAAACATTGTGTTAAACCCAGATGAGAACATGTTAGCTGATATCGTAATCATGGGAGTGGCTGACGTTGCAAAAGACCGTAAAACGCCAGTAGCTGTTTCTACAATTAAGGCAGCTGCTATTCAGGAAAAGTTAGGAACACAAGAGTTTCCTGAGATGTTGAACATGACACCTTCTGTTTATGCTACAAAAGGAGGAGGAGGTTTTGGAGATTCACGTATTAACATTCGTGGGTTTGACCAAAAAAATATTGCGGTAATGGTAAACGGTATGCCAGTAAACGATATGGAAAACTCTTCTGTATATTGGTCTAACTGGGCTGGTTTATCTGATGTAACTTCAGCTATGCAAGTACAACGTGGTTTAGGTTCTTCTAAACTAGCAATTTCTTCGATTGGAGGTACCATTAATATTTTAACACGTACAGCTGATGCAAGAGAAGGGGGATCTCTTTCTGCAGGAATCGGTAATGACAATTTCTTTAAAGGGTTAGCTTCTTATAATACAGGTGTATTAGAGAATGGACTATCTGCTTCGGTATTATTGAGCCATACATTTGGAGATGGATATGTAAACGGAACAGAATTTGTTGGAAGTAACTACTTTGTTGGGTTAGGATACCAAACAGAAGATAAAAAACACAGCGTTCAGTTAACTTTGACAGGTGCTCCTCAAACACACTGGCAACGGTATAACTATACAAAATTATCGGAGTTCTTAGATGCTAGTTCGAATGGGGATCCTAATATCCGATACAATAAAGATCTAGGAACATTAAATGGGAAAGATTATAGTGCTGCTAGAAACTATTATCATAAACCGGTAATGTCCTTGAACTATGATTGGCAAATTAACGAAACCACAAAATTAGGAACTGTTTTTTACGGTTCTTGGGGACGTGGTGCTGGAACAACTTTGGCAGGGAAAATTAATGGTAAATATGCTGATAACTTTAGAACGGCTGATGGAGCAATTGATTTTGACGGTATTGTAGCTTGGAATCAAGGGGGAACGCCAGAAGGATTTGGAGCAGCAAGAGAAACTAAGTACAACGATGCTAATAATGGAGCTACCATTTTAAATAAAGTGAACTCACATGACTGGTATGGTACAGTAATTAACTTAAACAAAAAATTAAGTGAAGAATTCACGTTAGATTTTGGAGTTGATGCTCGTACGTACAAAGGGTATCACTTTAGAAATGTCGCTGATTTCTTAGGTGCTAATGGTTACCAAGAAAAATTAGATAAAAATAATCCTAATGGTTATTTGGTAACGGAAAGACACGGAATGTCTGTAGACTATAACCCATGGGCAAAAACTGGTGATACTGGAATTGTTCAGTATAACAATGATGGAAATGCACGTTGGTATGGAGCCTTTACACAATTAGAGTACTCTAAAAACGATTTCACAGCGTTTATTCAAGGATCGATCTCTAATCAAGATTTCCAACGCGTAGATCATTTCGTAGATAAGGTAAATGGAACCAATGGGTTAGACTACAAAACATCTTGGAAAAGCATCTTAGGTGGTAATGTTAAAGGGGGAGTAAATTACAATATTGATGAGCACCACAATGTGTTTGGAAATATTGGGTATTACTCAAAACAACCCTTCTTTAATGGAGTATACATTAACAACAGTAATATGTTGAATCCTGATTTGACAAATGAGAAAATCTTTGGTGTTGAATTAGGATACGGATTCCGCTCATCAATTTTCAATGCGAATGTAAACGTATATAGAACATCTTGGAAAGACCGTATTGAAAGACAAGTAGCTTACATTGATTACACCAATGAAAAAGGGGAACTAATTGAAGGATATAGAGGAAACGTGCAGTTACCAGGTATTTCTCAAGTTCACCAAGGAGTAGAGGTTGATTTCAATATCCGTCCTTTAGATAAGTTAACAATTAATGGAGCATTCTCTTTCGGAGATTGGAAGTATACGAAGAATGTTACAGGCGCTACAATCTTAGACCGTGACTCAAACGAGCCTTTAATTGATCCAAATACACAAAAACCATATGAAATGGATGTGTATTTAAAAGACAATAAAGTTGGAGATGCAGCTCAATTAACTGCAAGTTTAGGTGTAGATTATGAAGTAGTAGAAGGTCTTAAATTTGATGCAGGTTATCGTTTTGTTGATAAATTGTATTCAAAAATTGACATCATGGAAATGTCTACAAAAAACAACAAAGGTGCTTTAGAATTACCTAGCTTTAATTTATTTGACTTAGGAATGACCTTTACAATGAAAGTTGGAAAAGACAAACAAAATTCAGTAGTTGTTCGAGCAAACGTAAACAACGTTTTTGATAAAATTTATATTGCAGAAGCAAATACTTCGAAACACGCAAAAACAAAAGGAGATTTCGAAGAAGTTAAAGATTACAATGCTTACCGTGAGACATCAACGTGGAAAGGAATTGATACTTCTAACCAAGTATGGTTCGGAACAGGTAGAACTTGGAACGTAACATTGAGATATAATTTCTAGTAAATTACGTATAATATAAAAAGAGCGGTTATCATCATAACCGCTCTTTTTATATTTTGTATCTTGTACAGACGCTTTTGTAGGGAGATTAATTCAATCAAAAATAAGCGTTTTTATACACACAAACACAAAGGATATGAAGAAAAAGAAAGTAGCCAATGAACTAAGCATCGCTGAAATTTGCTTTGGAGGAAATGTATTTGGATGGACGTTAAACGAGAAGGAATCCTTGCGTATGCTGGATGAATTGCATGAACAAGGTATTAATTTTATTGATACGGCAAATAGTTACTCCCATTGGGTAGATGGCAATGTGGGGGGAGAGTCTGAACGTATTCTCGGCAAATGGTTTATGGAGAGTAAGAAAAGACAGGATGTGGTTTTAGCAACCAAAGTAGGTGGTGGTATGCAAGGCGTAGAGAAAGGATTGACTAGACAGCAAATTCTCGATGGAGTTGATGCTTCTTTGCAGCGTTTACGTACGGATTATATTGATTTATACTATTCACATCACGATGATCTCAATGTAGGGATTGAGGAAATTATGGGCACTTTTCAAGAATTGATTCAAGCAGGAAAAGTGCGTACCCTTGGTGCGTCCAATTTGAGTAAAGAACGCCTAATAGAGAGTAATCAAGTAGCAGAAGCGAAAGGATGGACACCCTATATCGCGCTTCAACCGCTGTACAACCTCTACGATCGAGAAACATACGAAAGTGAATATAAGGAACTAGTGACTGATAAAAAACTCGCGGTAATGCCTTATTTCGCCTTGGCAAGCGGTTTTCTTTCTGGAAAGTATAAAACAGCTGCAGATTTAGAAGGAAGTGCTCGTAAAATGATGGTGGAACACTATTTGAATGAACGCGGATTGAATATTCTTGATACCTTGGCTCAAATCGCTCAGAAACACCAAGTAACGAGTGCTGAAGTGGCCATCGCTTGGTTGTTACACCAACCAACCATTACTGCGCCTATTGTCAGTGCTACGAATGCGAAACAATTACAGAGTTTGGTTCGCGCCACGCAAGTGAAATTGGATTCAGATGATTTAACACGCTTGGACGGCAGTAGTCAATGGAAATAATCACGATACAAAAAAAGCCTGCATTTGCAGGCTTTTTTTTGTATCATTAATTAATTGTTGCTCCGTTTTTTACTCCTTCTTCTCCCGGATTAACGAAGACCAATTTACCGTTGGTATCTTCTGTCATCAGAATCATCCCTTGACTTTCTACGCCGCGTAAGGCTCTTGGTGCCAAGTTGGCTAACACCGTTACGCGTTGACCGATGATTTCTTCTGGTTTAAAGTGTTCTGCAATACCCGATACGATAGTTCTTACATCCAATCCCGTATCTACTTTTAAAACTAGAAGTTTGTTGGCTTTTGGCATTTTTTCCGCTTCGATAATCGTACCCACGCGTAAATCCAATTTAGCAAAATCGTCAAAAGTTGCTGTTTCTTTTTGAGGCTCTACCACTGCATTGGCTGCTTTATTCGCTTGTTTAGAAGCTTCTAAGCGATCCAATTGTTTCTGAATTTCTTCATCCTCAATTTTAGCAAATAACAACTCCGCCTCTCCGATTTGGTGTCCCGCTTGGATTAAAGGCTGATCCACTTCAATAGCAGACCAAGCTAATGGAGTCTCTAAGCGTAAAATTGATTTTAACTTTGTCGCAGTGAAAGGCAAGAATGGCTCCGCTAGCGTACTTAAAGCCGCTGCAATTTGCAAGGCCACATACATTTGCGTTTGCACTCTTTCTTCATCTGTTTTAATCAACTTCCAAGGTTCTTCATCCGCCAAGTATTTATTTCCTAAACGCGCAACATTCATCATTTCTCCTAACGCCTCTCTGAAGCGGTAACGATCAATAGAGCTCTCCATAACGGCTGGATAGGCGCGTAATTCTTGTAAAGTTGCGATATCTACGTCTGAAAACGCATGCGGTTGTGGAACAACACCGTTGTAATATTTGTTTGTAAGGACCACAACGCGATTGATGAAGTTTCCAAAAATGGCTACTAATTCATTGTTATTTCTCGCTTGGAAGTCTTTCCAAGTAAAGTCGTTGTCTTTTGTTTCAGGTGCATTTGCTGTTAAGGCATAACGCAATACATCTTGTTTTCCTGGAAAATCTTCCAAGTATTCGTGTAACCAAACCGCCCAGTTCTTCGATGTTGAAAGTTTGTTTCCTTCCAAGTTTAAGAACTCATTCGCAGGTACATTATCAGGTAAGATATAACTTCCTTCCGCTTTTAACATCGCAGGGAAAATCACACAGTGGAATACAATATTGTCTTTTCCGATAAAGTGCACCAATTTGGTATCTTCCGATTTCCAATACGGCTCCCAGTCTTTTCCGACGCGTGCTGCCCATTCTTTGGTTGATGAAATGTACCCAATAGGTGCATCAAACCATACATACAATACTTTTCCGTCTGCTCCTTCTACAGGAACAGGAATTCCCCAATCCAAGTCACGGGTTACTGCACGTGGCTTTAAACCATCGTCCAACCATGATTTTACTTGTCCGTAAACATTGGGTTTCCAATCGTTTTTATGTCCTTCTAAAATCCATTGACGCAAAAATCCGTCGTATTGATCTAGGGGTAAAAACCAGTGTTTGGTCGATTTTAAAATCGGCGTACTACCTGTAATTGTTGATTTAGGGTTAATTAAATCAGTTGCATTTAATGAAGTACCACATTTTTCACATTGGTCTCCATAAGCTTCTTCATTGGCACATTTAGGGCAAGTTCCCATAACAAAGCGGTCTGCTAAGAATTGCTGTGCTTGCTCATCATATAATTGTTCGGTTATTTCTTCGATGAATTTCCCTTCGTTATACAACTTCTTGAAAAATTCAGAAGCTGTTTGATGGTGAATAGAAGACGAAGTACGCGAGTAATTGTCAAATGTAATGCCGAAATCTTCAAAGGATTGTTTGATGATTCCGTTGTATTTATCGATTACTTCTTGAGGGGTAATTCCTTCTTTTTTTGCTTTCATAGAGATAGCCACACCGTGTTCGTCGCTTCCACAGATGAAGGCAACATCTTTGCCTTGCATTCGCAAGAATCGAGCATAAATATCAGCTGGAACATAAACACCTGCTAAGTGTCCAATATGGATTGGACCATTGGTATAAGGCAATGCCGCCGTTAGCGTATATCTTTTCGGATCTTGTATCATAAAACTATTCTCTATATGAAATTAATAAGAATGCAAAAATAAGGAATATTGCTGGAAGTTGAATGGATTATTTTGTGTGATTGTTTTCTTCTTTTTGGTCTATGAAAGCAATAAAAAAGGCGAAATCAAATCGATTTCGCCTCCTATTAGGATATTAAATAATAAAACAAATTTACGGTAAGGGTTGTCCGACTTGGATATCACAACGGTGACCAGGTTGTCCATGTGGAGGATTGATTTTTCCACTGTTTGCTGTTGCAGGTTGTCCCTGTTCTTGCATGATACGGTTTTTAGCGTCATCATTCACTAAGAACGGTTGTCCTTGACTAGATGAAGCTGGTGCTGGAGTTACAGACATTCCTCCACCGCCACCTGGAGGTGTATCTAATGGTGCCCCTACAGGAATATCACAACGATGACCTGGTTGTCCATGTGCCGGATTGATGTTGTTATTCGCAGCAGCTCCCGTTGTCGCTGCTTCAGGTGTATTTTGAACTGGTGTTGCTTGTCCGTCTGTTTCTGGTGTTGCTACAGGTTGCTCTGTAGCTCCATCAATTGTAACATTTGAGGGCTCTTTTCCTGTGTCTTTACAAGAGGTTAAGCCTAAAAGTAATAGCGTTGATAACGCAAATAAATAATTTTTCATGATTAGTTCTTTGTGGTTTGAAGGTAAACTTAAATATTTTTTACTGGGTAAAAAAATACTATTGCGTTAAACCTTCTTCTTGTGTTGTGTTTTTTTCATTTCCTGTCTCTTTCATATCTTCCTTCATTTTGAAAGAAGTGAGGCCAGAGGAACTGTTTTCCTTGGTTCCATGCATGGGAATTTGAACGGGTTGTCCCTGGTTTGTAGACGTTGTTTGTTCGCGTTTGATATACTGTGGTTCTGGTGTTTCTTTGCTCTTATCCGTGCAACTTGCAAGTCCCATAACAAGTAATCCTAAAAGTGGGATATAAAATGATTTCATCGGTTATTCATTTAAAATAAAAGGTTATTCTGATTGTGGATCTGCTGTGTTGGATTCCAAATCAGTCAGCGCTAGTTTCTTTTTCTTTAAAAATAGAAAGAAAATGGCAGAAAAGATCCAAGCAACCCAAAATAAATATACCCCCATATGAAAATTGCTCTTCATATACTTATGTGAGGTAGTGGTAAAATCAAGATAGGTGAAATAAGCTGCACCAACACCTACAAGGATTGTGAAGATGGCTAAGGCATTGGCGATTTTAGCAGGAGTAAAGTACTTGAAGAAGGCTAGAATAACGATGAGAAACAGCTGAATAGCAAAAATAAGCGCCGCTGTTTTCCAAGGCGATTTCAACACCAAGTATTCACGATATAAAAAGGTAATACCCATACGTCCCATAAAGGACATTTTAGAAATCATAAAGGACATCAATACTGCTAGAAGAGCCTGTAGTAAAACTAAAATAAAAATATTCTTTCCCATCGGTTAATTTGTAATTCTCCAACCTGTTTCTTCCGCATATTTCATTCTGAACTTTTTGGTGATGAATTCCGTATGGGGCGATTTATCTTCTTTCAAAAAATGAAAAGGCGTAGGGTTTTTCTTTAACATAACCGTTGCTGTTGCCGATTTTTTGCCTTTGGCATCCAATTGAAAACCATTGTCTTTATCCACTAAATACTCCATGGTTTTAATTCTAATTTTGTTTCCTTTTTGTTCTAAAACGTAGGGATGTGCCTTTGCGGTTAACGCAATCGTTCCTTGCCAGATGCTGTCTTTGGATAGAAAGCGTTTCTTAGCAGTGAAATCTGCAAGATTTAAATAGCCTTCGTCTGCTAGTTGTTGATAACGAGCAATGAGTTCGGCATCTTTTTTCTGTCTTAATTTAGTTGCTCCAACCGTAAAGGTTGTACTTTCATAGATGGGTTGCGTTTCCATGTACGATTCGATAGTACTCAAGGCTTTGGAGGAGTTTAGCGATTTATTATCACAAGAAATTACCGTGAAGGCAAACACAACTAAACCTACAAATGATACGATGAATTTTTGCATTTTTTATTTCAAATGTACAAAAAAGTAGACGGTAAAAATGGATTTATTTTTCTTCCTTTCTTTTTTTATAAGTAAAAGAATATGAATTGTTTAGATCAGACGAAGGAGGTGCGGCCGATTGGAAAAATTAAATTTATACAGGCTTTATTTTTAAATAATACCTACCTTGGGAGTTAAAAGTAGAAAAATGAGAAAAATGAGTTTGGGAATCCTCGCAGGTTTACTGCTATTGGGGTGTACCAGTAAGGAAAAAAAGAGACATGATCAAGGAGCAGTGACAAAAGAAAATAGTGTTCCATTGGTTTTAACCCTTAAGGAGGCGGAGAAAATTATTGCTTTGCCTTTACATTGCATGGAACAAGAATACCCAAACAAATTAGGGCAAGTTCTGGGTGGAGATGAGGATCTTAAAACACCTAAGCAATTACGTCCGGTTTTTTACGGCTGTTTTGATTGGCATTCGGCTGTACATGGGTATTGGTCGGTGATTGAATTGATGAAACGCTTTCCAGAACTCAATGAGAAATATCACATTCGCGAGCGATTGAATACGTTAATAACGGCAAAAAATGTGCAAGTAGAATTGACTTTTTTTGATGATGCCAACAACAAAACCTTCGAGCGTACCTATGGTTGGGCTTGGTTGTTCCAATTACATGGTGCTTTAGCAACTTGGGAGGATGAAGACGCCCAGCGCTGGGCCACATTACTCGAACCTTTAGCTAACGTACTCGTTGAGCGTTATGAAGCTTATTTGCCAAAGTTGAATTATCCTATTCGAACTGGAACCCATGATAATACCGCTTATGGTTTATCTCTGTCGTTGGAATATGCACGTTTAATGAAAAATACAACATTTGAACAACTAGTAATAGGAACGGCAAATCGACTGTATGCACAGGATAAAAATTGCAATCTCGCTTTTGAACCGAGTGGACACGATTTTCTATCGCCTTGTTTAGAAGAAGCGCGATTGATGAGTAAAATACAAGATGAAACTACATTTAGAACGTGGTTAACCACTTTTTTACCGACTGTTTTTTCAACTGATTTTCAATGGAAAGTAGGAAAGGTTTCAGATCGTACTGATGGTCACTTGGTGCATTTGGATGGATTGAACTTTAGTAGAGCAACTTGCTTGGCGGATCTCGCTAAAAAGCTACCCGAGTTAACGCATTTGCGCCCAATTGGAAAACACCATTTTGAGGCTTCGTTTGGCAATATTACTGATGACGATTATATGGGCAGTCATTGGCTAGGCACTTTTGCGCTATATGCCTTGCTCCACCAATAGTATAAAAAAAGGTTTCGCATGCGAAACCTTTTTTATTATCCTATTCTCAACCCGTTCTTTACAGGTTTGTCTAAACTCATTAGGGTTACATCTTTTCCTTCAACTGCCCCCATAACCAAACATTCACTCATGATATTGGCAATTTGCTTCGGTGGAAAATTAACGACGGCGATCACTTGTTTGCCAATTAATTCTTCAGGAGTATATAATTTAGTGATTTGTGCAGATGTTTTTCTCAAGCCAATTTCTTCTCCAAAATCAACAACCAATTTATAGGCTGGATTGCGAACTTCTTTGAATTCTTCGGCTTGCATAATCGTACCAACGCGCATTTCAACTTTCATAAAGTCATCCCACGTTAGAGTATTGGTGGTATTTTCCATAATTGATAATTTGTGTAAACTCAAAAATAAGGAAAAAAATAGGAAGAGAATTTGTCAATTGACAAAAAAAGAATTTTAAAATAAGGTCAACTGCATATCTTCGATCAAAGGTTGAGATAAAAACGGATAGGTAGCAAGGATGTCAAATTGTCGACGTATCGTGTTCAGTCGTCTTAATACCAGTTGATTGCAAGTAAAATGTAAGTTGGGTTGTTCAAACAAGGCATAGGCTTGTTGTATTTTTTCTTCGTCGAGTTTTCGTCCAATAGAAAGATGTGGATCTGTACATTTATATGCCTGTTTGAGCTGTAACGTTTGAAATAGTTTTTTGGCGTAGGATTGTAAGATGGGTTTTGCTTGTACATCTACTTCTAGAAAAAAGGTACCATTGGGATAAGTGCCAAATGCCAGTAAGTAGGTTTCTACAGGAGTAAAGCTCGCAGAACAACGCAGAATCTGTTGATGCATGCGTTGAATATCAGATTCACTCGCTTGGAATTCCGCAATCGTTAAATGCGCTAAAGAATTTTTACTGGGATACCAGCCGATGGCTTCTCCTAGTCGATCTTTCATCATTTTGACCTGCTCAATGAGCAAGGAGTCGGGCTGAAAACACAAAGAAAATTTATCGCTGTACATGGTTGATAGTTTACGGTTACAGTTTGCATTTTACAACAATTCTTACAAAGAACAAACTTCACAACAATTAAAAAAAGGCACGCAATTGAACGCTTCCTGTATGAATAGTTGCGGTGGATTCATTGCTTCTTCCTTGATAGTTTAAACTCAGATCCAAGTAATTCGTTAGGTTTTTCTGGAACATCAAGCGCCACGTCATATTTTTGCCAGGTTGCAATCCTTCTAACATCTGATAGCCAATGGGGGACATGGCATTTCCTGTAAAGGTATTCTGAAAAAAGGAGAATTCTCCATTCATCGTAAATAATTTGATTTGATTTACTGCAAATGACAGGCCAACACGGTGTTGTTCTAGGGACTCAAAGTCAGCAGTTTGATTTTTCTTTTCTTGAAAGTTGTAGAAGAGGTCTATTTGAGCCTGAGAGGAAAATAAATAGGATAGTTTCGTTTCAAATCCCTGAATTTGGAGCTCGTAATTTTTACTGGTATAGGAAGGTGACTTGGTTTGTTGTTGGGCGGTTTTACCCCATAAATCAAGTAACCACGTTTTGCGTATCAAATGATTGTAGCCCAATTGATGGGTTTGAATGGTGTTTTCCGTTGAGCCAAACGACAAGAGATTTTTGCTCTTGGATTGGGCATACATATAGGTAACACTATGGCGCTTTTTGCCGCGGTTGTAGTATAGATAATTGTTGAAATTCTCAATCAATCCCACCATTTGGTCTTCATCAGAGGTAAAGGGATGCAGGCGAATTTGGTTGCCTTTTTTCAAGTCTTTGCGGTCAATACTATACGACGTTTGGTTGTAGAAAAAGGCCAAAATACGTTTGATTCCCGTTTCATTTTGCCAAGTAGCAGCAGGATTTAACGTGAGGGTTTGAGTAAGTTTATTTTGATTAGTGGGTAAGAATACCTGGCTCGGTAAGTATAAACGGACGTATTTTCCCAAATCAGGATAAGGAGCAAGTTCAAATTCTTCCAACTCCTGAATACCGTTATTGTTGTAGTCAATCCACATGTATTGACCGCGTCCAGGCTCCACCTCTAAATAGGTAAATTCCTGTTGAGCAATGGTCCCCGAACTAATTTCATAGAGCGTATGTGATTGCACAAATCCTTTAAAAAACTGATCGCGATAGGTTAGAATGCTGTTTACTGTATGTTCCGTAGGTTTATTGCTATCTTCATGTCGTAAAGTACGATAGTTAGCATAGAGATTTACATCTCGCGTTTCGGATTTGATTAATTGAGATTTGAGGTAAAAGGTATGCGCCTTGGAGAATCGCTTCAACTGGTTGTCTTGTAGGCTATCATTGAGACGAAATTGATAGCCTAATTCGATGTTTTGGCCCAAAGAATCGCCTTTACCTACAAATAAATCCAACGAAGAATAGCGGTGACTTAGTGGGTTGAGCACTTGTGTTTCGAGATTTGTTTCTTTATTTTGTTCAAAAGAAAGTTTGGAACCCACATAATTGTTGTTCCAGAAGTACTTTGCTTGAGAATGACTCTGAACAAAGGTGGTTTCCGCGGTTAACCCATCCGCTTGCATCAGACTATTTTGCGTTTGAATGAGCCACGGATTGGCTTGCCATTTTCCCGATAAATTTTGTCGTGTTCCCTTGTAATCGTGTCCAAAATTGAGTTGTTCAAAGGAATAGGTAGCGTTGGCTTTCCCTGGAATAAGGAATTCTAATCCACCCATCACTAAGCTTTGATTGCCTTCGGCATATTGCAAATTCCAATCGCGATCAAATTCAATAGAGAATAGATTTTCTAACGAATGGAAATTTTTATGGATGAACTGGACGTCTGTCAAGACGTTAAGTTGGACTTGATTTTTGGTCCACAAACGTTGTTTTCCCTTGAAAGCGGTTGCCCAACCTTTGTTTTCCTCTTCATCCAGAGATGAAAAAAGGTTAGCATCGTGATTGCTGAAGGCGACCTCTATGTCAATCGCCGTCTTTTCAGAAGGATGATAGGCTGCATTCACTGTGGCAATTGTGTTCTGTATGGGGGCAATGAGCTTGACCACGGGAGCGTAATTTCCTTGTGGCACACCATTTACAGGAGGACTATATTCAAAAATGCGCCCAACGGATTGGGTACTTTTTACAACGTAATCACCTTGATTATTTCCTACAGCTGTAAAGGAGACATAATACAATTCTGCTTCGGAATCTGTTGAAAATACGTAATACGACTGCCCCTCTGGTGTTTGCTCCTTCGTGTAGAGTATTTTATTTTCAGAATAGGTGTCCCGATAAGCTGAAGGAGCCATCATGCGGGCTGGGTCATTTCCAGCTTGCTTGAGGATGTCAATTTGTTCTTCAGTTAGATTCTGTTGGAGGGATTGATTTTTTAAATCGGTTTCCGTAAAGACACTTAATCCTAATTGCCAAGTTTGCGTTTCGTGCTGTATGTTTCCATAGCCCACAAAGCGCGTGTAATTCCGGTCGGTATACTGATACTCCACAGCAATACGCATATCTGCAGTAATGGGATAACGGGTGGTAAAGCGCAATTCACCCGAATTGTAATCAATCACATAGTCATTTTCTTCTCCGCGTTTGAGTAACAATCCATTGATGTACACTTTTTCCGAACCCGATACGAGTAAAATGTAAAGTTCTCCATTGTTTCCTTTTAATTTGTAAGGACCTTGATTGCCCTCTTGTCCGTTAAAAGTACTGCGGGTATACTGCCCACGAGCTAGCGCTGCGGCAGCTTCTACTGTTGTTTTGTTGTCTTCGTTGCCAAAAACAAATCGAGTGGATAATCCCTGTACCTTTTTGTTGAAGTTTAAAAACCGTCGTGCGCGATTTTCTAGAAATATATCCCCTGCTCGAATCGACCAAGTATCCGAAAATAACTCAATGAAAATCTGATCAAATTCGTTTATTTTTTGAGAATATCCCCCATATTGTAGGGGTAAATTATTATCTTGAATGGAGGCGCGAATTTTGACTCGATCGGATAGATTTCCTGTAATTTGCAAATCTAAGTTAGATGAGGTAACCGCACTTTGATTGGTTCCCATAGTTAATCCCCTCGATAAACTTCCCATAGTATTCAGACCCTCAAAGGGAACAAAGGTAGGCTGGTTATTTGTTTGATGTTGATAGGTAAAACTGCCTGCTTCATTCGGTACAATACGCGCAGTATCGTAGTAACTAATAGGCGTCGTCAGGAAAGACGGAAGTTCCAGATAGTAGACGGTTAGTGGAAAATCAAGGGTTGTTTGGTATAAGGTAATCGTGTTCGTCTCAAAGTCTACCTGATAGTCCGATGCAGGAACAAGCTCTTGTTGGGCATCTCGAAGCTCAAAATAGCTGTTGTTTAATGGAATATCAGGAAGTTGAAAGATGGTGGATCCGATCTCCCAAGTCCGTTGTTGATATAGCGAATTCCCTTCTTGTGCAATTGTACAAGAGTACCAAAAGAGAAAGATAAAAAGAAATCGCTGTAGGTTCATGTAGGTATAAACTCCAATTCATCAAAAGTAGTGTATTTATCATAATATTTAACAAAGTGAATAGAAGAGAGTCCAACACAGTAAAACAAAAATAGCTTCGTTTTTACTGAAGCTATTGTATTATTCTTTCGTTACCATTTGCATGGTTTCTCTATTTACTTGTTTGAGTAGCAGGGTTTTATTCTGTAAAATGCGATCGGCTGAAGTTTCGTCAAAATGGCGAATCGTGTAAAGTGATACCTGTTCGTTATAACTCACACGGTATTGATCGTTTAGCTTTTGACGTAATTCCTCAAAGTGATTGAATTTATCTTCGACACAAACAGAAAAACTAATTGCTGAGTTTTGAATGACATTTACTTTGATGTTATACTCACAGAACAATTTGAAAATATCGCTGATATTTTGCTCCATGATAAAAGAAAAATCTTTCGAAGAAAGCGAAATCAACAGCTGATTTTTTTTAACAATATAACAAGGAATGACTGGTTTTAAATCCGCGCCTTTAGAAACAGAAGTTCCTGCTAAGGTTGGATTGACAAAGGATTTGACATACAATGGAATTTCCTTTTGACGCAGAGGTTGTAAGGTTTTAGGATGGATAACTGAAGCACCGTAAAACGCCAATTCAATTGCCTCTTGGTAGGAAATTTGCTCCAAAAGCGTCGTTTCTTCAAAATAACGCGGATCGGCATTGAGCACGCCAGGTACATCCTTCCAAATCGTTACACTCTCCGCATGTAGGGCATACGCAAAAATAGCAGCGGAGTAATCCGAGCCTTCTCTTCCTAAGGTGGTAGAAAAGCCATTGTAATCGGATCCGATAAACCCTTGCGTAATATAGAGCTCTTGTTTGTCTATTGCTTGCGTAATCGCTGCTTCCGTAGCCTCCCATTGTACGTTCGAATCGCGATAGGTCGTATCGGTTTTAATTAGATTACGCGCATCAATCCAGGTATTTTCGATGCCACTGAGGGATAAGTAATGGTGTAAGATGGTGGTAGATAACAACTCTCCGTAGCTGACAATTTGATCGTACACAAAATTGTAGTTGGGCGATTTGTTGTGGAGTAAGAAAGAGGTTAAAGAGTCAAATAAAGCTTCTACTGCTTGATAGGCTGTATGAGTAGTGTCCGTAAATAAATCACGCATAATCACCAAGTGATAATCTTTGACGACTTGAACAGATTCAGCTAGATCGAAACGATTTTGAAAATAATTGTGCACCACCACTTCTAAAGCATTGGTCGTTTTTCCCATGGCAGAAGCAATCAACAGGCTATCAGCATAGCCTACGGTACGCAAGACCTGACCTACATTCTTTACGTTCTCGGCATCTTTGACCGAAGCGCCACCAAATTTATAAATCTTCATATTCTTTTTACTTATTGATAAAGGCATGAATGCCTTGTTCATCCATTTGTACCGTATACCAATCTTCCAATACTTGAGCTCCTGATTTTTTATAAAAATCAATCGCTGGCTGATTCCAATTTAACACCACCCATTCTACACGCTTTACTCCTTCTTCTTTGGCTAATTGAATCACCGTTTTGTACAACGCCATTCCCGCTCCAGTTCCTCTTGCTTGCTCTGTTACGATGAGGTCTTCCAAATGAATGGTTTTGCCTTTCCAGGTGGAATATCGATAGTAGAAGAGTGCCATGCCAACAAGTTCACCTTGATGTTCAGCAACTAAGGCGCGAAAAAGAGGACGTTCGCCAAAGCCATCACGAATGAGGTCTTCTACCGTGAGGATAACCGCATCAGGTTCTTTCTCAAAAGTAGCTAATTCTTGAATTAAGCGTAGTATAGCTGGCATATCAGCTGGTGTAGCTGCTCTAACATTCATGTCTTTTGTCGGATTTATGGTTAATAACTTCGTTTGAATGACAAAATTAACGATATTTGCACAGCAAAATACACAACTAAAGAATCATTTTTCCATGACAACAAAAAGACACCAAACACTAGGGGAGTTTATTATTGATAAACAAGAGGATTTTAAATTCTCCTCAGGAGAGCTTTCTCGCTTAATTAACTCTTTACGATTAGCTGCAAAGGTGGTGAGTCATCAAGTAAACCAAGCAGGTTTAGTCGATATTGTAGGGGCTTTTGGTACAGAAAATATACAAGGAGAGCAACAGCAAAAACTAGATGTTTACGCCAATGAAATTTTTATCAATACCTTAGTTAATCGCGAAATTGTATGTGGAATTGCTTCTGAAGAGGAAGATGATTTTATTACTATTCAAGGAAAAAAAGGTGATAACGATAGCAAATATGTGGTGTTGATTGATCCACTAGATGGGTCTTCCAACATTGATGTAAACGTTTCCGTAGGAACTATTTTCTCGATTTATCGCCGTGTAACGCCTGCAGGAACTCCAGTTCAATTAGAGGATTTCTTACAGAAAGGAGAGAATCAAGTAGCTGCAGGGTATATTGTTTATGGTTCATCGACAATGTTAGTGTATACCACAGGGGCAGGGGTAAATGGATTTACATTAAACCCAGCAATTGGAACGTTCTATTTGTCTCATCCTAACATGAAAATTAAAGAAGATGGAAGTATTTATTCGATTAATGAAGGAAATTACATTCAATTTCCACAAGGGGTGAAAGACTATTTAAAATACTGTCAAGAGGAACAAGGAAATCGTCCTTATTCGGCGCGTTATATAGGAAGTTTAGTATCAGATATTCACCGCAATATTTTAAAAGGAGGAATTTATATTTATCCAACAAGTACAAAAGCTCCGAAAGGAAAATTGAGATTGTTGTACGAATGTAATCCTATTGCTTTTATCGTGGAACAAGCAGGAGGAAAAGCATCTGATGGATACAATCGCATCATGGAAATTGAACCAACCCAATTACACCAACGTGTTCCTTTCTTTTGTGGAAGTAAACATATGGTAGAAAAAGCAGAAGAATTTATGGCGTTACATCCATAAAATAGAAAATAAAAAAAGGGATTCCATCGTGAATCCCTTTTTTTATTTGTAAAATTAATGTTTCAATTTTTGAATCTCTGCTATAAACGTATCAATGTCTACTTCTAAGACTAAAAGAGAAAGGGACTTGTTTACAATCAAGTCAATGTCTCCTGTAAATCCAAGGGCAGAAGCAAATTTGCGCAAGATGTCTTTTTGTTTAGGACCTAATTTATGATTTACATAAACCATGCGCGCTAAGTCATATAAACGTTCAATCCTGTTAATCTCTAAATAAGGAGGATTCACGGGATATTTTTCAGGGTTGGCTAGAATTTTCTCATAGTCTTCGGGTGAAATATCTAGCTTGTCTGCTAGTTCATTTAAAAACTTAAGTTCCTCTTCGCTAAAATCTCCATCGGCTAAGGCAACGCGAACAATAGAGGCAAAATGCCCTTTGTTTCGCTCTTTAAAGCCACTGTCATATAAATCTAAATAAGCCATATCGCATTCTTTTTTGTTGTTAATTGGTTTAAGGTGTTAATTAGAAGTAATGTACAAAAAAACTTTAAAATAATGCGGGTATCGCACAAAAAAAATAGAGAGATAAAAAGGAGTAGATAAGTGAGATAACAGGGCTTAGCAAAGAGATAAAGAGGAAATACAATGGGTATATCACATTATTTCAAAAGAGGATAGAGGCCTACGTGAAACTTATGTGTATTTTTGTCGTATATTATGAGTTATAAAATAGAGGTTTATGTCAAATCCTAAAGTAACTAAATACGATAAGGCGTATTTGCGTATCGCACGGGAATGGGGACAGTTATCGTATTGTAAGCGAAAAAAAGTAGGCGCTATCATTGTCAAAGATCGAATGATTATATCCGATGGATATAATGGAACACCCACAGGATTCGATAACTGCTGTGAAGATGAACACGATCAAACCTATTGGTATGTTTTACACGCAGAGGCAAACGCTATTCTAAAAGTGGCGAGTTCTACCCAAAGTTGCCAAGATGCCACGTTGTACATTACCATGTCTCCTTGTCGAGATTGTAGTAAACTTATTCATCAAGCGGGGATTAAACGAGTGGTCTATGTAGAAGGATATAAAGATATGGCAGGGATTGAATTCCTAGATAAAGCGGGAGTTGAGGTAGTTCATATTGAGGACTTAGATTAATGCGTATCTTATGAAAAAGTTTTTTTGGCCTTTTATTGTTGCAGTGTCTATTTCGCTTGGCGTTCTGTTGGGAGGATTCTTAGTGTCTGCTTCTCAACGGGCGCAAGGTAGTTTTTTTACCAATCACAATAAGTTAAAACTCAATCGACTACTGGATTTTATTGAGCAAGAATACGTGGATCAAGTTAATACGGATTCTATTGTAGATCGTACGGTTTCTGTGATTTTAGAACAATTGGATCCGCATTCAGTTTATATTGGCAAAGCGCTGATGCAAGAAGTAACGGAGTCTATGCAGGGAAGCTTTGTGGGTATCGGAATCCAGTACTATTTATACCAAGATTCCTTAGCAGTGATTAAAGCCGTTGAAGGAGGTCCTTCTAAACAAGCAGGAATCTTAGCAGGGGATCGTATCCTAAAGGCCAACCAGCAGGTGCTCTATGGTAAGGATATCACCTCTGATACCATATCTTCTGTCTTAAGAGGAGAGGATGGGACGACAATTGCCCTAGATATTTACCGAAAAACGACAGATGAACGAAAAACCATCCAGGTAAAACGAGAACCTATCCCACTGAAAAGCGTGGATATCGCTATCAAATTAGATAATAACTATGGGTATATTAAAATTAATCGCTTTGCCAGTACAACCTATGAAGAATTTCAAGCGGGTCTATTGGAGTTGATTGAACAAGATATTCAAGGGCTGATCATCGATTTACGCGATAATAGCGGAGGTTATATGGATCAGTCGAGCAAGATATTAAATGATTTATTATTACCCGATCAAACGATTGTGAAAACAATTAACCGCGGAGGACAAGAAAAAATTACCAAAGCGAAAAGTACCAATTTGTTTACAACCAAACCACTCTATGTATTAGTCAATGAAAATAGCGCTTCAGCCAGTGAGATTATTGCTGGAGCCATTCAAGATAATGATCGAGGAACGATAGTTGGCCGACGTACCTTCGGAAAAGGATTGGTACAACGGGAATTGATGTTGGGCGATGGTTCGGCCATTCGATTGACAACTGCTCGTTACTATACACCTTCAGGACGATCGATTCAAAAGAATTACAAAAATGGTATAGAAGACTATAACAACGATTTCCGCTCTCGCTATGAACATGGAGAATTATATGCAGCTGATAGTATCAAAGTAGCGGATAGTCTCCAATTCAAAACCCTAACAGGGCGAATTGTCTATGGAGGAGGTGGAATTGTTCCCGATTTGTTCGTTCCCATTGCTCGCAAGCATGGAGAAGAGGCAATAGTTATGATGATGAAGTCGGGTATGGTGAGTTATTATGTTTTCCAAGAAATTGATAAAGACCGTCAATTCTATACTAATATGACGACGGAGGAATTAATTGCACATTTGCAGGCGGATAAAAAGGAGTACAATGCCTTTAAGCGTCACTTAGAAAGTAATAAGCTATTCTTCAAATTAGATCGTCACAAAGAATTAGTCCTGCATTTTCTTATTGCAGAGTATCTGAACCAACTCAAAGGACAAGAAGACTATTATGAATGGTTGCTGAAGATTGATCCCATGGTTTTAAAAGTGGTTCAAGGGGATGAGTGATTGGTGATGAGTGATTGGTGAGATTTGGTGAGGATTTGGTGATATGATTATTTCTTGTAAACCAAAGAGCAAAGAACAAAGAACAAATGTTCACGCATCACCATAAAAAAAGCGAGTTGTTTTTAAAAACAACTCGCTTTTTTTATGGGTTCAGTGTCCTGTTAACCGTAAACTATTTCTGTTTCTACCAAATCTTAACACGATCTTCTGGTTTGATGTAAAGTTTGTTTGTTTCTTTAATATCGAATGCTTCATAGAAAGCATCAACGTTTTGTAAAGGAACATACGCTCTATAATGTCCTGGAGCATGTGGATCTGTTTTTACTTGGTTTCTGATAGCCTCATCACGTGCTTTCGTTCTCCAAATAGTACCCCAAGAAATAAAGAATCGTTGTTCTGGTGTATATCCGTCGATTAGACCTGGATCTCCATTTTCTTTTAAGTAGATTTTTAACCCATCATAAGCAACATTCACTCCGCCTAAATCTCCAATGTTTTCACCTAAAGTAAAGTGTCCATCAACGAAAACATCTTTCAATGGCTCTAATGCGCTGTATTGATCCGCTAATTTATTACCTAAAACAGTAAAACGTTCTAAATCAGCATCTGTCCACCAGTTGTTTAAGTTCCCATTTTTGTCATAACGAGCACCAGAGTCGTCAAAACTATGTGAAATCTCATGTCCAATAACTGCACCGATTCCTCCGTAGTTGATAGCCTCATCTGCTTTGTAATCGTAGAATGGCGGTTGTAAGATAGCTGCAGGGAATACGATTTCGTTGTATAATGGGTTAAAGTAAGCATTCACTGTTTGTGGTGACATACCCCAACGCGATTTATCTACTGGTTTACCGTAATCTTCTCTGTTTTTCGCTACTTCCCATTTCGATGCATTTCTCATGTTCTCGAAGTAGTTTCCTTTCGCTTCAGGAGATTTGATATCCATTTTTGAATAATCCTCCCATTTGTCAGGATAACCAATTTTTACCGTAGTAGTTGCTAATTTTTCTAAAGCTCCTTTTTTCGTTTCTTCAGCCATCCACGGTAAGTTCTTGATGCGCTCACCGAAAGCTGTCAATACGTTCTTGATCATGGCCTGTGCTTTTGCCTTCGCTTCAGCAGGGAATTTTTTCGCTACGTATAATTGCCCTAAAGCCTCTCCGATTGTATTGTTTACTACAGCAAGTGCTCTTTCTTCCGCTGGTCTTTGCTCTTTGGCTCCTTCTAATGTTTTAGAATAAAATTCCCAGTTTGCTGTTTCCATTGCAACGGATAACGTACTTGCATATCCATTTACTAACGTCCATTTTAGATATGCTTTTACATCTCCAATGTTTTTAGCTGCTAAAATGTCATTTAATGCTTTCATATAGCGCGGTTGAGAAACGACCACTTTATCGATGTTTTTCAATCCTGTTGCTTCGAAATAAGCCGTCCAATCCACAACT
Source organism: Myroides sp. DW712 (assembly GCF_046557355.1). Classification (NCBI taxonomy): domain Bacteria; kingdom Pseudomonadati; phylum Bacteroidota; class Flavobacteriia; order Flavobacteriales; family Flavobacteriaceae; genus Myroides; species Myroides sp. DW712. Next base: position 113,594 of record NZ_JBKFDO010000002.1, read on the forward strand.
GGTGTTGTTTTTTGGAGCTCAGCGATTGTCATTGGATTATAGGTTAAACGGCTATCTCTGCGCTCTACTCTTGTCAAACGTGGCTCAGCCATTTTGGTCTCAATTGCCAATACGCGTGTAGCATCTGCTGTTGCTTCTTCTTTTGATTCACCAGCCATCTCTAGCATACGCGCTACGTGTGCTACGTATTGCTCGCGTTTTTCTTTCATGTCTGCATCTTGCAATACATAGTAATCACGGTCAGGTAATCCTAAAGAACCTGTACTTAAATAAACCGTGTTCTCATTTGAGTTTTTTGCATCAGCATATACATAAGAAGAGTATAACCCTAAACCACCTTCATCTGCTAAATCGTTAATCAATTTAGTCACGTCTGCTGGTGTTTGAATCGCATTGATTTGATCCAAATAAGGTTTTAATGGAGCAACACCCACACTGTTACGTGTAGCTTCGTCTAAATACGACTCAAACAAAGCAACGGCTTTCGCTTGATCCGACTTAGCATCTAGATTATGCGCTTCAGCAGCTTCTTTTAAGATCGCTAAAGCATCTTTATCTGTGTTTTGTCTCAACTCATCAAAACTTCCCCAACGGGTTCTATCATTGGGAATTTCGGTGTTATCGTACCATGTACCGTTTACAAAACGGAAAAAGTCATCTCCAGGATTCACACTTAGGTCCATGTACTCTAAATTAATCCCGTGATTTTCTTGGTCTGCTACTTCTTCTGCTTTCTTGCCATCTTTACAAGCAACTAACGAAGCTAGAGCTAAACCAGAGGTTAACAATACTCTTTTTTTCATTTGTATTTAAGTTTTACTTTAATTCTAGTTTAAACAAAAATAGAAAATATCTTTTGAGTAATTCCTATTTCCGCCTATAAATTGAATTTTTAGGAATAAATCATGTTTTTTTACTTCATTTGCGGGTTTAATAAGCAAAAATAATAGCGAGAAGCGTCTTAGATTAACGAGCTTGTTTTAAGCTTGCTTTAACGTATTTATGGGTTGGAATTTGTAAGTTTGTAGGAAACTCAAAAAATCATGTTTCAATTTTTTAAACGCTATAGATATTTCTTTCTATTCTTCTTTTTAATGAGTTGTGGAATTCTCATTTTGTTTTATAACGCTTTGAAATACAGAAAGAGTTTACCCGTGTACACTCCTTCCATGGTGAATCCCGAGATGGTGGATAGCTTAATTCAACACGAGGCAAACAAGCAAAAACACCGCATCGCGCCTTTCACCTTTATTAACCAAAATGGAGATACCATTACCAATAAAGACTACGAAGGACATATTTATGTGGCGGATTTCTTCTTTACTACTTGTCCAACTATTTGTCCAATAATGGGAGATAATATGGAGTGGTTGCAAGAGAAAATAAAAGCCTTACCAGGAGTAAAACTATTATCCCATACGGTTACCCCAGATATTGACAGTGTTCCTGTTTTAAAAGAATATGCCTTAAAAAGAGGTGTAGATGACTCGATTTGGAATTTAGTCACCGGAGATAAACGCGATATTTACTATATCGCACGAAACTCCTACCTTGCAGTAAAAACAGGTTCGCCTGATGAGTTATATGATATGGTTCATACGGAAAACTTTATTCTCGTGGATAGCGAAGGTCGTATCAGAGGGTTTTATGACGGAACCAATCTCAATACCAAAGATCCGGAAAACAAGAATATGGAGGAACTGTGGGAAGACATCCAATGGTTGTATGAACATGAAAAGAAATCGAAATAAGCGGTAGAAAGCGCTCCACATAAATAACAAAAAAGCCAACGGAAGATAATCCCGTTGGCTTTTTTGCTTTTCGATTAATCCCAAGCAGTAGAGTCGATTCAAGGCCTTGACTTAGTAGTATTTGGACTAATTAACTCCAAAAATATATTCAAATTCTTTTTTTATTGTTTATTTTTGCAATGTGAATTAAATCTAAATAAGGTGAATACAACATTAGACTTATTGAAAAGAAATGAAAAGGGGATTATAGCTGATTTTGATATGCATAAAGTACCTTTAAAATTATTAGAAATGGGCTGTTTGCCAGGTAATGCTGTTGAGCTTTTGGAAGTAGCTCCGTTAGGAGATCCTATTTATTTCTGTATTAATGATACCCATCTATCTATCCGCAAGGAGTTAGCCAAAGAAATTGTCGTGAGCCTAGAAGGCAATTTGAAGTAAGATTAGCAAGACCAATTGATGAAAAAAGACATAAAAGTTGCCCTCATAGGTAATCCTAATGTAGGTAAAACCTCTGTATTCAATGCCTTAACAGGTTTAAATCACAAAATCGGAAACTATCCCGGTATTACAGTTGACAAGAAATCAGGAACAACCAAGTTAAACGATGAGGTAACGGCTACTATTATCGATTTACCTGGAACCTATAGTATCAATGCCAGTTCAGAAGATGAGCGCATTGTCTTAGATTTGTTGTTTGATTCCACCAATGAAGACTATCCTGATGTAGCTGTTGTTGTGGCTGAAATAGAAAATCTAAAGCGAAATCTTTTGCTATTTACCCAAGTGAAAGAGTTGGGATTCCCTACGGTGTTAGCCATTAATATGGCCGATCACATGGAGGAGAAGGGAATTAGCATTCAAGTAGCGGCCTTAGAAAAGAAACTCAATACCAAAATTGTGTTGATGAGTGCCAAGAAGAAATTGGGCATTCAGGAATTAAAACAAGCGATAGTGGATTACAAAAACTACTCCATTGAGCCTTGTTTAAATGCAACGGATGTCGATCCCGATTTCTTTGGAAAATTAGCTTTGACGTTTTCTAACCTCTCGGTTTTTAAATTGTGGATGATTTACTCCCAAGATATTACCATAGGCAATATTGGGAAAAAGGACATTGAAGCCAAAGGGATTCAGTTGTCAGACAACGAGATTAAAAAATTACAACATAAAAAGACCATTAAACGCTATCAGTTTATCAACGATACGCTAAAGGAAACTTATACCCGTGATACGAGCAAAGCTACAGGTTTGCGCAGCAAAGTAGATCGCATCTTAACGCATAAAGTTTATGGATATTTGATTTTCTTTGGTATTATGACGTTGGTGTTTCAAGCGATTTTTGAATGGTCGAGTATACCCATGGATTGGATTGATGAACAATTCTCCAATTTAGGTTCTTGGGTACATGAAGTGATGGAGCCTGGTAAACTGACGGATTTAATTGCTGATGGTATTGTACCAGGTATTGGAGGTGTGATGCCTTTTATTCCGCAAATTGCCATCTTATTCATGTTCATTTCGATTTTAGAGGAAACAGGGTATATGAGTCGCGTGGTGTTCTTGATGGACAAGCTCATGCGTCCGTTTGGATTAAGTGGAAAGTCAGTGGTGCCTTTAATTTCTGGAAATGCTTGTGCAATTCCGGCGATTATGTCTGCACGTAACATTGAAAATCCCAAAGAGCGTTTGATTACGATCTTAGTGACACCATTTACAACCTGTTCTGCCCGTATTCCAGTCTATATTATCATTATTGCCTTAGTGATTCCAGAAACGCGTTTATTTGGGTTTTTGAGTTTACAAGGATTGACGTTAACCTTATTTTATTTCATCGGATTCCTAGCGGCTTTACTGTCGTCTTGGGCGTTGAGTAAGTACATCAAAAGTGAGCGTAAATCGTATTTTGTTATTGAAATGCCGAATTACCGTACACCAATTATCAAGAACGTTGTGACGAATATGTACGAGAAGACCAAGGCATTCGTAGTAGGAGCCGGAAAGATTATCTTTGTTTTGTCCATTATTATTTGGTTTTTAGGTGCACATGGCCCAGGCGATAAATTTGAAAATGCAGAGGAGCACATGGCTCAAGCACACCAAAATCAAGAGGTATCCGAAGAAGAAATGAGTGAATATGTGGCAAGTTACCGCTTGGAGAACTCCTATATTGGAATTTTAGGTAAATCAATCGAACCGGTAATTAAACCCTTAGGGTACGATTGGAAAGTGGGTATTGCGGTATTGTCTTCTTTTGTAGGACGTGAGATTTTTGTCGGGGTTTTAGGAACGATTTATAATGTAGGATCTGGAGATGAAAACGACGAAGACGGCCGTATCAAACAAAAAATGGCTGCTGAAATATGGCCCGATACAGGTGAAAAAGTATTTACCTTGGCTAGTGGAGTATCCTTGATGTTTTTCTACGCTTTTGCCATGCAGTGTACCGCTACAGTGGCTATTGTACGAAGAGAAACAAAATCGTGGAAATGGACGATTTACCAATTGGTATTTATGACGGTTCTCGCTTATGTGGCAGCGTTTATAGCCTATCAACTCTTAAAGTAAAGCACGATGGATTACCAAGAGATTATCGTTTATGGCCTATTGCTTTTTGCTATTGGGTTTTTCATCAAGAAAGCCTGGGGTAAAAAGAATAATAAAAAAGGCGGAGGCTCTTGCGGGAGCGGCGATTGTGGATGTTCGTAAAGACAGTAAATAAAGGGTTTTTGTACCCTATGTAGTATAAAATAGAAAACAGCAATAGACTTGAGTTTATTGCTGTTTTTTTTGTGGGTTATTTTAAAGAAAAAGGAGTAGTAGAAAGGAAACGGTATGAAATTAAATTTGATTATTATTAATAATAGTGCAAATTATTTGATATTATAATGAAATAAATTAATAATATTTAAATAAAATATATAATTTTGATAATTATTGATTGATATAATGTTCCGTTTATGAAAAAAAATGTTATTTTCTTTTTTTTGGTATTTTGCTGTAACCAGATACTTATAGGGCAAGAGGTTGATGTGAAAGGAAAAGTTCACAATGAATATGGCAATCCAATATCCTTTGCTACTGTTGTTCTATTTGAACATGATAGTATACCTGTTGCTACTGCGTATACGGATAGTTTAGGTAATTTTATTTTGAATCAAAAAGTGGGGCAGTATAGACTAACTGTTTCGTGGTTAAATGCAGAGGTTATCACAAAAAAAATTGTTCTAACTCATGATTTGGATCTAGGGGAGTTAGTCCTAAATGAAAATATATATCTTGATGAGATTTCCATTACTGCAAGAAAGAAAATGTTTGAGCGAAAAACGGATCGAATTATTTTTAATGTTTCTCAATCGACATCTGCTACAGGATTTAGTGCATTAGAAAAGCTAGCATTAACTCCTTTAGTCTCTGTCAATGGTCAAGGAGAAGTAGCAATCGTTGGAAAGAATAAGGTTGGAATATTGATTGATGATAAAATTGTGTATTTATCAGGGAATGAACTTACATCTTATCTAAATAATATACGTTCTGAGAATATTGCTCGGATAGAAGTTCTTACCTCCCCACCGTCTAAGTATGATGCACAGGGTAATAGTGGGTTAATTAACATCGTATTAAAGAAAAATGAAAATTTGGGATGGAATGGTAGTTTAACAAGTACAGTAAAACAAGCGACTTATACTAGTTTGTCCAATAACATGAGTTTAAATTACAGTTCAAGTAAATTAACCTCTTCTGTATCTTTAAGACACTATTATACGTCTCTTAAAGCCGTAGAAAATTATGCAATATGGAATAAACAATCGCTAGTTTCAAAAGAAAATCGACATGATTTTTATAAAGGAACGGGAGTTGAAACCAGTTTTAATTATGCATGGTCGAAAAACACAAAATTAGGTTTTATTTATAATTATGGAACTGCAGATGATGATAAAGATGTACATAATAGCGCTAGCTTTTATGATCAGAATGCATTGTATAAAGATTTGTCGACAGCAGCTACACATAACAGTAAGGCACCAGTACATACGCTTAACCTTTATGCCCAAAGTAAACTTTCGAATAGAGGGGATCAAGTAGATATTGGAATGAATTATTTTGATACCTCTGCTAATTCGATTGTTGATTTTACAACTATGGACGTATTAAATCCTTCGCTTGCAGATAGAGTAAAAACGAGTTCAGCTGTTAATTATAGAATTTTATCAGCTACTGCGGACTTCGTGTTGAATAATACATGGAGTAATCTTTCTTTCGGTGTGAAATATGTTGCTATGCACAATAATTCTGATGTAGGCTATTTCAATTGGACTGATCGTGGATATTGGATTGATCCCACTAAATCCGCATTATTTAACTACAAAGAGAATATTTATGCAGGGTATTTTGATTTTAGTAAGATATTTTTCAAGACGTGGGAATTGAAACTTGGCTTGCGCTATGAGTATACGAATACACAAGGTATTTCTAAGACAGTAGATCAAAGTAAAAAGACGGAATACGACAATTTTTTCCCATCTGTATATTTAACGCATACATTGAATGACTCTCATGTTTTTTATATTTCTTATAATAAACGAATTAATAGACCTAGTTTTAGAGAAGTAGATCCTTTTAGGTGGTACAGTAATCCTTATTCCTATTCAGAAGGAAATCCTTTATTATCTCCTTCTTACAATTACAATTTTGAGTTAGGTTATTTATTCCATAATTATTTGTCTATAGACCTGTATTATCAGGAATTACACAATGAGTTTGGACAAATTTCGAATTTTGAAAATGATATAGAAGTATCTTCCTATTACAATTATTATAACCAAAATAATTTAGGAGTAAATGTTATGTACACAAAGTCATTGGTTCCTTTTTTAGAAAATAGTATTTCTTTCAATATGGCCTATGTCAAAGCGCAGCCTAAAATGGAACATATTATTGGAGAAACAGGATTGTCTACAAGTTACTATATCAATAATACCCTAACGTTAAATCCAGAACATAGTTTTCTCTTGGTCAATTATTGGCAAAGACTTCCTTCCAAAAAAGGGAATAGTTCGTTGCGAAATATGGCTTCTTTTGATATGGGGTTTAAATTTCTTTTTTTTGATCAGAAGCTCTCCTTTAATATTGTGGCTAACGATTTGTTTCAACAACTTAGAGCCAAAGGAGAAAAGAAATTTGATACAAATTACCAGCAATTTAATAACTATTATGATGCTAGAAATATATCTTTTTCAGCAACCTATAATTTTGGCAAATCAAAAGATGCCGAAAAAAGAAAAACCATTGACTTTGAAGAAACCTCAAGAGCAAATTGAAGATACTGTTTGCAAACGAATACCAATGAGAGTCTAATGTATTAAAACGGTTATTATTATCGCGCATAGATTATCAACGGTAAAAATGTCAGAGGCTCTTGCGGGAGCGGCGATTGTGGCTGTTCATAAAGACAGTAAATAAAGGGTTTTTGTACCCTATGTAGTATAAAATAGAAAACAGCAATAGACTTGAGTTTATTGCTGTTTTTTTTGTGGGTTATTTTAAAGAAAAAGGAGTAGTAGAAAGGAAATACAACGGGTAATTTTTGATTAGTAAATGAAATTTATATTCTGTGTATATTTGGTCTCATCATTGGTGTTTTTGTTTACCTTGTAGTCTAGGTGCGATTATAATTCATTTTGAATTAAACGATATGAAAAAGTAATTTTTATTTTCGGTTGTATTTTCTTGATTAGTTGTTCAACAGCTATAAAAAAAGAGCAGGATCTAAATGATCAAAAAATAGAAGGTTTGTTGGCTATTCATCGGCAGTATGCTTTTATGGATTTATACCATAGAGCTTTAAAGAAAGAGAAGGAACAACTTAAGATTCAATATGATTCCTTAGTTGACCTTTCAAGTATAGAATTATATCATGAATTTTGTATCATTATGGATTTTTATTCCAAAGATCATCCAACGTATGACAATGCGAACTACTATCGGTTAATTGATAAGTGGTTAGAAAAGGAATATAAACCCAATATGCCTTTAGATGATAAAAATTTAAAAGCACATCTGACATTTAGACGCGCTTTTGATTTTTATGAAAGTGAAGATTTGAAGCAATATATTGATTCATTGAGAACCTTGTTTCGAAATAAACAGCAGCACAATACGTTGAAAAGCCTCGAGTGTTATGAAAGAACGATGGAGTATTGGGAATAAATGAAAACAGAACGTTGAGATTCTTTAATGGATAGTTTTAAAAGAATAAAAAGCCGTAGTAAACTAAGTTTGCTACGGCTTTTTCGTCATGATGAGAAAATGATTTTAAAAAAACGAGCTAAATCGTTGGTTGTTTTAGATTTTGGAGCAGATGGACTAGTTCCAATACATCCTGTACATCATCCGTATTCAAAGAAAAATCGTCATGGGTTTGGGTGCAATGATGCATATAGTAATAAAAAAGTGCTGTTATACTTTTCGCATAAGCAGCAAAGTTGGAATTGTGGTTATACAATTGTTGGATTAAGGTGAGGTTGTGCGAATCATGGTCTGAAATTACACGGTGTAGGGGTTTTGTACTCATAATTTGTGATTTAGGTTTACCTGTTCAAACGGGTTATTTGCTCCATGGTTGTTCGATGACTTAAACAAACCCATTGAGACAGGTATATAGTAGGTTAAAAGTTGTTATTAAGAGCACTAAAATAAGTTTTTTTGGTATTGCTTTTCTGTTTAATTGATTGAAAATCTGTAGTTTGTTTGATTTGTGAACGAGATTTTTGATTGTTGTTTGAATGTTTTATTTTGGTGAGGATTGGTGAGGATTGGTGAGGATTGGTGAGGGATTGGTGAGGGATTGGTGAGGGATTGGTGAGGGATTGGTGAGGGTTTGGTGAGGTTTGGTGAGGATTGGGTGAGAGTTTGGTGAGGGATTGGTGAGGGATTGGCGAGGTTTGGTGAGGTTTGGTGAGTAAATGCCAACAAAAAAGCGAAGCACAAACAACAAAGAACGCAGAACAAATACCAAAAAAAAGACCAAGTTTCTAAAAAGAATACTTGGTCTTCCGTAATTTATTGAATTGTTATTTATTTGTTCTTAGTTGAATAAGCCTAATAAAAGGGACGGGTATAAACCGAAAACTACGACTGCAGCTACAGCAAGGAGTCCTACGATCGAATAGGCTAGTGGCACTTGAATTTTTGCCGGTTTTACTTCTTCTTCCTCTTGGTTTTTAGCAAACATCAAGATGATAATTTTCAAGTAGTAATAGATGCTGATGAACGAGTTAATTACCCCGAAGATGACTAAGGTGATAAATCCGTTTTTCACTGCTTCTGTAAACAAGAAGAATTTTCCGAAGAAACCAGCAAAGATTGGAATCCCTCCCATAGATAATAACGCTACAGATAAGATAACCGCTAAAAGGGGGTTAGATTTGCCTAATCCTTTGAAGTTATCAATGTGTTCGTTGTCTTTTCCTTTGGTTACGATGGTCAATACAGTAAAAGCAGCGATACCAGCAAATGCGTATGATGTTGCATAGTAGAATAAGTTAGGTGTTGCACTGCCCAAAGCTGTTAGAGCCATCATCATAAAACCAGCATGTGAAATACCTGAATACGCCAATAAACGCTTCATATTATCTTGACGCAAGGCCATGATATTACCGACAGTCATCGTTAAGATGGCGATAATAACAATAGCCGTAGTATAATGCGAAGGCATTTGGTGTAATAAGTTTATCGACACTTTGTATAGCGTCGCAACAGCTGTTACCTTAACTAACGTACTCATCATCGCAGTCGTTAAGTTTGGTGCACCTTGGTATACATCTGGTGCCCAGAAGTGGAACGGAACCGCTGCAATTTTGAACAACATTCCAATGATAATCATTGTTACCCCTAAGGCATACCAAATGGGCATAGGGTTACTCGTTGTTAATTTTGCAATTTGAGCCAAGTCGAAAGAACCTGTTGCTCCATACACAAGGGCAATTCCGAATAGCACTACACCAGAAGCGAAAGACCCCAGTAGGAAGTATTTCATGGCGGATTCGTTACTCTTAATGTTGGTACGATCAGATCCACAAAGAATATATAGGGTGATAGAAAGAATTTCTAGTCCCACAAAAAACATCGCCATATTTCCGAAACTCACCATGGAAATCGCTCCCATGAGCAAGAATAATTTGAGTGAAATATAGTCTGATAGTTTAGAAAATTGCGCTTGATAAAAGTCTTTACTCAACGCTACTAACAAAATGGTTAGGGCAATAAATAAAGAAGAAAAGGCACTTGAAAACTTAGTAGTCACAATCATATTGTTGTAGTGAGCTTCCACCACATCAATGTTGCAAAGTGTGTACCCCAGAATTCCCAGTAGTCCTACAACCGTAAGCGGGATGATTAATTTTCTCAAATTAATAATCTCTGCTAGTAGAACGATAACCGCTAATACGCCAACTGCTATTAATGTATTCATCTTTTATATTTTGGAATTATGGCTTCAGAATAAGCTGAATCTCAATTGTTATTTAATATAGGATACGATTTCAACCAAACTTGGTGTAATTAAATCGGTAATTGGTTTCGGGTATACCCCTAAGAAAATCACGGTGATTACTAATATCCCGAGTACGATTTTCTCGTTCACTGTTACTTCTTTAAATACTTTCTCATTCGTTTCCCCTAGCATAGATCGTTGGAACATGCGCAACATATAGAAGGCACCAAAAATGATACTTGTTCCTCCGATGATCGCGTACCAGATATTGATTTGCGATAGACCGTATAGCAAGCTAAATTCTCCGATGAAACTGAACGTTCCGGGTAAACCAATCGACGCAAACAACAAGATCATGAATAAAGAGGCGAATTGTGGCGCTTGTTGGCGAATTCCTCCCATTTCATTGATGGCTCTTGTTCCGAATCGGTTGAACATGATTTCTGCTACGTAGAATAAACCAACAATAACGAAACCGTGTGCTAACATTTGGTATACGGCTCCTAATAAACCGTCTAAAGTTAAGGTATAAGCACCAGCGGCAATTAACCCAACGTGTGCTAAAGATGAATAAGCGAAGAAACGCTTGATATTCACTTGCTTTAGTGCTACGATTGATCCATAAACTACCCCAATGATACACAAAACTAAAATAGTAGGCATTAAGTCTTTCGCTGCTGATGGAGCGATAGGCAATTGCCAACGAATAATCGAGTATAATCCCATTTTTAGCATAATCCCCGATAAAAGCATGGTTCCAACAGTAGGTGCTTTTTCATACGTTGACGCCTGCCATGTATGGAAAGGGAAGATGGGAATTTTAATGGCATAAGCTAAGAAGAAAGCAAGGAAAATCCAGTATTGCTCTTGGCTTGTTAGCGTTACATGATATAAGTCTGCCAATAAGAAACTACCTGCTTTTTGGTAAAGGTAGATAAACCCAACCAACATGAATAAGGATCCTGCAAAGGTGTAAATAAAGAATTTGAAAATCGCTTTTTTACGTGCTTCGAAGGTATCATTCCCCCATAGTAAAGCAATAAAGTAGATAGGAATTAAAGATAACTCCCAGAAAATATAGTATAAAAATCCATCTGCAGCTAAGAAAGTTCCTGTCATAGCGAATGACATAAACATCACCAAGCCGTAGAATAGGTTTGATTTTTCAATGTGATTTCCAAAAGAAGATAGAATGATTAGCGGTGTTAACATCGTTGTTAATAAAACAAGTGCTAACGCTAATCCATCTGCTTTTAGGGCAATGTGAATGTTGGGATTCATAATCCATTGCGTGGTAAAACCGGCATTTACGCCTGAATTGTGTTGGCAAATGATGGCAATTGTTTCTACAAATGCCACTAACCCAAAGAGCAATGCAATTTTAGGGGCTAGTGTTTTGTTTGCTAAAAACGTAGCAAATGCTCCAACTAATAACGTTAATAATACTATAGTTACGTTCATCTCTCTAAATTATCTTGCAATGAATAAATAATACAACATCAAACAGATTCCAAATACAAAGGCGAATAAGTACAGTCCGATGTTTCCGTTTTGTGCTTTTTTCCCTTGTAAAGACAATCCATCTGCTATCTTTCCTAGTCCATAAATGGCTTCAGACAAGATTACTTCGATGACGTCTCTAAAGAAAACGGAAAGCGTATAGATTGGTTTAACAATCACTCTCATGTAGATTTCGTCTATGTAGTATTTGTTGTATAAGACTTTATGGAATCCTGTCATTTCTTCATCTGCAGGAGGAAGTTCACCTTTTTTGATGTATTTGCTATACGCGATAAATAAACCAATACATGCACCAACAACTGCAATAGCCATCAAGATGTATTCGGTTGTACCCAATACGTGTGGATGTGCGTTTGCACTGTTGACGATAATAGGTTCTAAATAGCTATTTAACCAGCTGTTTCCTGGCAGGCTAATTACTCCACCAACTACGGATAAAATACCTAAGATCCATAAAGGAATGGTAATAGCTGCTGGGCTTTCATGCAAATGATTCTTTTGTTCTTGTGTTCCTCTGAAATTTTTGAAGAAGGTCAAGTACAACAAGCGGAACATATAGAACGCCGTCATGATAGATGCGATTGATCCGATGACATAAAGTACAGGATTATGACTGAATGCCGTGAGTAAGATTTCGTCTTTTGAGAAGAAACCAGAGAACGGTGGGAATCCAGAAATAGCGATTGTCGCTAGGAGGAAAGTCGCATAGGTTGCTGGCATAAATTTCTTTAAACCACCCATATTTCTCATGTCTTGTTCTCCGCCCATAGCGTGGATCACTGATCCTGATCCTAAGAATAAACAAGCTTTGAAGAACGCATGGGTTACCACGTGGAACACCGCGATTTCGTAAGCACCAAATCCGACAGCCATAAACATTAATCCCAATTGAGATACGGTTGAATAAGCCAATACCTTTTTGATATCCGTTTGTACCAGACCAATGGTTGCTGCAAACAAAGAGGTTACTGCACCTACAATGGCAATGATGTTTTGGATATGGGGGGCTAAGTCAAAAACAAAGTTTAATCGTGTGATTAAGAAAATCCCTGCAGTTACCATAGTTGCTGCGTGAATTAACGCAGATACAGGCGTTGGTCCTGCCATCGCATCGGGTAACCACGTGTACAATGGAATTTGAGCACTTTTTCCTACTGCTCCAATGAATAACGCTAAGGCTGCCCATCCGATCCACATATTGATTTGGTGGTTAGTTCCTTGTAACAAGGCTTCTTTAATTGTCATATAATCTAAAGATTGGAACAAGAAAGCCAAGATAAATACACCCACTAAAAAGCCTAAATCCCCAATGCGGTTCATGATAAAAGCTTTTTTAGCAGCGTCGTTATACGACTGGTTTTTATGCCAAAATCCGATTAATAAGTACGAACACAATCCTACACCTTCCCATCCGATGAACGTGATTAACAAGTTACTTCCCGTAACTAACACAATCATGAAGAAGATAAATAGATTCAAATAAGCGAAAAACTTAGCGTAGTTTTCGTCATTTTTCATGTAGTTGGTCGAATACCAGTGAATCAAGGTTCCGATTCCTGTAACAAATAACAACCACAAGAGCGAAAGTTGATCTAGTAAAAAACCAAAGTTTACCTTGAAGTTCGCTAAAGCCATCCATTCGAATAGTTCGATTTCAATAGGTTGTTTGCTATTGTTTACCTGGATGAAGGCCAATAGGGAAATGATAAAAGAAATTAAAACTGCTACAGTTGCGATAATTCCTGAACCATTACCTAATTTTTTTCCGAAGAAAACATTAACCAAAGACCCAATTAATGGGACCAATAATAAAAGTAAAATTACGTTTGTATCCATAAGGAATTATCCTTTTAAGTTCTTTAATTTATCAATGTCAATTGCGCCAATATTTCTGTAAATCGATACCAGAATAGCCAATCCTACAGCAACTTCTGCTGCAGCAACAGCCATGGTAAAGAATACGAAAACTTGTCCTTGTGCATCTTGATGATAGGTAGAAAAGGCAACCATCAACATGTTGGCTGAGTTCAACATAATCTCAATACACATAAACATTACAATTGCGTTTCGTCTATATAATATTCCAAATACTCCGATGCAGAATAATAAAATTGATAAGTAGATGTATTTATCAATACCGATGATTTCAATTACATTTTCCATGTTTATACTGCTTTTTCAGATTTGTCTTTTTTCGAAATCAATACCGCTCCAATCATTGCTAGCAATAACAATACTGCAATCATCTCGAAAGGAACAACGTATTCATTTAACAATACTTTCCCTAAGACGTGAACCGATTGGAAATCTTGTCCAGGTGTGGCATATTGTAATTCATAGGCTTGATTTCCTCTTAAGGTAATCGATAGCAACAGTAAACCTACTAAACAGAAGGCAATTGTTGCTGTTACTTTTGATACAAGTGGTTTAGATACCTCGTGGCTGATATTTAAGTTCATTAACATGATGGTAAATAACATTAAAATCATAATGGCCCCAGAGTACACCATAATGTGAATCATACCTAAGAACTGCGAGTTCAATAGAATGTAGTGACCCGCGATAGAGAAGAAACTAACAACCAACCACAAAGCGCTGTGAATCGGGTTTTTACTCAACAGCGTTAAGGCTGCACTCCCTAGAGTAATTGTCGAAAGGATATAAAATAAAATTTCTACCATGATTACGCTTGATTCTGTTTGTTTGTATTCGCAATAGCGGCCTCTAACGGCATCACTAATTTATCTTTTCCGTAGATAAAGTTCTCACGGGTAATATCGGCCTTGGTAATTTCTCCAGACTTTGTTAAGTAAATCGCTTGTTTTGGACAAGACTCTTCACATAACCCACAGAAGATACAACGCAACATGTTGATTTCGTAGATTTCAGCATACTTTTCTTCGCGGTACAAGTGTTTTTCTTCTGGTTTTCGTTCAGCTGCTTTCATTGTGATTGCTTCTGCAGGGCAAGATAAGGCGCAAAGACCACAAGCCGTACAGCGCTCTCTTCCTTCATCGTCGCGCATTAGCGTATGTCTACCGCGGTAAACGGGGCTAAATGGACGGGTTTGTTCTGGATAAGAGATTGTCACCTTTTTCTTAAACATGTGTTTTAAGGTAACCATCATTCCTTTGATAATCGCAACCAAATAGATGCGTTCGCTCCAAGATAGCTTCTTGTTTGAAACCATCTTTTTTCTTCCTGATAAAGAATAGGTAGTAGTTGATGACATGTTTAATTAGTTTAAAAGTAAGATTACAACAGCTGTAACAATTAGGTTCAATAATGCCAATGGGATTAAGGTTTTCCATCCTAAGTTCATCAATTGGTCATAACGGAAACGCGGAAGTGTCCAACGTACCCACATATACACAAAGATGAAGAAACAAATTTTTACAAATAGGGCAATAATACCCAATACATTTGCAATATTTACGCCCCAGTTTTCAACAGCCCAGGCCATCCCAGGGTAGTTAAATGCTCCGAAGAACAACACAGCGATAATCGCCGAAGAGATAAATAAATTTGCGTACTCCGCAAATAAATAGAATCCCATTTTCATAGATGAATATTCTGTGTGGAATCCACCAATTAGCTCTTGTTCACATTCGGCTAAGTCAAAAGGTGCTCGATTGGTTTCAGCGAATGAACAAATTAAGAAGATTATAAAACCAATTGGTTGATAAAATACGTTCCAGTTCATTCCACTTTGTTGCAAGGCGATTTCTCTCATGCTCATGGTTTGCGTTAACAACAACAACGCAATTAACGAAAGCCCCATGGCAATTTCGTAAGAAATCATTTGAGAAGCAGCACGAATACCACTCATCAAGGAATACTTATTGTTTGATGCCCATGCTCCAATCATGATCCCGTAAACCCCAACGGATAATACCGCAAGAATATACAAAAGTCCCACGTTGATATCGGCAGCTTGTAAAATAATTTCTCTTCCAAATAAAACAAATTTGTCACCCCAAGGCAGTGCAGCACTCGTCATAAGCGCTAAAGTCATCGCCAAGAAAGGACCAAATTTGAATAAGAATCGGTTAGGGGTATTCGGTTCGTACTCCTCTTTAGCGAATAGTTTTAAACCATCGGCCAAAGGTTGTAAAACCCCTCCTTTACCTGCACGGTTTGGACCTAAACGATCTTGTATCCACGCTGCAATCTTTCGTTCTGCTAACGTAGCATACATCGCCATAAGCATTGTAATTGCGAATACAACTACAATAATAACTGCTTTATCAATAATAATAGCTTTATCCATTTTTTACCGTTTTATTCTTTAGATTCATCGTTTGTAAAAGGAATCGCCTTCATACTAATTTTCTTGCGATCTTGTTCACGTCCTTCTAAAATGTGTTGCTCTGTTTTAATCACAACATGATCTAACTTTTTCGTGTAGTTGTTTTGATTAATTACAGAGAATTTTTCGAATTTACGTGGTCCTTCAATTACCCAATCCGTAGATTCCTTGTGGTCAAAACGACAAGAGTTACAGATAAATTCTTCTACTTCATGGAATTCATCTTTGCGAGCTGTTACACGTTGAATTTCTTCTCCGAACATCCACAAGGTTACTTTTCCAGAACAAGTTGGGCAATTGCGGTGGGCATTGTACGGTTTATTGAACCATACACGTGATTTAAAGCGGAAAGTTTTATCCGTTAAGGCTCCCACAGGACATACGTCAATCATATTTCCAGAAAACTCATTTTCAATGGCTGCAGAAATGTAGGTAGAAATCTGCGCGTGTTCTCCTCGACCACATACACCATGAACGCGTTCATCTGTTAATTGTTCCGCTGTTTTTACACAGCGATAGCATAGAATACAACGATTCATGTGTAGTTGGATATTATCTCCTATATTTTCAGGTTCAAACGTTCGCTTTTCTTCCTGGTATCTTTTTTGTTCTTTTCCGTGTTGGAAAGCCAAGTTTTGTAAATCACATTCCCCTGCTTGATCACATACAGGGCAATCTAAGGGGTGATTGATTAATAGAAATTCCGTCACTGATTTTCTTGCTTCTAGAACGCGTGGAGAAGTGATGCTCTTTACTTCCATACCATCCATTACACCTGTTTTACAAGAAGCCATGAGTTTAGGCATCGGACGTGGATCCGCTTCACTACCTTTTGAAACTTCTACTAAACAGGCTCTACATTTTCCGCCTGTTCCTTCCAGTTTGGAGTAATAGCACATCGCTGGTGGTACTGATTCCCCACCAATCATTCTTGCTGCTTGTAGAATGGATGTTCCTGGTTCTACTTCTATTTCATGTCCGTCTATAGTAACTTTCATAAATTGTGCTTTTTAGCTAAAAAATTAGCGTGAATTATTTATTAATCAGGTGTTCTATGCTCGAAAAAGGTTCGCTAACATAGTGATTTCTATCTTTTACTTTTTCTGGGAATAAAACGTGATATTCAAATTCGGCTCTAAAATGTCTAATAGCAGCGGCAACTGGCCAAGCAGCAGCATCTCCTAAAGGACAAATGGTATTTCCTTCAATATTACTTTGAATATTCCACAGTAAGTCGATATCCTCCATGGTTCCGTGACCTGTTTCAATGCGGTGTAACACTTTTTCCATCCATCCTGTTCCTTCGCGACATGGTGAACATTGTCCACAACTTTCATGTGCGTAAAAACGAGCAAAGTTCCACGTATTTCTCACGATACAAGCGGTATCATTATAGACAATAAAACCACCTGATCCCAACATCGACCCTGATTCAAAACCACCATCAGATAGTGATTCGTAAGTCATTAAACGATCTTCACCGTTCGCCGTTTTATAGATTAAATGGGCAGGTAAGATGGGCACAGAAGAACCTCCGGGAATTAATGCTTTGATGGGTCTGTCGTCCATCATTCCACCACAGTATTCGTCTGAATTGATAAATTCATCCACTGTAATGCCCATTTCAATTTCGTAAACCCCTGGTTTTCTGATGTGTCCAGAAGCTGAAATTAATTTGGTTCCCGTAGAACGGCCTAGTCCGATTTTCGCATAATCATCTCCAGAATTGTTGACAATCCACGGAATATTAGCGATAGACTCTACGTTGTTTACTACCGTTGGATTTCCCCATAAACCACTTACCGCAGGGAAAGGAGGTTTGATACGAGGATTTCCTCTTTTTCCTTCTAAGGATTCAATTAGAGCCGTTTCTTCTCCACAAATATACGCTCCTGCACCACAGTGCACGTGTAAATCTAAGGAGTAATCCGTCCCTAAGATATTCTTCCCTAACCATCCAGCAGCATACGCCTCTTTGATGGCTCTTTCTAGGGTTTTGAATACCCACATATATTCACCGCGAATATAGATATACGATAAGTTAGCTCCTAAAGCATAACTTGCCGTAATCATACCCTCAATCAATAAGTGAGGGATATATTCCATTAAGTATCGATCTTTGAATGTACCTGGTTCTGACTCATCGGCATTGCAAACTAAGTGTCTGGGTTTGCCTGATTTCTTGTCGATAAAACTCCATTTTAAACCCACAGGGAACCCCGCACCACCACGACCTCTAAGTCCTGATGCTTTTACTTGTTCCGTAATATCATCGGGAGCCATGGTTTTCAATGCTTTCTCCACCGATGCATAGCCACCATTTTGACGGTATACGTCGTATGATTTTATCCCTGGGATATTGATCTTGTCTAATAATATTTTTGTCGCCATAGTACTATTTGTCGTGAAGAATTACTTTTCCTGCCTTACAATCAGCGATGATTTGGTCGATTTTTTCGGGTGTTAAGTGCTCCTTGTAGAAGTCACCTAGTTGCATCATGGGCGCATAACCACAGGCACCTAAACATTGAACACCAACTACTGAAAATAACCCATCAGGTGTTGTTTCTCCGGGTTTAATACCTAGTTTTTCACAAGCGTATTCCATCATATCGTCTGCTCCACGAATGCCGCAGCATGAGGTTAAGCAAAACTCAAACATATACGTACCCATTGGTTTTTGGTTGTACATGGTATAGAAAGTCACCACTTCGTATACTTCGATAGAGGAAATGCCTAATATCTCCGCTACTTTATCCATTAACTCCACGCTCAACCAGTTATCATGTGCATCTTGTACAGCATGTAAAACAGGTAAAAGTGCTGATTTTTTTTTATCAGCAGGGTAGTGGCTCAACAATTCGTCAATGCGCTGTTGTAGCTCAGGCGTGATATGTATCGTTTGTTTGTATTTCTTCGTTTCCATGATTTAAGCGTCTAATTCTCCAGCAATGATGTTTAAACTCGATAGGGTAATAATCGCATCGGATAGCATACCTCCTCTTACGATATCATTATACGCTTGGTAGATGATAAAGCAAGGTCTTCTGAAATGCAAGCGATACGGTGTTCTACTACCATCTGTGATTAAGTAGAATCCTAGTTCACCATTACCTCCTTCTACTGCGTGATACAGTTCTGTCACTGGAACCGGTACTTCACCCATCACAATTTTAAAGTGATAAATTAAAGCCTCCATATTCGTGTATACGTCCTCTTTTGGAGGAAGATAATATTCAGGAACATCCGCGTGGAAGGGGCCTTCTGGCATTTTGTCTAATGCTTGACGAATGATTTTTAAACTCTCCCAAACTTCTGCATTTCGCACGCAGAAACGGTCATAACAATCACCAGCAGTTCCTACTGGAATTTCAAAGTCAAAATCTTCGTATGAGCAGTAAGGAGTTGCCACGCGAACATCGTAATCCACGCCTGCTGCACGTAAGTTTGGTCCTGTAAATCCGAAGTTAATTGCTTCTTCAGCAGAAATCCCACCAACACCTACGGTACGATCCATGAAGATTCTGTTTCGGGTCAATAAACCTTCAAATTCGCTCCAAATCGCAGGAAATTCAGCTAAAAATTCTTCGATTTTTTTGAATACCGTTGGGCTCCATTCTCTTTCGAAACCACCAATACGTCCCATGTTTGTCGTTAAACGAGCCCCTGAGATTTCTTCGTAGATTTCGTAGATTTTTTCTCTGTATTGAAATACATATAAGAATCCAGTTAAGGCTCCAGTATCTACTCCCATTACAGAGCTACAAATAATGTGGTCTGCAATACGAGCTAATTCCATCACAATTATGCGCATATATTGTACGCGTTTTGGAATATCAATACCCAAAGCTTTTTCTACAGTCATCCACCAAGCCGTATTGTTAATTGGTGAAGAACAGTAGTTCAAACGATCCGTTAATACGTTAATTTGGTAGAAAGGACGGTTTTCAGCAATTTTTTCAAAGGCACGGTGGATGTATCCCACTGTTCCCTCTCCATCTAACACTTTCTCTCCGTCTAGTAGGATAATATTTTGAAAGATACCATGCGTTGCTGGGTGCGTAGGACCTAAGTTTAAGATTTGTAACTCAGTTCCATCTTCTTTAAACTTCTCCTCGATAAGCTTCGCGTATCGCTGTTCTGGTGGTAATAATAAATCTGACATACTCTTGATCTTACTCAGTTATTAACAATTGTGAATCGTTCTACCAAAGAATCGATCGTCTTTGTCTGTTCTTCCTTCATCTTCCAATGGGAATTCTTTGCGCAACGGGAAAGACTCCATTTCATCCATATTTAAAATACGTTTTAATTGTGGATGGTTTTTGAACTTAATGCCGTAGAAATCATACGTTTCTCTTTCTTGCCAGTTGGCAGATTTAAACAAATCTACTACGGAATCAACCGTTGGATTTTTACCGCTCAAAAAGGTTTTGATGCGAATTCTCACGTTGTCCATCCAATTGTGCATATGATACACTACAGCCAATTGACGATCTTCTTGCGAATCTGGGTAATGCACTCCACAAACGTCTGTTAGAAAGTTGAAATTCATCTGGTCATTTTCTTTCAAAAACTGAACAACTGCGTGAAGTGAATCAGGCGCGACTTCCAAAATAAGCATGTCGTGTTGTTCGTGAAATTCCTTAACCGACAACCCAAATTGGTCGATTAAAGCTTTTTGAATGGTTTGATTATCTAATGCCATATTTATTTACTTTCTATGTTATAAGATTTTAATAACTCATCATATTCTTTGGTTCCTCGTCTATAGATAGATTCTGCTTTAACGATTTCGTGCAATCGCATTACGCCATCTAGAATTTGCTCTGGTCGAGGTGGACATCCAGGGACATATACATCTACAGGAATGACTTTGTCGATTCCTTGTAAGACAGAATACGTGTCGAAAATACCGCCTGAAGAAGCACAAGCACCAACAGCAATAACCCATTTCGGTTCAGCCATTTGTTCGTATACTTGACGTAAGATAGGAGCCATTTTCTTTGAAATTGTCCCCATCACCATCAACATATCGGCTTGTCTAGGCGAGAAACTCATACGTTCTGATCCAAAACGCGCAATATCATAGGTTGCAGCCATGGTTGCCATGAACTCAATCCCACAACATGAAGTAGCAAAAGGTAAGGGCCACATCGAATTCGAACGTGCCAAACCAACAACTTCACTTAATTTTGTGGCAAAAAAACCCTCTCCTACATATCCTTCAGGAGCTTCTACTGTTTTATATTTTTTATCGCTCATCTTCCTCGTTTTTTAATCCCATTCGAGACCCTTCTTTTTAAATTCATATAATAGTCCAACTACCAATAGGAATAAGAAAATCCCCATTTTAGCAAATCCGTCCCATCCCAATTCCTGAAAGTTCATCGCCCAAGGGTACATGAATACCACTTCGACATCAAAGAGAACAAAGAGAATAGCTACTAAGAAATACTTTACATTAAAAGGAATACGGGCATTTCCCAATGATTCTAGTCCACATTCCCAAGTACTATCCTTGATTTTTGAATTTTTCTTCGGTCCAAGTTTCCCTGAAATCCAGATTGTCATAGATACAAATCCCGCAGCTAGAGCAATTTGCATTAAAATTGGTATAAAATCGAGTTGACTTGATTGCATAAGTACAAGTTTTATGTTAGAATACAACATACAAATATAGAGCCCTAGATCGTCTTTACAAAGCTTTGGAACTCTTGGTCTTGTCCGAATCCTTTAATATAGCCCAATATGTATTTAGATTAATTATAAATAGTGGTTGTAGGAATAAAAAAAGCTACCTAACGCGAGTTAGATAGCTTTACTGTAACGGAAAATTATATATATTTTCTTAATCTTCTATCACTTGTACATTAGTGGCAATAAGCCCTTTTTTCCCTTGTTCCTCATCATAAGAAACGCGGTTTCCTTGTTCAACATTCTTTGTTCTTAAACCTGTGATGTGAACAAAGATGTCTTCTTTAGTAGCTTCATTTGTAATGAAACCAAATCCTTTGTCTTCGTTGAAGAATTTAATTACGCCTGTGTGCATTTTAAAAAAATAAAAATATTAGAACACCAAATATATAGTTTTTTTAGTGTCTAAAGGAATTGAATTTGAATTTTTTATTAAAAAATATTCCAGCTTGTGTTTTTTTTATTTTTTATGGGAGCAACGCTACTTATAGCAGGGCGTTTTTATAATGTTTTTACTTTTTGTAAATAATCGTTGATATAGGGACTATTGAATTCTCTGAGGAATAAATAGCCTTGGTTGGTTGCTTCATCTGTAATTTGCCTACTGAGGTAGTAGGTTTTGTTTTTCCATTTTAGTAGAAGATTTAGGTCTATGAATTCCTCGAAAGCCGGGTCAATGGCGATGAGTTGTGCTGTTTTGTCTTGAAGTTCAAGTGTGCCTAAACCTGAATAGCGTTGATTCAATCCTTGGTTGTTGGGCATGCGCAACCTCCAATTTAATTTATTGCCATCGACAATTTGCGGTTTCGCTCCAGCGTAGACGGTCATTCTGTAGGTGTTCCCTTCATAAGGTAAGTCTTCTAGCCTATAGTAGTGGTCATAAGTAGAAGGATCAAGGGTGGTTTGGGGGTCAAGATGTTCGGCCTTTTTAGTACCTACAAAATAGGTGGAGTATAGCTTGGTTTGATTGTCTTTTTTAAAGGCTCTGGTGATGCTAAAGGTGGCATAGTATTGTCCATCCCAATAGGTGATGGTGTATAGTTTTATCATATGAGTATGTATGGCAAGGGCAATTTTTTGCATCTCTTCAAAAGATACATCCTCGCTGGTAGCGCCAGACAGATGGAAGAGTTTTGTTGGATTTGTAAACATTGGGGTGTAATACTGGCTATGTACAACGGCGAGTGAATCTGGATGCTCCTTGATGTCTAAGAACAGACCAAGCCCCATTTTGCTATCAAAGACCAAGAGCTGATTATTAGGCAAAGCGGTTGAGGAAATAAACGGAATGCTACTCAATAATGAATCTTGTAGGAGTACTTGGGGTTTTTTGTTTAGATTACCAAAAAAAGCTTGTCGATCTTGTGCGTTTTTCAGTTTGATTTGTATGTCCTGCTTGTCTCCGAAAATAGCACCATTCATATCTTTAAAGTAGAGACCAGATCGACCTGCTAAGAACGTAGTAAAAACAGTTGCGTTGTGATATAGATGGTCATTCGATGCAGCTGCATCGCCTAATACTTTTTTTGCATACGCTATATTATCAGTAACGATGTTAACGGCATAAGGCTTGTTTTTTGGTATGTTTTTGAGATAGCTGTAGAGTAGAGGAATGCAATTGTCACAATCGTTGACAGTGAGTAATAAAGTGAGACTTTCGTCTTCACCTTCTGCTGCTTGACCTTTTAAATCAAGATTGGTTTGAAGGTATTGATCAATCGCTGCATAATCCTGTGCAAATAAGCCATAGGGCAAAAGAAAGAATAGGGTATAGAGGAGTCGTTTTTTCATGATAGTAGAAATTTAGAATAGATAGTAATGAACGACTTTTATTTAAAAAGCCGTTCATTTTTAACTGTAGAACAGTCTTTTACTTAACCATTTCAATAAGAAAGGAAGAGGATTTTTGGAAAAAATCTCCTTTGAATCGTCTGATTAGCCCTGAGGTTACAATCTTTGTTTCTCCTTGATAATAGGTTAAGGTTCCTTTGATGTCTAGATTTAGATCAAAAGGTTTCGTTGTAGAAGACGGAAGGAATTCAGATTCGCAAACTAAATCAAAGCAGTTTGTGGTTGTTGAGCCATCGCACAGAATCGTTGTCATAATTATTTCTTTTCCATTGGCATCGTTTGCTTTCGTTGTTGCTATTGTAGGATTCCCTGTCATACTGTAGTTCTGTGTTTGTGCCCATCCAGAACTAAAAATTCCCATAAATAGGAAAGGTAGAATTAAAAATAGTTTTTGCATAATAAAGGGGATTAAGGTTGATATATCTTACAATTTAATTCAAATGTATTATAAATGCAAAAAAATTATTGTTTTGATGTGAATTATGTAATAAAAATTAAGTTTTAATTTGAATTGTTTAATAAAAAAAAGGCCACCTGCTAGCAGGTGGCCTTTTCTATAGATAAATAAAAATACTATTCTTCTTCTAGTGGTTTCATGTGGAATGATTCCATGAAAGCAGTGGTGTAGTTTCCTGCTCTGTAATTTGGATCATCCATCAATTGTCTGTGGAAAGGAATCGTTGTTTTAATTCCTTCGATGACAAACTCGTCTAACGCACGTTTCATTTTGTTGATTGCTTCTTCTCTTGTTTGAGCAGTTGTGATCAACTTAGCAATCATTGAATCGTAGTTTGGCGGAATAGAATATCCAGAGTACACGTGTGTATCTAAACGCACGCCGTGTCCTCCTGGTGCATGCAACGTCGTGATTCTTCCTGGAGAAGGTCTAAAGTCGTTGAATGGATCTTCTGCGTTGATACGACATTCGATCGAGTGTAATTTAGGCGTATAGTTTTTACCAGAGATTGGCACACCAGCAGCCACTAAGATTTGTTCGCGAATTAAATCGTAATCAATTACTTGTTCAGTGATTGGGTGCTCCACTTGGATACGTGTATTCATTTCCATGAAGTAGAAGTTGCGATCTTTGTCCACTAAGAACTCAATCGTTCCTGCTCCTTCATATTTGATAAATTCAGCCGCTTTTACAGCTGCTAATCCCATCTTATCTCTCAATTCATCAGTCATGAATGGAGAAGGAGTTTCTTCAGTAAGTTTTTGGTGACGTCTTTGGATAGAACAGTCTCTTTCAGATAAGTGACACGCTTTACCATATGAATCTCCTACCACTTGGATTTCGATGTGACGAGGATCAACGATTAGTTTTTCCATGTACATTCCGTCATTTCCAAATGCAGCAGCTGCCTCTTGACGCGCACTTTCCCAAGCTCTTTCGATTTCTTCTTCTTTGAAGATTTCGCGCATCCCTTTACCACCACCTCCAGCAGTTGCTTTCATCATGACAGGGTAGCCAATTGCTTTGGCTGTTTTTTTCGCGTGCTCTAAAGATTCTAACAATCCATCAGAACCTGGAACTGTTGGTACTCCAGCTAACTTCATTGTTTCTTTTGCCGTCGCTTTGTCTCCCATTTTCTCAATCATCTCAGGTGAAGCTCCGATGAATTTCACACCGTGTTCTTGACAGATTTTAGAAAACTTTGCATTTTCAGCTAAGAAACCATATCCCGGGTGTATCGCATCAGCATTTGTGATTTCAGCTGCAGCGATAATGTTGGAAATTTTTAAATACGATAGGTTTGAGGGAGCAGGTCCGATACATACAGCTTCGTCTGCGAAGCGTACGTGAAGGCTATCTGCATCTACTGTAGAATATACCGCTACAGTTTTAATTCCCATTTCTTTACACGTTCTAATGATGCGTAAAGCAATTTCACCTCTATTAGCTACTAATATTTTTTTAAACATCTTCTGAAATTTTAAATTGTAATTCTACTTTTCTTCCTTGCAAGCAAAGAAGGGCTGTTTAATTTCTTAAGATGGGTCAACTAAGAATAAAGGTTGATCAAACTCAACAGGTGACGAATCGTCAACTAAGATTTTCACGATTTTACCTGATACTTCAGATTCAATTTCGTTGAATAACTTCATTGCCTCAATAACACAAACTACATCTCCAGGTTTGATTACCGTACCAACTTCTGCGAAAGGCGCTTTGTCTGGTGCTGGTTTTCTGTAGAATGTTCCGATGATTGGCGATTTTACAGTGATGTATTTCGCATCATCACCTGCTGGAGCTGCTGCTGCAGGAGCTTCAGTTGCAACGGGTGCTGCTGCTGTAGCTACAGGCGCTTGTGGCATTGATGGTGCTACTGGAACTTGTTGGATATACGTTGTTTCAGTGCTTCCTGTTTCTGTCGTTTTGATGGTGATTTTAAAATCATCCATTTCTAATTTTACTTCTGTAGCTCCTGATTTCGCTACGAATTTGATTAGGTTTTGAATTTCTTTAATGTCCATACTAATGTATTGGTTAGTTGTTTTTTCCTAAATTAATTAACTATTGTAAGCCCACTTTAAATATATCGATCCCCACGTGAAGCCTCCACCAAAGGTAGCAAAGATAATGTTATCACCTTTCTTCAATTGGCTTTCGTAATCACATAATAATAAGGGTAAAGTAGCAGAGGTTGTGTTTCCGTATCGCTCGATGTTCATGAGAACTTTAGAATCATCTACTCCCATACGGTGAGCAGTAGCATCGATGATGCGTTTGTTTGCTTGATGTGCAGCCAACCAATTTACATCACTATGTGTTAAATTGTTGCGTTGCATGATTTTCTCGCTGACATCAGCCATGTTGGATACGGCGTATTTGAAAACAGTTTTTCCGTCTTGGAACACATAGTGTTGTTTGTTGGCAACTGTTTCAGCACTTGTTGGGAGGATAGATCCACCCGCGTCAATTTTTAAATATTCTCTTCCGATTCCGTCACTGCGTAGATATTCATCTATAATGCCGTAACCATCGGTGTTCGGTTCAAATAAAACAGCTCCGGCAGCATCTCCAAAAATGATACATGTAGCACGGTCAGTATAGTCAATAATAGAAGACATTTTATCCGATCCGATTAACAGTACTTTTTTGTACTTGCCAGATTCAATATAGGCTGAAGCAACAGACATTCCATATAAGAAACTTGAACAAGCGGCTTGTAGGTCAAAGGCAAACGCGTTAGTAGCGCCAATTTGAGTGGCTACATACACACCTGTGATCGCTACAGGCATATCTGGGGTAGCGGTTGATAATAGGACTAAGTCTATCTCTTTTGGGTCTACTCCGGATTTTTTAATTAAGTTCTCCGCAGCTTTAATAGCCATATACGAAGCTCCTTGTCCAGGTTCTTTAAGAATGCGACGTTCTTTAATTCCTGTTCGAGAGGTTATCCACTCGTCGTTTGTTTCAACCATTTTTTCTAAATCCGCGTTGGTTAACTTTGTCTCGGGCAAATAACAACCAACTGCAGTAATGGCTGCATGTATTTTTGTCATATGGTGTTGCTTTACTTTATAAAAACATTCCAAAAAGAAGCGAAAATTACGAAAAAAAAACGAATCGAAGCCTTTTTAAGTCTTAAAACTCCCTCCTTTGGTAAAATTCGACAAAAAAAAACTCTCACACATTGTGAGAGTTTATTGTGTTTTTGAAAAGCTTATGCTTCTACTGCTGTTGTTTTGTCTATTACAACTTGTCCTCTGTAGTAAAGTTTTCCTTCGTGCCAGTAAGCTCTGTGGAATAAGTGAGCTTCACCAGTAACAGGACAAGTAGCGATAGTTGGAGCTACAGCTTTGTAGTGTGTTCTTCTTTTATCTCTTCTTGTTTTCGAGGTCTTTCTCTTAGGATGTGCCATTTTACTATATTATTTATCCGTTAATAGTTTTTTTAATTTTTCCCATCTAGGGTCTATATCGTTCTGGTCTGAATCACCTTCCGTTTCTTCTTCTGGTGTCTCGTCCATTTCACTGTCTTCTTCTTCGTCATCAAATAAAAAATCAAAGTCTTCTTCGTCAAAGTCTTCGTCTTCTCTTGCTTCAGGGCTTACTCGTTTGGCAGGAATCGATAACACAATTAATTCATAAATGTATTGAGTGAGTGTAATCTCATACTCATTCATCGGAATAATTAGTATCTCGTCGTGATCATCGTTGAATTCTTCTCCAAACTTGACAATGAGGTTAAATTCATTTTCAATAGGAAGATCAAAATCCTCGTTGGTCACATCACAAGGAACATTTACCACTCCTTTCGCCTTAAAGTTTACCTCTAAATGGGTAGCTTTTTTATTTAAAAGAACGCTAATATTTGCTTGTATACGGTTGAAATCATCGTAATCGTAATTTTTAAAAAAATCGCTATCGATTTGATATTCAAATGTATGTTCTCCATTTTTCAATCCTATAAAGGATATCGAATATGTTTTTTCAGTATTCATCAAATACATGATTTGAGCGTGCAAAGATAAAAAATTATTATTATTACAAGCTAATTATCAAATTTTTTTGTACTATTTTCTTTTTCTTGAGGAAGTAAAGGGTTACTCTTGGCTTCCAGGTTGCGGTTTCTATTTCTGAAAACATCAAGAGCTAAGTATAAAGCCTCGCGAAAAGAAGTGGGGTCAGCTAGGTTCTTACCTGCTATGTCATAAGCTGTTCCGTGATCAGGCGAGGTTCTAATTTTGTTTAAACCTGCGGTGTAGTTAACACCTTTACTGAACGAAAGTGCTTTGAAAGGTGCTAAGCCCTGGTCGTGATAACACGCAATGACAGCGTCAAAGCTGTTGTAAAGCTGAGATCCAAAAAAGCCATCGGCTGGAAATGGACCGGAAACAAGAATGCCTTCTTCGGCTAGTTTTGTTATAGTGGGTTTGATAATCTCTTGTTCTTCTGTTCCAATTACTCCGTCATCTCCTGCATGGGGATTCAACCCTAAAACGGCAATCCGCGGATTAAAAATGTTGAAATCATTCATCAATGTCTCACGTATTGTTTTTACTTTTTCTACAATGCGCGCTGGAGTAATAGCAGATGCTATGTCTTTTAAAGGAAGGTGATCCGTAAGTAATCCCACTTTTAAATCGTCGCTAACTAACAACATCATGGCATTACCTTCTAACTGTTCATTTAAGTAATTGGTGTGCCCAGGGTGTTGAAAATCTTCTGATTGTGTATTGTACTTGTTAATTGGCGCTGTGATTAAGAGGTCAATTTCGTCGTTTTTTAATGCTTCTGTCGCTGCTACAAAGGATTGAATGGCATAGCCGCCAACTACGGGATCATTCTCGCCAAAGTTAATGTTGACGTTCTCTTTCCATAGGTTCAATACATTTAATTTCCCTGGAATAGCTTGGTCTAAACTCTCAATGCCCTGAAAATTTACATTGCTATTGATGTTCTTTTTAATATAAGATAAAGGCTTCGAACTTCCGAATATCACGGGAGTACAAAGCTCGAGCATTCTGTTGTCTTCGAAACATTTAAGGATAACTTCGGGTCCAATACCGTTTAAATCGCCTATTGATATACCTACCCTAACATTTTCTTCTTTATGACTCATAGTTTCGTATAAATTATTAGTAATTTTGAAAACAAATTTAATAAAATAAATGGAGTAATGTTTACAGGAATTGTTGAAGAAATTGCAATTGTTAAAAATATTGTACGAGAGCAAGAGAATATACACCTGACTGTATCGTGTTCATTCGTGCACGAGTTGAAAGTTGATCAAAGCGTTTTACACAATGGAATCTGTTTGACCGTCGTGGCGATTGAAGACGAAACTTTTACTGTGACGGCGATCAAAGAAACCATTGATGTAACGACAATTGGACAGTGGGTAATCGGTCAAGAA
Source organism: Myroides sp. DW712 (assembly GCF_046557355.1). Lineage (NCBI taxonomy): Bacteria > Pseudomonadati > Bacteroidota > Flavobacteriia > Flavobacteriales > Flavobacteriaceae > Myroides > Myroides sp. DW712. The sequence goes on from NZ_JBKFDO010000002.1 coordinate 143,083, forward strand.
ATTAACATAGAACGCGGTATGTTGGCGAATGCTCGCTTAGATGGACATATTGTACAGGGGCATGTGGATGCAGTAGGACGTTGTGTGTCGATTAAGGATGCGGCAGGGAGTACGTACTACGGATTTGAATATGACCAAAAAGTGAAACACACCACCATTTCAAAAGGGTCAATTACCATTGATGGGACGAGTTTAACTGTGGTGAATTCAGGAGTCAATACCTTTAGTGTAGCGATTATTCCGTATACGAAAGAGCATACTGTTTTTAAACACTATACATTAGGACAATTCGTTAATTTAGAATTTGATGTTATTGGAAAATATGTGGAAAAATTATTGCAAATTAGGACTAGTTAAGAACATTTTGTTAAAAATTCAATGTAGTTGTTTTTATCGAGTACATTGGTGCGGTAAAACATAAATATGAAAATGCAGACGCAAAGTCAAAACTTTGTTTCTATGACGGATGAGGAGTTAGTGCAATTCATCATTCACAATGGAAACACAAGTTTGTTTGGTATTCTCTATGACCGCTACGGCCAGAAGGTGTATCAAAAATGCTTGGGATTCGCCGAATCCCGGGATGCTGCGGAAGACTTGACGCAGGATGTTTTCGTGAAATTATATCTGAATTTAAAGTCGTTTAGAGGAGAAGCAAAATTTTCCACTTGGCTTTATTCCTTTACTTATAATCATTGCGTAAATTATTCTAAGTCTATCCTGAAACGGCATAGAGATAATGTGGAATTGCAGGAAGAAGCGCTATATGTTTCTACTGCGGACGAGGAAGTGACGGATGAAGAAATTTTTTCACTTACGGTGGAAAAACTTCAAGAGGCACTTGGCTTAATTGACCCGGAAGATAAAATCGTTTTATTGATGAAGTATCAAGATGATAAGTCAATCAAAGAAATTGCACAACTACTCGAGTTGGGGGAAAGTGCTGTTAAAATGCGTTTGCACCGGGCTAAAAAGAAGATTGTGGAATTATATAATTCGTTGTCATGATGGAGAATCCTTTTAAGAAAATACTGCAAGACGAGAAATTGCCGGACTATCTGAAAGATCGGGTGATTGACAATTTGAATTTTATTAAACTTTCCTTAGATGTATCCGAACTGTACACGGTTCAAGTGCCTAAAGTGGTGGAGTCATTTATCGGAGATGTTGATAAAGAGAAGGAAAATAAAATAATAGAAAGAATTAAAAAAGAAGATCATGATGGAGAAGTTATATAATTTTGAATATCCAAGTGAGATGATTAACGAGGTGATGAATTCACTAGTTAAGGGCGTTTTTGGTTTTCTGCTCATTGCAGGTTATGTGCTGCTTTGTTGGCTAATGCTCAAGCTTTTTTCTTATGTCCTGAAGAAAATGTTTAAGCTCATTCGCCTAGATAAAATTCAGGAGGGGTTAGACGATAATGAATTTTTAGGTAAAATAAAAATTCGAGTGAAAGTGGATGCTATTTTACTCTTCTTTGTCAAAGTGTTTTTGGTCTTTCTTATGGTGCTTATCGGTGCGGAGCTCTTTGGACTTGAGATTGTTTCTCGTGAAATTGGAAATCTGATGATGTTTGTGCCCAAGCTATTTGTGGCTTTGTTGATTTTTATTGGGGGACTTTACTTTGCTTCTTGGATTAAAAAAGTGATTGTTGAAGTGTTGAAAGCCGTCGATTTTGTAGGCGCACGGATGATCGGAAATATCTTGTTCTATTTGATTTTAATTTTTGTTGTGATTACAACCTTAAATCAAATGGGAATTGATACGTCTATTATTACGAGTAATATCTCTATTATTATAGGTGCTATCCTACTCACAGTTGCCTTGTCTTTAGGATTAGGTGCAAAGGATGTGGTGACTAAACTGTTGTATTCTTTTTATGCAAGAAAGAATTTAGAGGTAGGGCAATATGTAGCGATAAATGGATTGAAAGGATATGTAATCTCCATTGATAATATCTACTTGTGTCTGCTGGTAGAAGGACGAAAAAATTATATTCCGATAAAAACGGTTTCGGAAAGTCATATTGAAATATTAAAATAAAAAATGCCTTCGGGCATTTTTTTTTTGGAGATAAGAGAGGAGAAAAGGGAGTGGGATGGTACTTCACAACGCTCACCAAATCTTTAGGAGTAGGCATCAATCAAGTGTGAAAAATAAGAGTTTTTATTGGGAATGTTTCGGAACTCTTGCAATCTTCTTTCGATCTTCCTTCGACCTTTCTTCGATAAAACAGCTGTTTTTCTAAGTATTCTCGAAGCATTCTCCTAGTATTCTCGAAGAAAGTTCAAGCAAAAGCCTTACTTAATCCCGTCGAGGCATTAAAAAAGGGGCAAATCTTATGTTTAAGATTTGCCCCTTTTTTTATTAAATATATTCACTCATATCCTGCTCTGATCTCCAGTAAAAGAAATTAGTCAATTTTAAAGGTCAAAACAGAAATAGGCGAGTGGTTCACTAAATCTTCGCTAATACTTCCATTGAAGAAATGAGCTAATCCTGTGCGACCATGGGTAGCAATAGCAATTAGATCTGCGTCAATTTTTTTACAGTAGTTTAAAATTCCCTTTTCTACATTGATGTCATTGTAGATGCTTAAGTCAAATTCTTTGTCTGTAATATCCGCCAAAAAGCTGTCTAATGTTTCCTCAGCTACGTGTGTGGGTTTAAAACTGTTCGGCGTATTCACCATAAGCAGGTGTAGGTCAGCGCCAACTACTCTGTTTAGTGCTAGTGTGCTTTTGAACGAGTCTTTCATCTCACTGGTGAAGTCTGAAGCAAAAACGATGTCTTTGATGCAGCTATCCTCAAATTCTCCTTTTACAACAAAAACAGGTACTGGCGAAGTACGCACGACTTTTTGTGTGTTAGATCCTACAAAATATTCTTTCATCCCACTTGCTCCATGAGATCCCATAACGATTAAATCCACGTCGTTGTGAATGGCTGATTTTGTCACACCTTGTGAAGTGCGGTCTAGAATTAAGCTGGTGGAAACCGTTAGGCCTTCAAATAAAGAATCTAAGGCAATTTGTTGTAATTTTTGTTCTGCCGCATTTTTGAAAAACATCACTTCTGGTGCGGGTGTACCTTTACTAATACCGTCACTAGCTTCTTGAGGTAAGTCGAGGATGTGTAGTAAAATGATTTCAGCGTTGTGTTTCTTCGCAAAATTTACCCCTGCTTTGATTGCGTTGTGTGCCTGTTGTGAAAAATCCGTAGGTATTAGTATTTTTTTCATAATTTAAGTGTAAAAGTGGATTAAGTATTTAACATGTTTTTTTAGTGTTCTAAATTTAAGCATATAATTATCAATACACAAAAGTTTTTATTAGTACAAAAAAAATAGTATATTTGCACCGTTATTTATTAAAGAAGTTAAATAATGAGGGGACATAATAGTCCCCTCTTTTTATAGCATATGACATTTAAAAACAGAGTACAAGAGTTGTTGGATGCAGCTTTAGCTGAGAAGCCAGAGTTGTTTTTGATTGAAATGACGATTTCTCCAGACAATAAAATCCTCGTGGTTTTAGATGGAGATAACGGGGTTAATTTGCAAGACTGTATCGATGTAAGTAGGGCTATTGAGCACAACTTAGATAGAGAAGAATACGATTTCGGTTTAGAAGTTGCCTCTGCGGGAGCGACCTCACCGTTAAAAATGTTGCGTCAGTATAACAAAAATATTGGTAGAAAAGTGAAACTAATCACAGTAAACCAAGAAAAATACGAAGCAACAATCGCGGAAGTCAGCGCAACATCGATCGTATTACAGTGGAAGGCACGTGAGGCTAAAACTGTTGGAAAAGGAAAGGTGACAGTTGAAAAAGAAGCTGTTATACCATTCGAAAATATAAAAGAAGCTAGTATAATAATTTCATTTTAAAAAAATATCAGATGGAGAATAGTGGTTTAGTAGAATCGTTCTCAGAATTTCAAGAGTTAAAATACATTGATCGAGTTACGTTAATGGCCATCTTAGAAGATGTATTCCGAAATGCATTGAAAAAGAAATATGGTGATGACGATAACTTTGATATCATTATTAACCCTGATAAAGGAGATTTCCAGGTTTTTAGAAGTAGAGTCGTGGTAAACGATGGGGAGGTTGAAGATGATAAATACGAGATTTCATTAAGTGAAGCTAGAAAGATTGAGTCGGATTTTGAAGTAGGAGAAGAAGTTTCAGAAGAAGTAAAGTTAGAAGATATTGGACGAAGAGCAGTTTTAGCTTTGCGTCAATATTTGAATTCAAAAGTAACAGAGCATGACAATGCTACGTTATATAAGCAGTTTAAAGAGGTAATCGGAGAGATTTACGTAGCAGAAGTACATCATATTCGACCAAAAGTTGTAATTTTGATGGATGATGAAGGAAATGAAATTGTTTTGCCGAAAGAAAAACAAATTCCTTCTGACTTTTTCAGAAAAGGAGATACCGTAAAAGGGATTATTGAGGCCGTTGAATTGAAAGGAGCAAAACCTCAAATTATCATGTCTAGAACCTCAAACCGATTTTTAGAGCGCCTGTTAGAACAGGAAATTCCAGAAATTGGAGAGGATAAAATCTACGTGAAAAGAGTCGTTCGTATTCCAGGAGAAAAAGCGAAAATTGCAGTAGAAGGATCAGATGATCGCATTGATCCTGTAGGAGCTTGTGTGGGAATGAAAGGGTCGCGTATCCATGGTATCGTAAGAGAACTTGGAAACGAAAATATCGACGTGATTCACTACACAACCAATACAGACTTGTTTATTAAACGTGCGTTGGCGCCTGCAAAAGTAAATAAGGTTGTATTTGACGAAGAAACTAAAAAAGCAAATGTTTATTTAGATACGGAAGAAGTTTCTAGAGCAATTGGAAAAGGAGGGCAAAACATTAAGTTAGCAGGAATGTTAACGGGATTTGATATCGATGTAATGCGCGAATTAAACCCAGAAGATGACGATGTTGAATTGAGAGAATTCAGCGATGAAATCGATATGTGGGTGATTGAAGAGTTTGCTAAAATTGGATTAGATACAGCAAAAAGCGTGTTGAATTTAAGTGTGGAAGAATTAATCAAACGCACAGATTTAGAAGAGGAAACCATTCAAGACGTTTTCCGTATTCTAAGAGAGGAGTTTGAGGATTAATCCGACACTTCTAAGCACAACACAACACAAATAATACACTAAAAAGATAATATGTCTGAAGAAAGAGCAATAAGAATAAATAAAGTTTTAAGGGAATTAAATATTTCTCTGGATAGAGCCGTGGACTTTTTGAAAGGCAAAGGGTATGAAATTGATGCAACGCCAAATGCAAAGATTTCACAAGAAGAATTTAACGTTCTGAACAAACAGTTTTCTGCTGATAGAGGGAAAAAGGAAGCTTCTATTGAAGTGAGTGAAGAGAAGAGAAAAGAAAAGGAAGCGCTTAAAATTGAGCGTGAACGCGAACTAGAAGAAAAGAGAAAACAAGAAGAACAAGCTCGTATCAAGAAAGAACAAGAGATTATTAGAGCCAAAGCAGAAGAGCAAGTTGCAATTAAAACTGTGGGGCAAATTGATCTTGAACCTAAAAAAACTTTAGAATCTTCTTCAGCTGTATCGGAAAAAGTGGTTGAAAAAGAAGAAAAGAAAGCTGAGCCTAAAAAGAGTGAAGAACCAGTTGCGAAAGAAAGCGTTGCACAAGAAAAAGTAGAGGAAAAAGCAGAAGCTGGTCCTGTTGCTAAGGTTGATGTCGATTCGAAAACTGATTCAGCAAAAAATACGACAAAAAAAGTTGAAGCGAAGAAAGTAGCGAATAAAGAATCAAAAGTAAAAGACAAACCTGTGGAAGAAAAGCAACAGAAGGAGTCTGCTAAAATAGCAAACGAAGAAACTAAAGTAGTTGAAGACGATAAAGTGGAAGCGAAGTTAGGTGATGAAATCATCAAAACGAACTATCAAAAACTTTCGGGGACTACTTTTACAGGGCAAACGATCGATTTATCCCAGTTTGACAAGCCGAAAAAGAAGAAGGAGGAGAAGAAAGACGACAAAAAAGGCAATGTTGCTGGACGTAATAAAAGAAAACGTATTGCAAAACCTGCGAATGCAGAAGGAGGTGCTACTACTGCAAATAATGCAGGTGGAACAGCCAATAAACCAGGGGGGAATAACGCAAGACCTGGCGGAAATAACAACCGCCCAGGTGGGAATAATGCAAATAGACCCGGTGGGAATAATGGGAAGTTCAATAAAAACAACAACCGTAGAAATGCTCCTGTGGTAAAAGCAGAGCCAACGGAAGAAGAAGTTAAAAACCAAATCAAGGAAACGCTTGAGCGTTTACAAGGAAAAGGAAATAAATCTAAAGCAGCGAAATATCGTAGAGATAAGCGTGATGTTCACCGTAAAAAATCAGATGAGGAACAAAGAGCTTTAGAAGCAGGTAGCAAAATCCTAAAAGTAACGGAATTCGTTACGGTAGGTGAAATTGCGACCATGATGGATGTGCCAATTACCAAAGTAATTGGAACGTGTATGTCTTTGGGAATTATGGTGACGATGAACCAACGTTTGGATGCTGAAACGCTGACAATTGTTGCAGATGAATTCGGATATGAAGTTGACTTCACAACGGCGGACTTAGAAGAAGCAATCGAAGAAACACCAGATAGACCAGAGGATTTAAAATCGCGTGCGCCAATTGTTACGGTAATGGGACACGTGGATCACGGTAAGACTTCCTTGCTGGATTATGTGCGTAAAGCAAACGTAATTGCAGGTGAATCAGGAGGAATTACCCAGCATATTGGAGCGTACGGAGTAACCTTAGAGAACGGACAACAAATTACGTTCTTGGATACACCAGGTCACGAGGCGTTTACTGCCATGCGTGCACGTGGAGCTCAAGTAACCGATATCGTAATTATCGTAATTGCAGCGGATGATGACATCATGCCACAAACAAAAGAGGCAATCAGTCACGCACAAGCGGCAGGTGTACCTATCATTTTTGCCATCAATAAAGTCGATAAGCCAACGGCGAATCCAGAGAAGATTAAAGAGAAATTAGCTTCGATGAATTTATTGGTTGAAGAGTGGGGAGGTACCTACCAATCACAAGATATCTCAGCGAAACAAGGGATCGGAATGAAAGAACTGTTGGAGAAAGTTTTACTTGAAGCAGAAATGTTAGAGTTAAAAGCCAATCCAGACAAATTAGCATCCGGAACGGTTGTAGAGGCTTATTTAGATAAAGGACGTGGATATGTGTCTACGGTATTAGTACAAGCAGGTACCTTGAGAGTAGGGGATTACCTATTAGCAGGATGTAACCACGGTAAAGTACGTGCAATGCACGATGAGCGTGGAAATGCGGTACAAGAAGCCGGACCATCAAGACCAATCTCTGTATTGGGATTAGATGGAGCCCCAGGTGCTGGAGATAAATTCAACGTATTCGAAGAGGAAAAAGAAGCAAAACAAATCGCCGCAAAACGTACGCAATTACTACGCGAGCAATCTGTTCGAGCACAACGTCACATTACGTTGGCAGAGATTGGACGTCGTATTGCTTTAGGAGATTTCAAAGAATTGAACATCATCTTAAAAGGAGACGTGGACGGATCTGTTGAAGCACTTTCGGATTCCTTCTCAAAATTATCAACAGAAGAAATTCAAATCAATATCATTCACAAAGGAGTGGGGGCAATTACAGAATCTGACGTATTGTTAGCTTCTGCATCAGATGCAATTATCATCGGATTTAACGTGCGTCCTATGGCTTCTGCCAAAGTGTTAGCGGACAAAGAAGAAATCGATATCCGTAACTACTCCATCATTTATGATGCCATCGACGACTTAAAAGATGCTATGGAAGGTATGTTATCTCCAGAGCTGAAAGAAGAAGTTACTGGTACAGCTGAGATTAGAGAGCTATTCAAAATTTCAAAAGTGGGTACGATTGCTGGATGTATGGTATTGGATGGTAAAATCTTCCGTAATTCTAGAATCCGCTTAATTCGCGAAGGAGTTGTAATCTATACGGGTGAACTTACTGCGTTGAAGCGTTTCAAAGATGACGTGAAAGAAGTATCGAAAGGATATGATTGTGGTATCCAAATTAAAAACTACAACGATATCAAAGAATACGATACGATTGAGGCATTCCAAGAAGTGGAAGTGAAGAAAAAGCTTAAATAAGCTAAAATATAGTATAGTAAAGAGAAGAGAGATTCGCAAGTGTCTCTCTTTTTTTATGACAAAATGGCTGGGTTTTTTATTTGGCGCGTCATTTGCTATATTCTTGCTGAACATTAATTGTATTATCTATGATGATATGGGTTTTTATGATTGCCATGATGCTTGCCAGTTGGTGGGTTGGTAATCGGTTACAAGCTAAATTTAAAAAGTATTCTGAGGTTCATTTGCAAAATGGGATGAGTGGTGCTGAAATTGCACAGCAAATGCTTTTTGACCACGGTATTCGCGATGTACGTGTAATTTCTACACCAGGTAGATTAACCGATCATTATAATCCGATGGATAAAACGGTAAATTTAAGTGAGGCAGTGTATAATCAACGCAATGCTGCGGCTGCGGCTGTAGCTGCTCATGAGGTTGGACACGCCGTACAACATGCACAAGCGTACTCTTGGTTAACCATGCGCTCGAGAATGGTGCCTATTTTAGAGGTATCTTCGCGTTTTATGCCCTTTGTGTTGATTGGCGGGGTTCTAATGCTACAAACGTTTCCACAGCTTTTATTGTTGGGTATTGTATTGTTTGCCTTAACGACGCTGTTTTCTTTTATTACCCTTCCAGTAGAGTATGATGCAAGTAATCGCGCACTGAAATGGTTAGAAGCAAAACACATCGTCACGCCTCAAGAATTAGTGGGCTCGAAAGATGCCCTGAAATGGGCCGCACGAACGTATGTGGTTGCCGCTTTATCTTCTTTAGGTACGCTGTTATACTACGTCATGATTTATATGAACAGAAGATAAGTAGAAGTTTTTATTATATTTTAATTGTTTAAACAGGATTTCAACTTGAAATCCTGTTTTTTATTGTATCTCAATTAATAAAGGAAGATGATCGGATACTTTATTCGCTTCTTTGAGGGTGTCAAAATCCGTGAAAAATAAGATAGCCTCGGCCGATTTGATTGTAAAAAGCGTCTGCTGGAGAAAAATATTATCATATTCACTCGCTAAGCAATCATGCTCGATACACTTTTGACGTAGCGAAGTTTTTTGATTCGTAAAAGCAGGGGTATATCCTTGCTTTTTAAGGGGATTGAATACAGTGTTAGATTCTGGAGTATTGAAATCGCCCAGGAAAATTAAGTTTAGATCTGGATATGCTTCGGGTAGAAACTTTAGGTATTTAATTTCTTTTTCAGGTTGATGTTTTTTGGGTAGCGCATGTAAGCTGACCAAGGTAAAGTGAATATCCTTATAGCGAAAGGTGGCCATATAAGGTTCGCGCTCAATTTCTTCTTGATAGATTGGCTCTAAAAAGGGTTTCTTCTGCAGTTTTACGTGCTTGGTTTTCCATAGGTAGGCGTAGCGCTCTGAACGGTAAGGAGAACTCACTGTAGGATCACTTATAGCATATGCCCATGTGGCACCGCTTTTGCGATTGAGTTCTTCGTGTAAGGCAGCAATGGTTTGTGCTCCACTGGGGTTGGTGACTACTTCCTGTATAGCAACGATATCTGCTTGTTGGACAATTTTCGCAATGTAGCTGAGGTGTCCTGTTGTTTTGCTACTCCCAACATTTTTTAAGTTCCACGTCATGATTTTTACTTGAGAAAACAGAAGAATGGGACTTAGCCACAAAAGAAAAACTAAGGTGGTTCTAGAGAAGCGAGGCATGTTAATTACTTTAGATTAGGCGTATTATTGTGTAATAATTCATGTGATTTGTAAAAAATGAAGTATTTTTACCACTTGAATTTTCATTTCGAAAAACGGGGCAAAACTAAGTAAAATCCCTTTAAAAGACTAAAGTTATCATCGTGAAAATATTTTCTTCCATAGGCGAATTTAAAACCGATAAAAAAGTTGTTGCAACATTAGGAACTTTTGATGGTGTTCATCTTGGACATCAAATGATTATCAAAAAGTTAGTAGATGCTGCCAAAGAATTAGAAGCTGAGAGTTTGGTGTTGACCTTCTTTCCTCATCCACGGATGGTTTTGAAGCAAGATCACGGCATTCGATTACTCAATACGCTGGAAGAAAAACAAGAACTACTGGCAGATTTGGGATTAGATAATCTAGTAGTGCAAAAATTTGATCTGGATTTTGCGAACTTAACAGCTGAAGAATTTGTGAAACAAGTCTTGGTTGAGACCTTTAATATTTCTAAAATCATTATTGGTTATGACCACCGTTTCGGAAAAAATAGAACAGCAGATATTCACGATTTAAAGCGCTTTGGCGCATTTTATGGATTTGAGGTGGAAGAAATTTCAGCCCAAGAAATTGATCATGTATCGATTAGCTCAACTAAAATTAGAACAGCTTTGGAAGGAGGTAATATCGCCTTGGCAAATGAGTTTTTAGGGCATACGTATCACTTTTCAGGGGAAGTAATCCATGGAAAAAAACTAGGTCGTACGCTAGGGTTCCCGACAGCAAATTTCCAAATTTCCGAATCGTATAAAATGATTCCGCAGAATGGAATTTATGTGGTAGAATCTGATATAGAAGGAAAACCAGTAAAAGGGATGATGAGTATTGGTATTAATCCCACTTTTGAAAATCACCCGCATACAATAGAAGTAAACTTTCTAGATTGGTCAGGTGATTTATATAATAAAACGTTAAAAGTTCGTATCTTGGATCGCATTAGAGATGAACAAAAATTTAACTCGCTCGAGGAGCTTGTCAATCGCTTGAAAGAGGATGAACTTGCAACAAGAGCTTATTTTGATAGCCATGTGGAAAAAAGCGCTCCAACCCGTTGATAATGCTCCGTTAATTATATTTAGAATTTTCTTTGGATTTTTATTCGCTTGTGAATCGTTTGGTGCGATTGCTACAGGATGGGTAAGAATAAATATGGTGGATGTAAAGTTTACCTTTTCCCACATTTATATGGACTTTCTACAAGTTCTCGTTGGCCCTCAGATGTATGTATACTTCTTTGTCATGGGGCTGGCTTCTTTAGCCGTTATGCTTGGTTATCGCTATAAATGGACGATGCCTTTGCTTACCCTGTTATGGGCGGGAACGTATTTTCTGCAAAAAACCTCCTACAATAATCACTACTATCTTTTGATGATTATTTGTGTATATATGTGTTTTTTGCCAGCGGCATCGTATAAATCTTTAGATGTGAAAGCCAATCGCGTCAAAGAAGAAGTAAGCATGCCGTTGTATTTTAACTGGATTTTTATCTTTCAGGTCAGCGTATTGTATGTCTATGGAACGATTGCTAAGTTTTATCCGGATTGGTTAGATGGAACGTTTACGGAAATTATGTATCAGTCAGCCAATATTCCAGATTTTTTTAAAACAATCTTTACGCAAAAAGAATTCTATATGTTAATTGCGTATATGGGGATTATTTTCGATGGATTGATTGTGCCAGCTTTATTGTGGAAACGCACGCGTACATTGGCATTAATTGCTTCGTTGATTTTCCATTTGTTTAACTCTGTTACGTTGCATATCGGGATTTTCCCTTATTTCGCTCTTACGTTTGCCTTATTTTTCTATCCATCTGACCAAATAAGACGCATTTTCTTGAAAAAGAAACCAGCAGTTGAACAAAAAGAGCATTTTGCTACGCCTCAGTTAAGTAAACCTGTATTGGGATTCCTCGCAGTATTTATGTTTATTCAATTTGCACTGCCTTTGCGCCAGCATTTTATTGCTGGTGATATCTTATGGACAGATGAGGCCCATCGTCTAAGCTGGCGTATGATGTTGCGTTCTAGAGGAGGGTACACCACCTTTATTGTAGAAGATAAAGCGACAAAGAAACGTCATTTTTATACTACAGAAGGAGTTTTAAGTAGTAAGCAAGAGGCACGATTGAATACTTCAGATATGATTTGGCAAATGGCGCAGTACATCAAAAAAGAATACGCTGCAAAAGGTGTAGATGTCGCTGTTTATGCAGATACTTGGGTTTCAATTAACGGTCGAGATTACAGCCGCTATATAGATGAAAATGTTGATTTAGCTAGTGTTCCTTGGAACTACTTTGGACACAGTGAATGGATTTTAGATAAACCTTTTTAAGGGTGATGCGTAAATGCGTAATGAGCGATGCGTATGATGAAACGAAAGCCAAACAACAAAAAACAAACAATAAAGTATTCTATAAAAAAAGCCCGCTATAAAGAGGGCTTTTTATATTTTTCTAGGTGAAATTCACCGTCAAAATAACCATAAGTGAAATAATTAATCCAATCGCCGAGATTGATATATTTTGATGTGTCGTTGAGTTCAATAACCATTGGTAAATGGCGATGACCAAAGACGAAGTAATCATAGTGTTTAGCCTCTAATTTTCGCTTGGCGTACAGGACTAACCATTCGTTGTCTTCTCCTAAAAATCGAATATCTTCATCGCCTGAAATCAACTTGTTTTTCACAGAAAGATATTGAGCTAGCCGCACGCCAATATCGGGATGTAGCCAATTGAATAACCATTTAGAAAACTTGTTGGTAAATACTTTTTTCATGCGTTTGTAGCCCAAATCACCAGGACCTAATCCATCTCCATGACCAATAAAAAACTCCTTCCCGTTGATGGTAAAGACTTGTGGTTCATGAAAGACTGGAATGCCCAATTCTGTTTGGAAGTAATCATTCATCCATAAATCGTGATTTCCAACAAAAAAATAAACGGGGATACCCTTGTCTTTGAGTTGGGCTAATTTACCCAATACGCGTACAAATCCTTTAGGAACAACGGTTTTATATTCGAACCAAAAGTCGAAGAGGTCGCCTAGAATGAATAGAGCCCCCATATCTTCTTCTTTTTCGTTCAGCCATTCCAAAAAAAGCTTTTCTCGTGGTAAGCTTTTTTCACGGGTAGGCGCTCCGAAATGTTGATCAGAAGCAAAATAGATGCCTTTAGATGTATGGATTGTAAAATTCACGTGGCGTTTTATAAATTATCAGATTGGTACCATTCAGCATAGGAAGAATCTGTTTCTTGTAGACGCAAAGAATACAACGCTAGACCTTCTGGTAGACGATTTTTAATTTTAGTAGCAAAATCAATGACCATGTTTTCGCTAGTTGGTTGATAGTCAACAAGAATAACATGATGTCCGCGCTCTTTTAGTTCTTGAGCCAATTCAACATGTGGGGTGTTCTGATTGAATACAGTAGCATGATCAAAAATATCAACAATTTCTTCTTTTACTATTTTTTTTAAATCACTGAAATCAATCACCATACCAAATTTTACATGGGTAGCATCAGTAATTGGAGTACCAATAACGGTAACTGCTAGTTTATAACTGTGCCCGTGTACATTTCGACATTTACCATCATATCCATATAAGGCATGACCCGTTTCAAAGGTGAATTGTTTTGTAATTCTAATTTTAGACATAACCAAAAATTTTGACAAAGGTAGTGAAAAATCTACTTCGCTCCTCCCTTCTTTGGATGGGTTTTGGTTTGGGTTTGAATTTTAAAATAGGCGGTACTGGAGTTGAAATTTCGCCATGGGATAATATTTAAACCATCGGATGTAAGTGTCTGCTTCTTCAAAATTGTGTGCTCTTTTTTCTACAGGACCTAAGTTTACGCCATTTTGCTTTAAGGAATATTCACCTGCATATAGGAGTCCCATTTCTACTTTAATACCGAGACGTCTTTTGGGTACTGCTCGACCCAATCCAAGACCGATATAGGGTTTGAGGGTATTTCCTAAGGTCAACTCTGTATCCAAGCGGCCATTAGTAATGTCTAGCTTTTGTCCGTTAAAATCAAGTTCAGGCCAAAAATAGGGTGGCTGTAATTGGGCAGGGCTCCCATCTCGATTAACGATTGTCCCACGGGTAGAAAGTGTAGTCTTTCCTATGTAAATTCCTCCACTAAGGTATAGAATTCCGCCTATAAAAGGGTAGTAATCCACAACAAGATTTGCGTGTACATTGCGTATCTTCGCCTTCATATCATAGGCTACGCGTTGTCCAAATGCTTCCTGTAGAGCACCATAGGGATCGTCTAAGTTAAAGCGATGGGACTGGGTATTATAGCTATAAGTATTGAAACCTGCTTTAAGCAAAAAATGAGTAGCTACAGGTGTGGCAACTTCCAGGTTGAATCCTAAAGTGGAAAGACCAGTTGCAACAGTGATCGATTTGAAAGCAGGTGTTTCATCTTGTGCGACTGTAGGATGTGTGAGACAAATCACTAGAAGAAGTATAAGATAGTCTCGCAAAGCGAAAGAGGGCGACTTGATCTGCATTTTTCATTTAAAAGTAAGTAAAAAACAAACGCGATTTATTGAAAATCGCGTTGAAATTATCTTTTTTATTTTTGTTTGAAAGCATGTAAGGCTTGAATAGTAAAGTCTGATAAAACGAGTCTTCCCGAAATTTCTGCTCGTTCTGTTAACAGCTCATCCCAATGGGAAGTACCTTCCCAAAAGATTTGCTTCATTTCGGACAAAGCCTCTGGGTTATAGGCACTGACGCGTTTGGCGAAGGTATTTAGTTCGAGGTCTAAGCGCGTTACAGATTCATATACTTCATCGTATAGGCCCTGTTGCGCTGCCCAAGTAGCTGTTTTCCACTCATGGGCGACTAAAGACATCGAGGTAAAAGCTGTTTTTCCTATTTTTCGAGATACGGCGGGCTCAATAACAAAAGGACCGATACCAATTGCTAATTCGGATAATTTGATGGATGCATTTTCAGTGGCAAAACAATAATCACAAGAAGCTGCTAATCCTACCCCACCCCCAACGGTTTTCCCGTGAATACGACCGATGAATAGTTTTGGACTTTTGCGTATGGCATTGATAACGTTGGCAAATCCAGAAAAGAATTTTTTACCCGTAGCTGTATCTTGAATGGCTAATAACTCATCAAAAGAAGCACCTGCGCAGAAAGCCCCCGTTCCTTCGCTTTGAAGAATCACGGTGGTTACTTCCGTATTCGTATTTAAACTAGTAATGGCTTGCGTCAACTCTTCTAATAAAAAACTAGGAAATGAATTACTCGCTGGACTATAAAAAGTAATTGTTGCTATTTTATCGGTAAGGACAGTTTTAATGTTGGCATTTTGTTCCATAAATACTTTGTGTTTCGTCAAATGTAAGCAATCTTGCCAAGGCAGTAAAATGTTTATTCCTTACGGAAAGGATTCTTAATTTAATTATTTAGATTTATTATAAATTAAGTTTTTATTAAGTCGCATTTTGTCATTTTTTAACGCTTTTTTGAGAGGAGAAAAAAGTTAAAGGAAAAGAAGTAAAAATGCAGAGATTCGGCCATTTATTTTGCATAGAGAAGAGTTAGACAAAGGACAGTAAAATGAAGGATCATCTACCTTTGTCGTCCTTTTTGTTGCGGAATAATGAGACGTTTTTTTTGGTTTGATTTTCTTTTTTAGGTGTTTTTTACGCCATCTTATGTCTCTTTTAGGCAACTTATTTTTGAGGATTTTAATAGAGAGGAATAGGAATAAAGTGAATAAATGTGAAAATATTGTTTTATTAACTCTTGTTATGAGATTTTTACTTCTTATTAACTATCATTTTACTTTAGGTGATTTTTATTTCTCTGTTTAGCTGTGTTTTTGATAATTGTTTGTTTTGATTTATATGAGGCTAAGTTGTGTAAAAAGTTTAGTATGTTCAGGTTATTCATTATTTTTGTACAGATTTTATTGATAATTGTATAAAAACGTGAAGATATATTTATATCTTTTACTTCTAAAAGCGTATAAAAGTAAAAAAAAGGCGTAAAAATTATACGTATTTATAAGTGTATAGTACTTTTTACTGTTTTTCTAATAATCTGTTCAGGAAGCATCAAAAAAGAGTACTACACGCAGGAAAATTAAAATAACTTCAAAAAGAGATATAAGAAGAAAGGAACATCTATTTCTGTAGATCTTTTAAGTGGGATGCTTGAAAACTACGCAGGATTGATCGAAAAAAAAGTGAATGACCATTAGTCGGTTATTGAAGCTTGGGCTGAGTGATAGATAACCAAAGACTAGTAGTTGAAAGAAAGGCATAGTGTATCCCACTATGCCCAGTATTTCTATGTGTTTTATTGTATCTCAATACGCTGTTGTATTGGGCGTACTACCCTCATGTTTTTTTAGTAGATCTTCTATTTATGACACAGGTGCATTCACGTGCATCGTTGTCGTGCTACGCATATACACCTTACACCAAAAAAATTATAAAATAATATGTTTAACACACAACACATGAAAGAGAAAACTACTTTTTCCCTCTGGATGAGGGTGTTACTTTTTCTGGTACTCTTAGTACCATTGGTCCATGGATATGGACAAACAAAGGTTTTTGCGACTTATGAGTCACATGCTACTGGATTAAAAGTAGCTTTAGTTGGTGATCCAGTTGTAGATCTCCCTAAGGCTGTTAATCAGCGAGATAACACATACGCTACATTATATGCCTCTCCTGGAGGAGCAGTTGCATTGGGGAACTATGCAAGTTATTTGCAATTGCAGTTTCCTGTTACCTTAGAAGCTGATACATGGTCTTACATCCAATTAGAAGGCGATTCTAATTTATTTAGTGCCTTATTAGGAGGCTCTTTAGGAGAGGGATTGGGAAGAGTTTTAGGAGCAGTTTTACTGGGAAAACAAGAGATTAAAATCGAAGCTTTAAACAGTGATAATGATGTAGTTTTAACTAGAACAAATAATCAAGGCTTTAATAAAGATAATGTTCGATTAATACAAGATCAACAAGGGAATTATCTCTTAGCAATAAAACCCGATGTAGCTTATAGTAAAATAAAAATAAGCAATAAGGCATTATCACTAGTTGGCTTGTTTGCTGAATATGAGTTAAAGGTCTATGAAGCATTTACCTATACAGAAAATGCCTCTATTTGTGGAAAGCCTTTGGGAACTTCTTTCGATGGAAAAGGAATTAATCTATCTGTCTTGCCTATTGGAGATGGAAAATTATCGCAGGCAATCGACGATAGCTTAGAAACCTATTCTACGCTTAAATCAGCAAGTTTATTAGATTTAAATATTGGTGGATATTTATCCCAGTATTTTTATTTTTCGAATAAGACAACTCCTGAATCTACAGTTAATATTAAATTATCGACTACCAAAGGAGCTAATGTTGCTAATTTGGATTTGTTAGGGTCAGTAGAGGTGATTGCTTGGAACGAAAATAATGTGGTATATAGAATGCCTTTAAGTGGAGGGATTTTAAGAGAAACTAATGTCTTAGGATTATTAGATCGAGGTGAACCAATTACAGTAACGATTGCGCCAACTAAAGTTTTCGACAAGTTAGAAATACGGTTAAACTCACCCATAGGTTTAACTCTTTTAGGTTCTTCTTTAAATATATATGATGTAGCATCTTATGATGGTACTACTTGTATCAATCAAAAAATCGAGACGCCTATAGCAACTGAAGTTCCATTTGAAACAGCAAGTTGTGCTGTATCAATTTTAGATACAGAAAATAGCAATTTTGCATTAAATGCAGTAGATAATAACAATGAAACCTTTGCTACGCTATATGCAGATGCTGGAGCGTTACTATCTTCGTTTGCGTCAAAAGGAATGATTCACATGGCCTATAATGAGGTAGTTCCGGCTTATACCACTTCGTATATCCGCATTGATACGGAAGGCGAATTATTGGGTAATTTATTAGGAGGAACCCTCGGAAACTTGTTAGGGGGCGTTGTCGGTGCTTTGATTGGCAACCACTATTTTGAGGTGGATGCGTATGAAGGAGCGAATGAGGTTCTCCATGCAACGAGTCAAAATGGTATTAAGACCGTTAGAGGTGGAAAAATGACCTTGGTACAAGATACTCTAGGGCGTTATTATATTGCGGTTACGCCAAACGTACCGTATCAAAGTATTAAAATTACAAATAAAGTAAGCAGTATTCCCAATGGGGCAATTCGCACGTTGAAGGTGTACAATATGTGTCGCGAAATAGGTATGGATGCTTGTTTTGCTCCTCAATTTACTTCTTTTAATCAAAAAGGATTGACTTTAGGTGCTGGAGACCTTGGAAAACCAGGGGTAAAGAATCCGCAGTATGCTATTAGTGAAAACTCTTCAGAATATGCAGAGCTCAATAATGGTTTAGTTTCTGTAGCTGGGCATTTAAACCAGACTATTTATTTCAATAAACCTTCTCAACCAGGTGATCAAGTTAAAATGCGTCTGCAACTAACTAATCCAAGTGCCTTGTCTTTGGATGTATTGGGCAGATGTAAAGTGGTGACGTATTTAGGTGATGAACAAAAAGAGTCGTTCACCTTACAACAAGGGCTTATTACGAATCTAAATGTCTTGAATTTATTTAAATCGGGAGGAATTCAAACCCTTGTGTTTGATACAACCCAGCGCTTTGATCGTGTGGAACTACAAGTGGGGTCTTTGTTGAATGTAGCTACGGCAGCAACGGTTCGATTATATGAGGTAAAACGCCTGAGTGCAACTTGCCCTGTAACGAGCACGCCTTCGCCATTTATAGCACCTATTTGCGCAACGAAAGTGTTGGAAGCTAGTAATGCCAATGACCTTAATCATTTAGTTGACGAGGACTTTGATTCTTTTGCAACGCTACAATCTGGCGCTGGTGTTTTATTGGGATTAGGTCAATTGGAAGGATTTGTAGAATTAGGCTACGAAACCGAAGTTCCAGCCAATACGACCTCTTATGTTCGCATTGATTTTGAAGATACCGTGCTAAAACAGCTATTAGGTGGAAGTTTAGGTAATTTATTGACTTCTGTAGTAGATGGATTACTATTGGGCAACCATTATTTTAAAGTAGCGGTCAAAGATAAAAATGGCAATATCTTGTTAGAAGAAGGCAGTCAAATGCTGAATTCGACACATAGAGCAGGAAAAATCCGCGTAGTAGTGGATAAGGTAGGACGTACCTATTTAGCCATTACCCCTACACAAGCCTATCAATCTGTTCGTATTACAGATGTCTCTAAAGCCTTAGTGGGCGGAGGAAAACTCAATGCCATGAATGTATATGGTATGTGTTATGAAACTGCTACGGATGCTTGTGTAGCGCCATTTGTTACTTCTTATGAATATGATGGACTAAACTTGTCTGTCAATGATTTGAATAGCACTGGGGTAACAGACCCACAACGTGCGATTGACGATAATTCTACCCATGCATCAAAATTAAGTTTAGGTGCGTTGAACGTGGCAGGACAAGTTAAACAATGGTTCTATTTCAACTCTCTTTCAGAAATCGGCGATGTGACAAATATTCGTCTGAAAGTAGGAACAGGAGGATTAGTGACGCTTCCTATTTTAGAAAAATTGGAAATTGCCGCTTATAAAGGGGATACGTTCGTTGATCGTTTAGATTGGGACAATGGATTGTTACAAGGTACAGAATTGCTGGGATTACTCAACTCTTCTAGTATCATCGATCTTCCATTCAAACCTAATGGACAGTACGACCGCATTTCTATTGGACTTAAATCGCTAGTGAGTGTAGATGTACTTTCTTCCCTAGATATTTACAAAGTAGAACGCTTGTGTAAACCACTTGGATCGGATCAAAAATTAGTTTCTTGGAAATCGTACAAAGTAAATGGCGATGCTGCTATTACTTCGGTTTCAGGAGGAGAACAAGTGGAATATACGATCCATGTGAAAAATGTAGGGGATACTCCAATAAGTCAATTTAACATTACAGATAAATTGCCTACAGGAACAACATTTACTTCGGCTATAGGTGGAAGGCTTTCAAATGATGGAACGCAAGTGCTTTTTGATGTTGCTGGTACGATGAACCCAGGAAGTGAAAGACAATTTGTATTCCGTGTAGACGTTCAGTCCAATCTAGCAGGGATATTGGAGATTAAGAATGTGGCTTTTACCAAAGAAAGTGGTTCGGATTTGAGCTATCCTTCGTATCCTCCCCTAGATAATACAAATCCTACGGAAGCTGATTTGACTAAAAACCCAGGAACGATTATTCAAGTTACGCATGTCGTTACCTTGCCTAAAGCAATCATTACATCGAATAAAGCACAAGATTTATGTGCGGAAGAAACGTTTGTGTTGGATTCGAATATTGCGGAAACGGATGCAGATACCTACCAATGGTATTTTAATGAAGAAGCAATTGATGCCGCTATGGCAGGGAGTACAAATCCAAATTATGGAAAAGAAAAAACGTTAGAGACTAATCATCCTGGAAGTTATACCGTAATCTATACCAAAGGTGCAGAAATAGCTGAGCGATCGGATGCTTTTGTGGTGACGCAATTGCCAAGTCCGAGTATTCAGTTTTCAGATAGTCAGCGTATTACTGCCATGTTGGGAGAGACCATTACCTTACCTACGGCAACAGTTGCTGGAGCAAATGCTACTATTGACTGGTATAACGATACAGGAAATCACATGAATGACCTAACCGTATCGTTTGACACTCCAGGAGTGTATACGTTTACTGTTGTGGCTACGTCAAATGAAGGTTGTACAAGTGTAGAAAGTGTAATTGTTACCGTTTTTGATGATTCCAATTGTCCTCCAACTGTAGAGCGTGTTTATGCTAAAGCTAGAACAAGTGTGGGCTCTATCATCACAGGCGGGGTTGCAGGTCAGAGTAAAGCAATTGATGGAAACCCTCAAACGCACTCTACCTTAACAACAGGATTAGGACTCTTGGGTATTGGTACGGTATGGCAGAATATTTACTTTGATGAGGAGGTTGCTGCAGGGACACCTGTAACGATTAAGCTTGGAAAAGAATACAGCGGACTAATGCTTGCTGGAGGAATTTCAGCCATCGGATTAGACGCCAACGGAAATACAATTGGAACGTTAAAATCTGTACAAGGTGGTTTATTGGATTTATTAGCCGCAGATAATGTGATTGAATTTACTTTCGTTCCATCCAACAGCAGTGGTCCTAAAAAATACAAGGGAGTTCGTATTTCTCAAGGTTCGTTATTGAGTGTAGCTCAATTGGCGAAAGTATACCATGTGTATTATACAAAAAATACAGGCTCATTCGCTCCAGATTATTGCGCGCCTGTAGCACCTGGCGTTCATCCAGGGGTACTTGACGTTTTACACGGGGTGCAAGATTTGGGTATTGGTGCTGCCAGTGCAACAGCTTCTGTGGTTAATCCATGGAATGCAGTAGATGGAAATCTAAATACTTATGCCCTAATCTCAAGAGGGGTGGCTGTTTTGAATGCGGCAAGTTTGACCGTAATCTTTAAACAACAAGCCATGCCAGGAGATCAATTACACATTGTTACCGAAGTGCCAGGAAATCCAATTTTAAGCTTAGAGCTAATTAAAGGATACAAAATCCAACGCTATTTAGGAGATCAAAAAGTAGGTGAAGAAATTGATGGTACTGGAGGAGTACAAGTAATTGACCTTAAACTGCTTGGTTTAGGCTATCGCAACAAGTACAAAATGATTATCAAAGATATTGATAAACCTTTTGATCGTGTTAAAATCTCGTACGGAAGTGTCGTAGGGGTACTAGGAAACTTTACTAAAATATACGAAGTAACAGTAGCTCCTAAAGTTGATGTTGGTATTGATATAGAAGAAGAATATCTAGATATGTGTCAAGGAGGAATCTTGACGATAAATGTAGAAGATGGATGTTCTACCTATGAAGTTTATACGGAGGAAACAGGAGGAAATCCACTACCTACAGCGGGTAGAAATAATTTCAAACTGCCGTTTAATCTTCCGGAATATCAAGATGAACTACCAGAAAATCAAGGATTAGGTCCAAAGTATAGCGTGGTTTACGTACAAACCTATAGAAATGGTTGCGTAGTAGGAAGACGATTACCTATCCGTTTAAAAATGAAAAACTGTTCAGTAAAATCAAATCTGAACGTCACACAACAAGTAAAATAAGCATACATAAGAATTAAAGCATAAATCACAATGAAAAAAATAATAGTAGCAGCAGCAGTTTTAGGAGCATCGTATTTTTCACACGCTCAAGTTGGTATCGGAACACCAACGCCTATCACATCTACACAATTAGATGTTACAGCTACAGATAAAGGTATTTTAATTCCACGTGTTGAATTGAAAAAACTGACAGAATTTGACCCGATTCAAGGCGCAAAGACAGAAAGTTTATTAGTATATAATAGTTTAGGTTCTACAGAGGTGCCTGTAGGTTTTTATTACTGGGTAGATGCTAAATGGAATAGAATTGTAGGTAAAGCAGAGCTAGATACGGTAATAGAAAACTTAGGAGATAATATCACCAATATTGAAGGAGATATCAAAAATCTACAAGCAGTGATTAATTACATCTTGCCTTCAAACCCATCAAATGAAGATACAACGCCAGAAGCGCATACCACAGTAGTATACAAGAATGGTACTTTTTACACCGTGACCTATGACGCATCAACGCAGACGTATACCACACAAGAAATTAACTTTAATGATCTTGTAAACGGGGTAGAAACTAAAACCTTTATGAGGGAGGTGGCGAATGCAAATGGAAAAGTAACTGGATTTATTTATTTTTCAGAGCAAACCATCATCGATTGGTTAGCAGCTGATACTGCCAATACAATTGGCAATATTCCCAATAATGCACCGGGTGCAATGCCGATTGAAGTAACGGGAATTGTTGTAAATAACATCCAAGAAATCTTAGAGTCACCAACCAATATTACAATTACTACCGTTGAAGGAGATCAAACATTTACTACAGTAGAAGAGTATTTGCAATATATCACTCAATTCTCTGAAGGAAATGTAATCTATACACAAATTGAAGACCCAAATAATGCAGGACAAAAAATATGGGTTCTTCAATATTGGAATGGAACGGAGTACAAGACTATTAACCTAAGAGATTTAGTAGCAGAAACGGAAACGAAAACGCAAATCAAGCGCAGTGAAGTTTTAGTAAACGGCACATTACCAGATTTTGATGCAGTACGTACAGCACCAGTTGCAGCGGATGTAAAAAAAGGTGAAATCTTTTATGAGTACAGTGCGGAGGGAGAGAATAAGGATTACATCAACATGACGGAAGATATCTTAAATGCAATCAACAATAATGATGAGATTAAGAATGCAATCACGAATGTATTGAATCTTGGTGGAAACGTGTACTTCGGAGATCACGATAATGATGTGAATACACCTGAAATATTCTACAAAGTTATTACACATCAAGATGGTACGAAAGAGAACAAAGAGATTGAATTACCAGAATCTTTCTTGGTGAATCTGATTAATAAGTACAAAGACATTGTCAAGCAAACACTTGGAGATCATATTACTGTTGAAGGAGATACGGTGTTCACCGGAAATGTTTACAACGGGTATAAAGTGTATTTAGGGAAAGGAGCAACGACGATTACGGCCTATTCAGCCGTGGCGGCTCCAGTGACTTTTAGCTTGGATGGCAATAAACAAATCAGACAAGTATTGGCTATTAAATTAATCGATGCAACTGGACACATTGTTACGGCAAATACAACAGATGTTGAAGTGACTGGTGGAACAAGTATTAAATTTAATATTGGTGTCGGGAATCAATACACGATGTTACCAGCTGGTAGTTATGAAGTTGTCGTTGAATATGCGTCAAACGAAGCAGTTCAATAGTAAAGTAAATTAATCAATAGCGAAAGGGTGGGGGATAGTCTCAATGTAGCGTACCCCCTCATCCTTTTAAACGTAAACACAACAATAAAATGAAAAAGATATATTTAGGAATCGTATGCTCATTATTGAGTACTGTTGCTTTTGCTCAGACGAAAGTAGGGGGTTCACCTGTTATTAATGCTAACGCTATGTTGGAGGTAGAAGCAACAAACAAAGGATTGTTATTACCTCGCTTGGAACTGGAAGAAACCACCAGTGCAGCTCCTTTAGCGGATCATGTGGCGGGTATGACCGTGTATAACACCAAAAGACAAAATGATGTGGTTCCTGGCTTTTACTACAACGACGGAAGTAAATGGCAGCAAATGGTGACTTCCGACAATAAAGCGGTGAAGTTTTTCTACATGCCTTCTATTGTGTTTGATACAGCCGTTGCTGGTAATGGGACAAAGGATTTATACCAAGAGTATGTGAATCAATTTACCTTAACAGGTAATACAGCAAGTAGCGTAGGTGCTCCTGCGGTGATTCCTCATTTTCCAGAGGCAACAGACTTATACTACTATGTAACGGATTATGACACGACCGTTTTTTCGGATATCCTCATTACGGAAGACGGAAAAATGACGTATAAGGTAATTGGATCAGGTAACCCTTATTCTATGATGAACATTGTTTTCGTAGTTAAAGAATAAACCGAAAGAGGATGATAAAACATAAAATCTCACTTTGTGTTTTTGCTTTCACAGGTAGTTTAGCCTTTGGACAAACCGTTAATTATGGTGGTTTGTACATTATGCCAGATACAGAAATGGCAACGCTATTTTCCTTAGAAAACAAAAACGATGCGAAGGTATTCAACAACGGGACGTTGTATGTTTACAGCCATTTAATCAATGATGGGGTGTTCGATTTTAGAGAAGGGGGGAAGTTGAAAAACACAGGTAAAACTATTTTTACTTCCAACCAGCAACAGAACATCAGCGGAAGTCAATTGATTCGCCTCAATAATATTGAACTGAATAATTCAACAGCAGCAAGTGCCTTCCATCTGAGTAATGGTATTGCTGCACAAGGGGACGTGGAGTTCATCGATGGTATTGTAACCTATGAAGAGGCAAAAGGTGCTTTTGCTTTTTTGAAAGGTGCAAGGGCAATCAATCCGACAGACCATAGCCACGTAGATGGGGTGGTGGATAAAGTCGGAAATGAAGCATTTACCTTTCCCATTGGAAACAAACAATACTTTCGACCAGCGCGTATTACGGCTCCAGAAAAGGATACGGAGGTCTATGAAGGGGAGTATAAATATAAAGATGCTGCGTTTTTTGAAGACAAATCGAATGCCGCTGGGGTAATCAAAACACTTAATACCAGCGAATACTGGTATGTGAATAAAATGAGTAAAGAAGAGAAAAACGTCATCTTAGAATTAAGTTGGGATGAGCGTACAACTTCTCCACTAGTACTCGAAAACCCAGAAAGTGACTTACATATTGTTCGTTGGGATGCAGCGAAGAAAATCTGGGTAGATGAAGGGGGAATCGTCGATGTAGAGACGCGTACCATTACTACACCCACTACAGTAAAAGGATTAGGATATTTTACCCTAGCTACCGTGAAAACTGATTGGTTGTTGGAAGGGGATGTGGTTATTTACAACATCGTTACGGCGGATGGAGATGGAGTCAATGACTATTTCCTCATTGACAATATCCAACGATTTCCAAACAACAGCGTTCAAATCTTTAATAGATGGGGAGCGAAAGTGTTTGAAACAAAAAATTATGACTCCAATGGAAACGTTTTTGATGGCCACTCTAAAGGAAAAATGACCTTGAATGAGAGTGAAAAATTGCCTTCAGGAACCTACTACTATGTGATTGTTTATGAGGTAGTAAAAGACGGCGTATCACGAACAATCAAGAAAGCAGGGTATTTACATTTAGAAACGAATTAATAGTAAGGATGAATTTTTTAAATAAACTCAAAAAAGTGGGTACAGCCTTAGTATTAATAAGTGCTGCTCAACACGGTTTTGCACAACAAGAACCACAGTTTGCCCAATATATGTACAACACTTCAACGTACAACCCTGCCTATGCGGGTACGAGAGAGGTATTAAGTGTATTTGGAAATTATAGAACCCAATGGGTGGGATTAGATGGAGCGCCAAAAACAGCTAGCCTCGCTGTAACAACACCAATCAATGATTCGAATGTGGGATTGGGGTTTTCTTTTGTCAATGAGAAAATCGGTATTATGGATGAGAACAACCTCGCGGTCGATTTCTCCTATAAGATCAAATTGAATTACCACTATCAGTTGGCTTTTGGTTTAAAAGCTTCGGCGGATATCCTGAGTGTAGATTATACCAAAGGACATCCTTTCGATCCCTCTGATGCGAATATTCAAGAGAATATCTCGAATAAATTCACCCCGAATATCGGGGCTGGGGTGTACTTGTATTCCGATCGATCTTATTTGGGAGTATCGGTACCTAGTTTCTTAGAAACACACCGCTATGACGATAACAAGGTGACGACCATGAAGCAACGCATGCAGCTGTATCTGATGGGAGGTTATGTTTTTGAACTCAATCCTGATGTGAAGTTGAAGCCTGCTTTCTTAATGAAAGCCGTGCAAGGGGCTCCCATGCAGCTTGACTTAACTGCTAATTTCTTAATCTATGAAAAATTAACTGCAGGAGTAGCTTATCGTTGGGATGCTGCAGTAAGTGGCTTAGTTGGATTTCAAATCAATGAAAGCTTATTCGTCGGTTATTCGTATGATGCAGATACATCCAAATTGAAACATTACAACAGCGGATCTCATGAGTTTTTCTTACGTGCCGATATTTTTAATCGTTATACAAGAAAAACATCTCCGCGTTTCTTCTAACCTAAAGATGCTACACTATGCAAAAGAGACTAGTTAAATTACTCGTTTTATCGTCTATTGCCTTGACTACATCCTTAGGGTGGGCTCAAGAAAGACGGGAAAATAAAGCGAATCAAAAATTTGAAAAATACGAATACATCAACGCGATTGAAATTTATGAAAAAGCGGTCGAAAAGGGGTTTAAAAGCGTAAATATGCTGCAAAAACTTGGAGATGCTTACTATTTCAATGGCAAGTTGACAGAAGCAAAGAAATGGTATCAGGAGCTGTTTCGATTCGCTCAAGAACAGCAAACGACAATTGAATCCGAGTACTACTATCGCTATGCGCAAACCTTGCGTGCGGCTCAGGAATATGAAGAGGCTGATGTGTATATGAGTCAGTTTACTGCCTTAGAACAAGGTGATTCTAGAGCGCAATTGTTTGAAGCCAACAAAAACAATTACCGAATGGATATTGAAAAGCGATCCAATCGGTATGAAGTTGAAGCATTGGAACTAAATAGTGCGTATTCAGACTATGGCGCAGCGATTTACAAAGATCAATTGATCTATACTTCTGCACGAAATTCAGCTGAGGTTTCAGGTAACAATGTACACAAATGGACCAATGAAGCGTATACGAGTTTGTACGCCTCCAGAATAAAAAATGATGGAACGTTTGATGAGCCGCAGTTGTTTTTTATGGGTGATGGAAAAGATAGCAATCAATCAACGGCAGTTTTTACTAGTGATGGTAAAACGATGTATTTTACTCAAAATGCGACTGCTACGAACGATGAGGTACAACAGCATAAGTTTAAAAACGCTTGGTTGCAGTTGTTCCAATCGACGATGCAAGAAGATGGTACATGGAGTAAACCCCTTGCGCTGTCCATTAATGACCCAAAAGCGAATAATGCACATCCTGCTTTAACACCAGATGGTAAATGGCTGTACTTTGTTTCTGATCGGCGTGGATCCATCGGACAAAGTGACCTCTATCGTGTAGCCATACAAGAAGACGGAAGTTTTGCTCAAGTGGAAAATTTGGGCCAGCAAATTAATACAGAAGGACGAGAAACATTTCCGTTTATCTCTAGTGATTATATGCTGTACTTCTCTACGGATGGGCGTCCAGGTTTAGGTGGATTAGATATTTTTATGGCGAAAATAAATGTTGACGGATCTTTTGGTACTGTAACCAATATTGGAGAGCCTATGAACAGTCCAGCGGATGATTTTGGGTATTACTTCGACCCTAAAACACAAAAAGGATTTGTTAGTTCAAACCGAATAGGAGAAAGCGGTGGTGATGATATTTACTTCGTACAAGAGAAAAAAGAAGTGGTGTGCACACAAAGTATAGAGGGGTGGGTATTCCATGCAACAACAAGAGAAGCATTGGCTGCTGCTACCATTACGGTATATGATGCCACCTATACCCAATTAGATCAGATCCAAGCGAATGAGGAAGGAAGATTTACGCTAACCGATTTGGATTGTGGGAAGAAATACCGTTTCAAAGCAGAAGCTACTGGATTTCAAACGAAAGAAGTAGCGCATACTACGGGGTATCAACTACAAGCAGTTGAACAAGTTGAAATCGGATTAGAACCGCTACAAGAAACAATTGCCGAAGAGGATGATTTGTTTAAGAAGCTAAACCTACAACCGATTTATTTTGATTTTGATAAAGCTGATATCCGTCCAGATGCTGCGGCTGAATTGGCTCAGGTGGTGGAAGTATTGAAACTATACCCAAACATCAAGCTTGACGTACGTTCGCATACCGATAGCCGTGGAAACGATGCGTATAATATGAAGTTATCAGATCGTCGAGCAAAAGCAACAATGCAGTGGATGATTAAACAAGGCATTGATCCATCCAGAATCTCAGGAAGAGGATATGGAGAAACGCAGTTAATTAACGCTTGTAAAAATGGAGTTCCTTGTACTAAAGAGCAACACCAGGAAAACAGAAGAAGCGAATTTATTATTATAAAAATGTAGAGGTAGCCACTACAAGAAACAACAATTTTTAATTCCCTAAAGGGCCGCTCGGATAGAGTGGCCCTTTCTATATCTTGATATGAGCAAGTCCAGAAAATTCATAAGATAATCGTGTCAACTAAAAGAGCTCCACATGGGAGCTCTTTTAGTTATCGGATTTAAACCATAGGAGGTGGATCTACTAAGGTTATATAAGGATTCGAATGGATGATAGGTTGATAAAAGTACAATTTAGTGGCAAATAGAATGCGATTTTTGAGTAGAGGCTGTTCTAATGTTTGCCCAATAAAAAAAGTTTCACAACTGATGTTAGTTGCCTTGCAGTCTTTGGTTTTGGTAGTTTGATTGCCACCGTCAGCAATAGAGGAAGTGCCTAAATGATACACATACATATTCGCTGTCGGACAAAAAGATTGTCGAGCCTCACAGTCCTGTGGTGTGAAAAAATTGATTTTCTCTACCCCTAACAAAACAAAAATAAGGCATAATAACTGAGCGATATGTCGGTTGTACTTCGTCATGAATCCAACAAATATATTTAGATTTTACTCATCTTCCTTTCTTTTTAGGTAAAGTTTAGCAAGAAAAAGATAGAAATAGAGGCGTGCAAAAAAACGCAAAATTGATTATCTTTAATTGATAAATCAACAAAACAAATTCAATCTCATGAAAAAAGGTCTACTATTTGCCTTGATGGCAGTGGCTTTGATTGCCTGTAAAGACAATAAAAAACTCCTTCAACAAACGTCAACCGAAGAACAAACTCGAACAGAAATGGTACAAGGAACAACATTCGATTGGTTGTTGGGTAACTGGAGACGAACTAATGATAAAGCAGGGCGTTCTACCTTTGAATCTTGGAGCAAAATAAAGGACAACCAGTATGACGGTATTGGTTATACCTTAGTACAAGATGATACTCTGAGTAAGGAACATATGAAATTGCAACAAATAAACGGAAAGTGGAGCCTAATCGTGAAAACAGCTGACGATGCAGAATTGGTTGAATTCAAAATGACCGAATTAAAAGAAAATTCTTTTGTTTGTGTAAACGAAACACATGATTTTCCAACGCATATCGCCTATCAATTAAACGGTGATAAGCTCCAAGCGAAAGTGTCTAACAAGGATATGGCAATTGATTTTGAATTTGTGAAAGAGTAGCATTTCTGACGTATAGAGTTGCTAAAGGATGAGCTAAAATGAATTTGCCAACAATAAAAAAACCGCCATGAATTGGCGGTTTCTCTTGAAATTCAGGATTGCTATTAATCTAAATATCATAGTAAGGTGAATCTTTAGTTAAATTTTGAATTTCATTTAAAAACGGGATTCTTCTTCTAATGCAATAACTAGTATTAATAATTGTACTTCATGGTCTATTATCCTTTTAAATTCTTACGAAAGAATTTAAGTTAGTTGAATAGAAGGTTTAGTGAATCACGTTGAGTTCTTTTAAGCTATTAGTAACAAGGCATTCCTTGACCATAAGAATCAGCTTCTTCTTGGTCAATACATTTGTTGTTTAACGCTTCCTTAATCACTTTAACAACTGCTAGACAGTTTGCATTAGATTGATCTTTTTGGTAATTGTTATAAGCTTTTTCATACGCTTCAGTAAGTGAAGCCTCATTACAGCTTCCACTTCCACTGTCATCGCTGCTGCAAGATATGAACATAAATAAGGTAGCTACAATTGAAATTTTTAGAAATTTTTTCATCATTTTAGTATAGGTGTTTTTAATTAAACTTAAAGCTATTGTAATCTGCACTTTTTAAAGTACAGTGGATTTTATTTCTTTAG
This sequence comes from Myroides sp. DW712, assembly GCF_046557355.1. Lineage (NCBI taxonomy): Bacteria > Pseudomonadati > Bacteroidota > Flavobacteriia > Flavobacteriales > Flavobacteriaceae > Myroides > Myroides sp. DW712. The sequence goes on from NZ_JBKFDO010000002.1 coordinate 173,580, forward strand.
CATTGATTTTTACTCCAAATTAAATAGGATTATCTAGTTTGGATTGTGTTTTAAATTGTTTTCCATGTCAAGGTATTCGTTGTCGCCTTTCAACTTATAGGCTTTGACACGAGCTGTAACATAGAATCTTTTTCCTTTTTGATCAACCATAAAAACAGGGTTTAGAACACCGTCTGCTCCAGCTTTTATCGCCGCTTTCTCTGCTTCCATGAAAGCTAGTTCTTTGAGTTGATCTACATTGTATTTCTTGAGTTTTTTCTTATTAACTACAACACCTTGGTATTGCTGATCCAACATCGTATAATCACTTCTTTTTAATTTTGATTCCACACGTTGTGTTTGTGAGTTAATTCCTGTTGAGTAGGGTTGCGCTCCTCCGCAAGAAGCAAGGATTAGTGATAAAACAAGTAACGATCCAAATAAGTAGGGTTTTTTAACCATGTTGTTTCGAATTTTTAGTTATTTATTAATAGTAAAGTAAAGTCTATGTCCAACGCGTTTTCTGTTTGAAACTCTGTTACAAATGTATAGCCGTATTGATGATTCTTCTAGGTAAAAATGAAGCAAATAGTTGGTGTTTTTTGCGCATAAAATAGTTTTTTAATGCTACATTAAATAAAGTAAAATAGTGGATATTAGTTTGTTATGTTTATTTGGCTACAAAAGTGTTTTCTTTTTTTAAACCGAAAGATATACTCGATCTTAGTTGTCGTTCATCTTCTTTTTAGAACTAATTGATTCTGATTTTCTGAAGCGATAAGACAGTGATTGGTCATCTTTTTAATTCATTCTCCCAGGAGTTTTTAAAAGAGAGGCTAAAGAAATCATATAAGGAACAACAGCTTTTGCAAGAAGGAAGTAGAGAGAAATTATGGATAGGGAACAGCTGTATTTTAATACGTCAAAATGTACATGTTATTCAAAAAAGCTTGTTTAATCAATAAACATGACTAATGTATTTTTTAATATATCTATTATGTAAGGCATTTTGTTTTTTATTTTGTTAATTTTGCCTTTTCTTAAATTCACATAATGAAAAAGCCCTTTTTTTTCTTACTTCTTTTCTTTTTAATTCATTCTGTGATTTTTTCCCAATCAGACAAGCAGGTTTTAGAAAAAAAGATAGATTCTTTAACGAATATTCTTACTAAAAATACTGCTACTGATACTTTAACAGTTGGTCAAATGAATACACTTGCCCGTCTTTTAGTTGAGGAGAAACAATTTGATCGTGCTTTTAGTTATGCTCAAAAGGCACTGAATTTATCAGAAAAGCTGGATTTTAAAAAAGGAAAAGCCAATACGTATCATGTGCTCGGAAAGTTCTATGATAAACAAGAAAAGGATCTTGAAGCGGTGAAAAATTATACCGTTGGGTTAAAACTATTTGAAGAAATTGGAGATGAACGACAAGTTGCTTTTTCTTATTACTACATTGGGACACTTTATTCGTATCAAGGAGATTTTCCAGAAGCACTACAAAACTTATACGCTGGGTTAAAACTATTTGAAAAAATTGGACATAAAAAGGGAATTGGATTATGTTACAGTGGCATTGGTATTATTTATGGAAATACAGATAAACACGAAGAAGCTTTAAAAAATCACGGTATAGCGTTAAAAGTATGGAAAGAAGCTGGGGATGTCTTAGGTCTCTCAGAATGTTATAACAATATGGGGCTTATTTATGAGTTTCAAGGCAAATACTCCGAGGCATTGGAAAATTACTTTTCCGCTTTGGAAATAAAAAAAGAATTAGGGAATAAGCGTGGAATTGCGGGTGTTTATAACAATATTGGTGCTGTTTATCAGCGACAAGGTAAAAACAAGGAGGCACTAGAGAATTTCTTGAACTCTTTACAAGGGTTTGAAGAAATTAATGAAAAGGGAGGGATCGCCATGACCTATCTGAATATAGGAATTGTAGAGTCTACATTAGACCGACCGGCCGCAGCAAAAGAACATTATAAAAAAGCCTTAGCTATTGCAAAAGAAATGGGGCGAAAAGAAATTATAATGAATATTTACTACAATGCGACTTTGGATGATAGCACGTTGGGTGATTATAAAGATGCGTATGAAAACTATAAACAGTATATCGTGTATCGTGATAGCTTGATGAATGAAGATACTGAAAGGAAAAGCTTGGCGGTTGCCCTGGAGTACGAGTTTGATAAAAAAGAGGCTGTAATCCAAGAAGAGCTTAAAACGAAAAAATTACAACGCAATTTTGCTTTTGCTGGTTTAGTTGTGATGGTTCTATTTGCCCTTCTCGGCGTTTATTTTTACAGGTTGAGAAATAAAAAATTGAAAGTTGAAAAACAAAATTTAGAATTGCAACGTAGAGAGGTGGAGACCATTAAACAAACCGAGCAGTTTAAATCTCGATTTTTGGCGAATATTTCACATGAGTTCAGAACTCCTCTTACGTTAATCAACGGACATATTGAAGTTTTAAAAGAAAATGGGAGAAAAGAAGATTTTTCTCATTTTGATGAAATAGAACAAAACGGAAAAAGACTTCTTACTTTAATCAATCAGTTGCTCGACCTTTCCAAAATGGAAAGTGGAGAATATAAACTTCATTACAAAAAGGGGGATGTATTGAACGAAGCAAGTATGCTTGTGCAATCTTTTCATTCCTATGCAGAACAACACAATATTTTACTCCAAATAAACCAAGCAGAAGGTGTACGAGAATCCTTGACAGAACATCCGTTTATCTATTCTTCCGAAGCATTAACTGTGATTATTACTAATTTACTGTCCAATGCGATTAAATACACTCCTTCTGGAGGAAGTGTAATGGTTGAAATAGCGTATAAAAAGAATAAACTGTTGATCAAGGTTATCGATACAGGTAAAGGGATAGATGCAGAAGATTTGCCTAAAATTTTTGATCGATTTTATCAGGTGGATGATCCCGGGAAGAGGGCTTATGCTGGTTTCGGTATTGGATTAGCTTTGGTTAAAGAGTTAGTTGTACTACATGGAGGAGATATCAAGGTAGAATCTCCATCTGATGGGGGCTGTATTTTTACATTTTGGATTGAAAGTGGCTTAACAGAAAATAATAAAGATCTAGCTTTTACTAGACAAAATTTGGCTTTTCCTGTTAAAGAGGAAAATCAGCTTGAGCGTCAAGAACAGCAAGATACAGAGCTTCCACTATTGCTTATTGTGGAGGATCAACCCGAATTGCGCCATTTTATTGTTCAAAATATCGGAAAAGAATATCGATATGTAGAAGCTTCGAATGGAAAGGAAGGGATCAAATTGGCAGAGGAGTTATTGCCTGATTTGATTATTAGTGATGTAATGATGCCTGATACGAATGGTTTTCAATTATGCGAAATATTGAAAAATAACGTAGCAACGTCTCATATTCCAATTATAGTATTAACTGCAAAAGCGGAGCAGAAAGATATGCTGTTTGGCTTGGAAACAGGAGCAGATGATTATCTTGCCAAGCCTTTCTCTTTGGCGGAATTAAAGCTTCGTGTAAGAAATATGCTGAAATTTAAAGCATTACTTCGTGAAAAATTCAGCGGAAATAGTATACCGTCGCAGGAGATAGTCCCCGAATTAAACAAGAAAGACAGAAAATTTATTGATGATTTAGAATTAACCGTTCAGCAAAATTTTTCTAATGTGCAGTTTGGCGTAAATATCTTAGCAGAAGCAGTATTTCTGTCCGTGAGTCAACTTTCTCGAAAATTGAAGACCATAACAGGAAAAACACCTGCAGATTTTATACGAGGTCTTCGTTTTGAAAAAGCGATTCAATTGTTAAGAGAGGGAGCAAGTGTAGCAGAAACTTCATGGGCAGTTGGATTTGATGATCCCGTTTATTTTAGCAAAGTATTTAAAAAACACTTTGGTTTTCCTCCTTCCTCAGTCAAAAAATAAATAGGTAGTATCTCGTATTGGTTTCAGGTTATAAAACGTCAATATTGCACTTGCATTTAATTGGTAGAAGAGCTAATTTCTTGTTTCGTCACCAACTTTTATGAATTGGAGTTAAGTTCTTTCATTCTAAACAAAAAAAGACCTAATCTTTCGATTAAGTCTTTTTATCTTGTAGCGAAGACGGGAGTTGAACCCGTGACCTCAGGGTTATGAATCCTGCGCTCTAACCAACTGAGCTACCTCGCCAAATGTTGGTCTACATTATTTTGTTAATGCGAGTGCAAATATAGAACAAAATATAAACAAAGCAAGCTGTAAAAGCTTGATTTTATTCAGAGTTTTAAATTTTAACATTTATTTTTTAATCTGCTACGTCTATTCTATTTGTAATCAATAATTTATTGTTTCTGTCAAAAATAAACGCTACAAATTACTGCTCGGTCAATTCATCTAAAAATAAAGAAGAAACAGCATTATGCTTTTGGTTGCACCATTTTACCGACGGTGTAGTTAAGTCCAAAAGCAGCTACTAAGAAGATGGAGCCCATGACAATCCACAGGACATCATAGCCAAAATAAGTAACTAGTTTTGTTCCTAAAATAGGAGAAATAATAAATCCAATTGCAAAAGTCAAACCGTTCACTCCCATATAAGATCCTTTGCTAGAGTCATTGGCTCGCATTGCTGTAACCGTTGAGGTATACGGGAAAATCAGCATTTCTGAGGCGCTTAAAAACGTAATGGAAAGGAAAATTGAAAGCAGGCTATGATCCAACAAGAAAATACCAAAGGTTAAAGGTGCAATAAGTGCACCATAGAAAATGGTTTTTTGTGTGGTCAAATGGCGTTCAGCCATATGTACCAATAGCATTTCCGTTAAGAAAATCAATAACCCACTATAGCCTAAAACAATTCCAATTTCAAACTCATCAAGTCCCCCTACTTTTTCATAGAAGATTGGTAGGGTGCTGAAAAGTTGTAAAAAAGCAATAGAATACAGGGTACAGAAAAAGCTGTAAAACAAGAACAGGCCATCTTTATATGGAGATTGTCGCTGAACTGTTGTGGAAGCTACCGTAATCTCTGTATCGTCCGCTACATCAACAGTAGGCTTCGGGTTTTCTTTGCGCCCTTTAAAGAAGTAAATAAAGACAACCGCAGCAAAGAATGCTGCTCCTGCATTGATGTAAAACAACAAGGAGTAAGAAATAGCCGCTAGCATTCCACCCATTGCAGGACCTACCGAGAATCCTAAATTGACTGCCATGCGGTTCAAGGAGAATGCACGCGTAATATTTTCAGGTTTCGCGTATCTGGTAATCGCTACCGAGTTGGCAGGACGGAACATCTCACTGATGGTGCTTTGAAAGAGAATCATCAAGGCTAAACTCACCACAGAGGTAAAATGAGGGAGTAAAATGAACATGGGGATACTACCCAATAAACTCAAATACTGCAACTTATAGTTCCCTATTTTATCCGTAATCCACCCACCTAAGGTAGAGCCAATCATGGAACCAATTCCATAACACGCTAAGACGTAGCCTGTTTGTTCATCCTCAAAGTGAAGTTCTTTGGACATGTAAACTCCTAGGAAAGGAAATACCATCGATCCAGCTCTATTGATTAACATAACGATGGCTAACATCCAAGATGCAGAGGATAATCCTCGATAAGAGTCTAGATAGATTTGGTATATTTTCTTCATAAAAAGGTTGAATCTATAAGATCAGGGTTTGTTTTTTTCTTGTTTTATTCGTTCTGCCTCTCGCATGGCGTTGTAATAGGCAGCTCTGCTTAAGGGTTCGTATTCTTCGGTTTCACCAAGCATCACAATAGCATCACTGGCGGCTTTTCGATAGCTGTAATGTGCTAAATTTCCTGTTCGCGTGCAAACAGCGTGTACCTTGGTTACGTATTCTGCAGTCGCCATCAGCGCTGGCATAGGACCAAAAGGATTTCCTTTAAAATCCATGTCCAACCCAGCTACGATTACCCGAATACCAGAATTAGCCAATTCATTGCATACATGTACAATCTCATCGTCGAAGAATTGAGCTTCATCTATACCAACCACATCACAACCACTCGCTAAAAGACGAATGCTATCTGCCGTGGGTACTGGAGTGGATCGAATCTCATTCGAGTCGTGCGAGACTACGTATTCATCGTGATAACGCGTATCTACTGCAGGTTTAAAAATTTCAATTTTTTGCTTGGCAAATTGGGCTCTTTTCAGCCGGCGAATCAGTTCTTCTGTTTTTCCAGAAAACATGGATCCACAGATTACTTCAATCCAACCAAACTGTTCTTTGTGATTAACAGGAATTTCTAGAAACATTTTGTAATTTTCAGGTCGAAACCAGTAGTTTTTTTGTTACTTTGTGAAGGACAAATTTATCAAAAAAAGCTTGTATAATTGACTAATGAAATTAAAAGTTATGAAGAAAGTCTTAGAGGGAGAGTTGTTGAGCATCGTTCATCGCGTGTTGCAGATGAAGGATACGGATGTAGATAAGTTATATGTTGAAGCGAAAGAACTATATGAGAAGCTTCAAATTTTAAAATTTTATCAAGATAACCTAGCATTAGGACTTGTAAACGACATAGCTGAAGATCAGTTAGTAGCTAAATTAAGCGCCTTCGCACCCGTAGCAAAGGAGCCCACAGAAACTTTAGCTGCAAATGTGGAAGAGGAAGAAGAACGATCTCAAATTCCCGCTGATTTAATTGTGGAAGATTATCCACTAGTGGTGGAAGCAGAGAAAGAAACAGTCATTGATTTTGAATCTCCAGCGTTGAGTCAAGAAGAAAAAGAAGAAGGGGCAGTAGAGGAAACGGAAGAAGAACATACAACGCTTGTTTTTGAGGAAGAAGAGGAAGATGCTGTTGAAGAAGAAATAGAAGAGGAAGAAGAGGAAGATGTGCAGACGGAAGAAGATATGGTAAGGGTGTTGGAAGAGGAGGAATTAACAGACCAAGCGGTAGCGGAAGTTGCAAGTGAAACTCCTATTGAATCAAACGTGGAGGCAAAAGAAGAGGCGGTGACGTTTACTCCTTTAACGGGCGATCAACGAGAAGATAATCCATTTGAAGGCTTTGACTTTGGGGAAATTGAGTTTATTCGCGTAGAAGATGTGGCAAAGGAAGATGCCCATATCGTGGATGACAGTATGTTTGAGCGTGTAGTAGCAGAACAAGCACAGGCTGAAGAAGAAAATCAATCTACGGATACTTTTTTTGCACAGCAACAGGTAAAAGAAGAAGAAAGTAAAGAGGAAGAAGATAAAGCAGAACGTCAGCAGAATATGTTGTTTAATCTTGACCAAGTATCGGTGAGAGAACCGCGTATTGTAAAAACGGCGATTAATGATATTTATCGCGGTACGATTATGGTTGGATTAAACGATCGCATTGCTTTTGAAAAACACCTGTTTGCCAATAGCTCAGAAGATTTTAATCGTGTATTATCTCAACTAAATACCGTAAGTACATACGAAGAAGCAAGAAGTTTTGTAGAGCATTTAGTAAAACCAGAATACAACAACTGGGAAGGTAAAGATGAATATGCGGAGCGTTTTATGGCGTTAATTGAAAAGCGTTTCGAATAAGAGTATGGGAAAATTATACGTTGTACCAACACCGATTGGCAACTTAGAAGATATGACGTTTCGCGCCTTAAAGGTGTTGAAAGAAGTCGATTATATTTTAGCAGAAGACACGAGAAATAGTGGAAAGTTATTGAAGCATTTTGAGGTAAATACCCCCATGATGAGCCATCACATGCACAATGAACACAAAACGGTAGAAGGACTAGTGAAACGCATGCAAACAGGGGAAACATTTGCTCTGATTTCTGATGCAGGAACTCCTGCAATTTCCGATCCAGGCTTCTTATTGACAAGAGCTTGTATTGAGAATCAAATTGAAGTAGAGTGTTTACCTGGAGCTACAGCTTTTGTACCAGCCCTAGTAAACAGTGGTTTACCCAATGATAAATTTGTATTTGAAGGCTTCTTACCCGATAAAAAAGGACGTCAAACGCGTTATCTCCAATTGGCAGAAGAGGTGAGAACAATGATTATTTATGTTTCTCCCCACAAATTGGTAAAGACACTAGGCGAATTTCAAACCTATTTTGGTGAAGATCGCATCCTTTCGGTTTCTCGAGAATTGTCTAAATTACACGAAGAAACCGTGAGAGGGACAGTGCTTGAAGTGCTAAAGCATTTCGAAGAAAAACCACCTAAAGGAGAAATCGTAGTCGTTGTCGCTGGGAAGAGACAATAGGACAAAAAAATAATACTACATTTTTGATAAAAGATAAAGGATATGTCACATAAAGTTACAACTACTTGGTTAGAGAATATGCAATTTGAATCAACGAATCCAAGTGGAGAAACCATGCGTATTGATGCCGGACCAGAAAATGGAGGAGACAATAAAGGGTTTAGACCCAAAGCATTGATGTTATCTGCCTTGGCAGGATGCTCTGGATTGGATGTTGCCTCTTTAATCAAAAAAATGAGGTTAGAGGTTGCCGATTTTAAAATCGAAACCGAAGGATTGTTAACAGATGAAGATCCTGCAGTTTACCATACCGTTATTGTAGATTACCATTTTTATGGGACCAATTTGGATGAAGCTAAACTAAAGAAAGCAGTGGATCTGTCTATAGAAAAATATTGTGGAGTAATGCATATGTTCACACAGTTTGCAAAAGTGGAGACCAATATTCATTACCATAAACAATAAGAATGCGGTGGACATTAAAAGAAGTAAAAGATAAAAAAAGCGTTAATCATCTTGTTCAAGTGCTGGGCATTGAACCCGTTTTAGCTCAACTACTGGTTGATCGCGGAATTACTACCTATCAACAAGCCAAGAGTTTTTTCCGTCCATCTTTGGATGAATTGCATGACCCTTATCTCATGAAGGATATGGATAAGGCTGTACAAAGAATTGAAGAAGCTATTGCTAAAAAGGAAAATATCCTCGTTTTTGGTGATTATGATGTGGATGGTACCACTGCAGTAGCATTGGTCTACTCTTATCTCCAATCTTATTACCCGAACGTGGATCGCTATATTCCAGATCGCTATAAAGAGGGATATGGAATATCCTATCAAGGTATTGATTATGCTGCGGATAATGATATTACACTTATTATTGCACTAGATTGTGGAATTAAATCCATCGATCATGTGGAATATGCGAAACAAAAAGGAGTAGATTTCGTCATTGGCGATCATCATTTACCAGGTAGCCAAATTCCCAATGCGGTAGCTGTATTAGATCCTAAACGCAGCGATTGTACATATCCCTATGACGAATTATGTGGCTGTGGGGTTGGGTTTAAATTAGTACAAGCGTTAGCCGCAAATCGGAATCAGACGATAGAGGATTTACTCCCTTATCTCGATTTGGTGGTTACAGCAATTGGAGCTGATATTGTTCCTATTACAGGTGAAAATAGAATCTTAGCTTATTTCGGATTAGAAGTGCTCAATAGCAATCCAAGACCCGGAATCAAAGCATTGCTGAATGTTTATAAACAAAGTAGCTATACGGTTAGTGATATCGTGTTCAAAGTGGCACCAAAAATTAATGCTGCTGGGCGAATTCAACATGGTAATTATGCGGTAGATTTACTGACGCGTTTTTCCATGAGAGAAGCAGAAGAAACGGCAGAGATGATTATTGCATTCAATGAAGAACGAAAGCTATTAGACCAAAATATAACAGAAGAGGCAAAAGATCAAATTATTGAAAATAAGGAAATTAACAATAAAGCAACCGTCGTATTTCATCAATCCTGGCATAAAGGAGTAATCGGCATCGTTGCCTCTCGTTTAATTGAAACCTATTATCGACCAACGGTGGTGTTTACTGCTAGCGGAGATGTATTAGCTGCTTCGGCCCGATCAGTGAAAAATTTTGATCTGTATGCCGCTTTGGAAGCTTGTTCAGAGGAGCTCATTCAGTTTGGGGGACATATGTATGCAGCTGGAATGACGTGTAAAAAAGAAAATTACCTCAACTTTAAAGCAAAATTTGAAGAAGTAGTTTCGAGCACCATTCATGAACGCGATTTGATACCTGAAGTTGAAATTGATGCGCTGTTAGACTTTGCGGATATAACACCAAAGTTTTGTCGTATCTTGAAGCAGTTTGAACCCTTTGGTCCTCAAAATATGAGTCCCGTTTTTTTGACCAAAAATGTCTATGACACAGGATATGCGAGAGGATTAGGAGCCAATAAAGAACATCTTAAGATGTATGTTAGACAACGCGGACATTTGGACAAAGGATTTAGCGCAATCGGCTTTTCCTTCGGGAAGTATTTAGACGATATTCAAAACCGCACCTTTTTTAATTTGGTGTATACCATTGAAGAAAATGAATGGAAAGGAGAGGTCAGTAATCAATTGCAAATTAAGGATATGCAATTAGTGTAAAACAAAATAGAATAACTATAATTTTTATTATTTAAAATGAAAGTAGCAGTAGTAGGCGCTACCGGAATGGTAGGAGAGATTATGCTAAAAGTATTAGCAGAACGCAATTTTCCAGTAACAGAATTAATACCTGTCGCTTCTGAGAAATCAGTAGGAAGTGAAATAGAGTTCAAAGGGAAGAAATTCGTAGTGCAATCCATGGCCGAAGCTGTAAAGATGAAACCAGCGCTTGCACTGTTCTCTGCAGGCGGCTCCATTTCATTAGAATGGGCACCAGAATTTGCTGCTGTTGGAACAACGGTGATTGACAATTCATCTGCTTGGCGTATGGATGTAACCAAAAAGTTAGTGGTTCCCGAAATTAATGCTTCAAGTTTAACAAAAGACGATAAGATTATTGCCAACCCCAATTGTTCAACAATTCAGTTGGTCATGGCTTTGGCTCCCTTACACAAAAAATACAAGGTGAAACGCGTTGTGGTTTCTACGTATCAATCTATCACCGGGACAGGGGTTAAGGCAGTAAGACAATTGGAAAACGAATATGTGGGTGAAGCAGGAGAAATGGCATATGCTTATCCTATCCACCGCAATGCTATTCCACATTGCGATGTTTTTGAAGATAATGGATATACCAAAGAAGAAATGAAATTGGTAAAAGAAACGAAAAAAATCTTAGCAGATGATACGGTTTTAGTCACTGCAACGGCCGTTCGTATCCCTGTTGTTGGAGGCCATAGTGAGGCAGTTAATGTAGCTTTTGAACAGGATTTTGCTATTGATGAAGTGCGTCGACTTTTACACGAAACCCCAGGTATTGTTGTACAAGATAATACAGATACCAATACATATCCGATGCCATTATATGCGCAAGGTAAAGATGAGGTATTTGTGGGGCGTATTCGTCGTGATGAAACGCAACCTAATACCTTAAATATGTGGATTGTATCTGATAACTTGAGAAAAGGAGCAGCAACCAATACCATCCAAATTGCAGAGTATTTAGTAGCAAACGCACTGTTGTAAAAAATAAAAGAATTTCACTTGAAAGCCAATTAGCTCGCTAATTGGCTTTTTTATTTTGTAGAAAAACCAGGCTTGTATGGAGTGTATCCTTTTGGGATAAAAAAAGCCAAATACAGCGGAATAATAAGGAATAGAACAGGTTTTTTATTACATTAGCAGGTAATAGGGCAACGTGTTTGAATGCATTTACACTATTCTTTCGCTTTTATGAAAGGGTCGAGGTGAATAAGAAAATGCGTTTAAGGAAACAGCGCTCTGAGATAGTCAAGTTTGTGGTATGAAGAGAATTTTATTAATAGATGATCATCCTTTAATTCTGGAGGGATATCGAATGGCACTGTTGAGTCATGCTGCATTTGCTCAAGACTTCATTTTTGAAAAAGCGTTTGATTGTACGCAGGCAAAACAAAAAATTGACGAAGCAATTGTCAACAAGCAACCCTATGATATTGCGCTTGTTGATTTTTCCTTGCCCAAAGGGGATGACTCTGTTTGGGATGATGGCGGAGATATTATTCGATACCTTAAGAAGGAAATGCCCTCTTGTAAAACCATTACTATTACAGGACATAGAGAAGTATTAACCATTTATGATATCGTAAAAAATATTCGACCAACGAGTATTATTGGAAAAAATGAAATTACACCCCAAGTATTAGTTGATTTGGTAGAAGCAATTTGTAGTGGAAATGAATATCAAAGTCCAATGGTGAAACATTGTTTGGAAGAAATGGTTTATAAAGAAGTGATGTACGATGATTACAATCGAGCTATTTTAGTATTATTGGCCAAAGGACATAAGCTTGTTGACTTAGAACAATTTGTGCCTTTAGCTGCGCCGACCATCAAAAAGCGAATTGCTAAGATGAAAGTGGCCTTTGGAGCTGCAGATTCTGCAACGCTGGTACAGGAAGCAATTAAACAAGGATTTGTATAAAAAACAAAGGCTGTTCGGAAGAACAGCCTTTGTTTTTTAGTGTTTTAAGAAGTCTCTCAATACGTATTGGAGAATTCCATCGTTTTTGTAATATTCAATTTCGATAAGCGAATCGAATCGCGCTAAGGCTTGGAAGATAATCGCTTGATTATTTTCTGTCGTTGCAGTGACCTCAACCACCTTATGCGGTGTTAGATTTTCTGCTAAGCCAGTGATACTATAGGTTTCTCTTCCTGTTAATCCTAAGCTTTCTGCCGACTGATTGGGCAAGAACTGCAATGGAGCAATTCCCATTCCAATTAAGTTACTGCGGTGAATACGTTCAAAACTTTCCGCAATAACCGCCTTAATTCCCAAAAGATATGCTCCTTTTGCGGCCCAATCTCGAGAAGATCCACTACCGTATTCTTTTCCAGCTAGTACAATTAACGGGGTTTCCGTTTCTTTGTATTTCATTGCGGTATCATAAACAGTTAAGGATTCGTTAGTAGGTAAATACGTACTATATCCACCTTCACGTTGTGCTATTTTATTCTTGATACGAACGTTGGCAAAAGTTCCTCTCATCATCACTTCATGGTTTCCGCGTCTTGATCCGTACGAGTTAAAATCTTCAGGTTTCACTCCTTGAGATAGCAAGTACTTTCCAGCAGCAGATTCTTCATTGAAAGATCCCGCAGGAGAGATATGGTCGGTTGTAACAGAATCACCTAAATAAAGTAAAACACGGGCTGCATGAATGTCTGTTAATGGTTTCGGTTCTTTTGGTAGGTTCTCAAAGAAAGGTGCGTGACGGATATAGGTAGAAGCTGGATTCCACTCAAAGCTTGCGCCTTTCGGAGCATGAAGGTTTTTCCAGTTCTCTTCTCCTTCAAAAATTTGATCATATACTTCTTTGAAGTCCTCGCGTTTTAAGGAATCGTTGATAACTGCTCGAATTTCCTCATGTGTTGGCCAAATATCGCGTAAATATACAGGTTCTCCATTTGGATCATAATCTAGTGGGTCTGTCATTAAGTTGATATCCACGCGGCCTACTAAGGCATAGGCTACGACTAACATGGGAGACATCAAGAAATTCATCTTTACTTGGGGGTGTACCCTTGCTTCGAAGTTTCTGTTTCCAGAAAGCACAGAAGCAACAACTAGATCCCCTTGGGTAACAGCTTCTGCAATAGGCGCTGGAAGCGGTCCACTATTTCCAATACACGACGTACATCCATATCCTACTGTATGGAAACGCAAAGCTTCTAAATCTTCGGATAAACCAGAACGATCTAGATAGTGTGTTACGACTTTTGATCCAGGAGCTAAGCTCGTTTTTACCCAAGATTTGGTGCGTAACCCTCGTTGGATAGCCTTGCGAGCTACGAGTCCTGCTCCAATCATTACTTCAGGATTAGAGGTATTGGTACAACTAGTAATAGCTGCCAGCACAATACTTCCATCACCTAGTACATATTCTTTATTTTTCTGTTTGATGCGCACAGCACGCATGTTTTCTTTGACTACTTCCGTGGGTTGACTTGTAGCTGCTTCATTTTGTGTATAGATAAATTCTGTTCCTGATCCACCTTCAGATAACCAAGCGGATTCGCGTCGATCTTTCATCGAAACATAGGCGCGGTTGTACTCCTCTTCTAATAAAGTGGAGAACGTTTGATCTAATTCACGCACTAAAATTTTGTCTTGTGGACGTTTAGGTCCTGAAACAGTAGGCTCTAAGGTATTTAAGTCTAATTCTACCACAGCAGAATAGGTAATATCCTCTTTTCCTGTTCGCCATAATAAGTTTTCTTTGCAGTATTCTTCTACCAACTGAACGTGATCTTCGTCTCGATTGGTTTGACGCATATAGTGTAAAGTTTGGTCATCAATTGGGAAGTAGGTCACGGTACATCCAAATTCTGGGGACATATTGGAAATAGTCGCGCGATCGGTTACAGATAAATGATCTAATCCATCGCCAAAAACTTCCACAAATTTTCCTACTACTCCTTGCTTACGCAATATTTTTGTAATGGACAATACCATATCGGTAGCAGTTGCTCCTTGAGGAATTTTCCCCGTTAGTTTAAGCCCCACCACTTCTGGACAGGTGAAGTAAATCGGTTGACCTAACATGGCTGCTTCGGCTTCAATTCCTCCCACTCCCCAAGCAATAACTCCAATTCCGTTTACCATAGGAGTGTGAGAATCGGTGCCGACTAAGGTGTCAGGAAATAACCAACCATCTCGATTGATCACTCCTTTGGCGAGGTATTCTAAGTTTACCTGGTGGCAAATCCCCATTCCAGGAGGAACCACAGTAAATCCTTTTAATTCTTGTTGGGCCCATTTCAGTAGCTCGTAGCGTTCCGCGTTGCGTTCGTACTCTTTGGTCACATTTTCTTTATAAGCGTAATCGGTTCCAAAATAATCTACTTGCACCGAGTGGTCAATAACTAAGTCAACGGGAATAGCAGGGGTTATTTTTTCCCCATTTTTGCCTTGACGCACGTATTCAGCACGTAAAGAAGCCAAATCTACTACACCAGGTACTCCCGTAAAATCTTGCATCAATACACGTGCAGGTTTAAAGGGAATGTCTTTGTCGGTGGGTTGAGGTTGCCAATTGACTAACGTATCGATGTGCTCATCTGTAATAGCAAATCCGTCGTGATTACGCAACACATTTTCTAATAGAATACGAATAGAAAAAGGCAATCGATGCATGTCTTTGCCTTCCTCTTGTAGCTTTTTAAGCGAGGCTATTTTGTAATTTCTCATAATTGTTAGTTTTTCCCAATTTACGAAAAAATAATGGATTATATGGCCTGAAAACAAAGCTTTAGTCTTAAAAAAAAACTAAAATATGCCTAGGGATTATGATAATTGTCATTTTTAAATCCTTGAGAATGAATTACTTTTACGTTACAAAATTGTGAGTCATGAAAATCGAACAAATCTATACGGGATGTATTGCACATGCCGCTTATTATCTTTCTAGCCAAGGAGAAGCCGCTATTTTTGACCCTTTACGCGATGTACAGCCATATATCGATCGAGCGACAAAGGATCAGACAAGCATCAAGTATGTATTTGAGACGCATTTTCATGCTGACTTTGTCAGTGGTCACTTGGATTTGATGCAAAAAACAGGGGCTCAAATTGTTTTTGGCCCAACGGCTACACCTAATTACGAAGCCATTATTGCGATGGACAATCAAGTGTTTACCGTAGGTGGAGTCAAAATACAAGTATTACACACGCCTGGACATACGATGGAGAGTAGTACGTATTTGATATTTGATGAAGAAGGAGAGCCACAGGCTATTATTACTGGAGATACATTATTTATTGGAGATGTAGGCCGTCCAGATTTGGTGCAACTAGTCAAGTCAGAACTAACACAAGAAAAACTAGCAAGACATTTATACCAGTCGCTACGCAACAAAATAATGCCTTTACCTGATCATCTCATTGTGTATCCGAATCACGGAGCAGGTAGTGCATGTGGTAAAAATATGAGTAAGGAAACAACAGATACGTTGGGAAATCAAAAGAAAACCAACTATGCGCTACGCGCGGATATGTCGGAAGATGAGTTTGTTGAAGAGGTATTAACTGGCTTAGTTACGCCGCCGCAGTATTTTCCAAAAAATGTCTTGTTGAATATTGGCGGCTATGAACAGCTGGATGAAGTTTTGGATCGTGCATACAAACCTTTGACTTTGGCTATGTTTGATGCAATGCTTGCCACAGGGGATGTTTTGCTTCTTGATACACGAGCGCCGCAGGACTTTGCTCGGGGATTTATTCCCAAAAGTATCAATATCGGATTGAATGGTCCTTTTGCGGTATGGGTGGGCGAGTTGATTAAAAATATTCAACAGCCCTTGATATTAATCACAGATCCAGGTAAAGAAGAGGAGAGTATGGTGCGCTTGTCTCGAGTGGGATATGACCACACGGTGGGATTTTTGGCGGGAGGAATTGATACGTGGAAAACGGCAGATAGACCGTTAGATGTTATTCCTCGATTAGAAGCACACCAAGTGGATGCCTATGTGAAAAGTGAAGCTCCTGTATTGGTAGATGTTCGTAAAGAAAGTGAATATCAAGCAGAACATTTGGTAGAAGCAACTTTTGTTTCCCTGAATAGATTAGAAGAAAAAATAGATACACTTGATCAAAATAAAACACAAGTGGTGTTTTGTGCAGGCGGATACCGCAGTATGATTGCGGCTTCTATGCTACGCGCGAAAGGGTTTTTAAAAGTAGTTGATGTTGTGGGCGGATTTCAAGCACTTGCTCCCATTACTGCATTGGATAAAACAACTTTTGTTTGTCCAACATCCCTATTGTAAAGAAGGAATTCAGTTGTTTATACGTTCTGGGTGTTTTAATACGATACAATCTCAGAATAGTTATTATGTTTTTAGTTTAAGACAGCTCTCTGGGTTTGGGAGCTGTTTTTTTTAGTTTTCAATGGAGCGAAAGGTCAAATTAATTCGCGGGTGGTGGACCGTCTTTGTCGGAGGTAATCGATGCAACCAAAAGGTTTGGGTATCTCCTTTCATTACTAGTAAGTGTCCGCTCTCCAAGGTAAAAGTCACTTTTTCTTGGGTTGATTTGTGTTTGAATAAAAATTTACGGGTTGCTCCTAAACTCAAGGAAGCAATGGCACCATTTTTCTTTAAATCTTTTTCGGCATCACTATGCCAGGCCATACCTTCACTGCCATCGTGATACAAGTTAAGCAAGCAAGAATTATAGGTTTCACCTGTTTGAACCTCAATGCGTTTTTTTAGCGCTAACAACTCAGGTGTCCATGGTAAAGCAAATTTGGTCACGTTGGAATAGGTATAGGGAAAGGGCTTTGAGCCATACCAAGCTACTTTGCGCTTGGTGATGACTTTTTTACCAAAAATAATCGCTTCGTCATTTTTCCACTCGATGTAGTGCAACAAATGATTATAGTAAAATGCAGCTTCTTCAGTAGTTAGCAGATACCCGTAAAAATGTACCGTTCCTTGGTAGGGAAGGTGATTGTGTTGAGTATCGTCGGCGGAATGAAATAAGTCCATTTTTTTTATTTAAAAGTTGGTTCTCCATATACTTGAGCTCCTTCCCAGCCAATGATAGCCGTTTTGCGCGTAGCTCCCCACATATAATTTCCAAAGACACCCGATGCTTGAATGACGCGATGACAAGGGATTAAAAAGGCAATAGGGTTACTTCCAATAGCCGTTCCTACTGCTCGGGAGGCTTTGGGGTTGTCTATGGCCTGTGCAATAGCCCCATACGTAGTGAGTTCACCCATGGGAATCGCCAATAAACTTTGCCATACTTTGAGCTGAAAATCGGTTCCTTTTAAGTGCAATTTAATTTGGTGTAAATCAGGGGTCTTGCTTTGAAAAAATTGCAAGGCCTGGTTTTGTAAGGCATCCGTTTGTTCGATAAACTTCGCTTGTGGAAATTTGGCGATTAGTTCTTGTTTCGCAATTTCTTCCTCTTCCACAAAAACCAAATGACAAATCCCTTTCGCAGTTGACGCAATCAACAGTGGACCAAAAAAACTAGAGGCAAAACTGTAGTTGATGGTTAGGTGTTGACCACCATTTTGATACTCCGCAGGAGTCATTCCTTCTAAAGTGATAAATAAATCATGCAAGCGACTCGTACTTGATAAACCCGTTTCAAAAGTGGCATCAAATAAAGTGGCTTGTTTGTCTTTCAATAGGGATTTCGCATATTCTAAACTCGTAAACTGCAAGAATTTCTTCGGGCTCGTGCCTGCCCATTCCGTAAATAAACGCTGAAAATGCGCCGGACTCAAATGCAAGACATCCGCCACCACATCTAAATGAGGCTGCTGCTTGAAGTTTTGCTGAATGTACGCAATGGCTTCAGCAATACGGGTATAATTTATATGGGCTTGGTCATTCATTTTCTAATGATTGGTGAGGTTTTTTTGTTTTTGGTGAGAATTAGGTGAGGTTTGTCATTTCTGTTTCATACTTTATTTTCATTGCCAACTATAAACTGTCAACCGTCAACCGCCCAACAAAGATCTTGCTATTTCCTCAATTCTAAAATCCGAAATATGCTAATTATTCACGCAAAAAAGGACTAAAAAAAAGCTTGAGTGTTGGCTCAAGCTTTTTGGGTTATTTTGGACTGTTTTTTTTCTGCAAATCGTATAAATCCAGTCGTCTATCCTTCATAATTCGCACACTTCCGTGCTCGTGTAATTCCTTTAGTAAATCGAGGTTAACATCTACAATCAAGGTCATTTCTGTATTCGGAGTTGCTTCTGCTTTGACTCCATTGGTTGGGAAGGCAAAATCAGAAGGGGTGAATACGGCGGCTTGAGCAAATTGAATATCCATGTTATTCACTTTTGGAAGGTTTCCTACACAGCCTGCAATGGCTACATAACACTCATTTTCGATGGCTCGTGCAGCAGCACAGTTACGCACGCGGGTATAACCGTTTTGTGTATCCGTTAAAAAAGGAACGAAAAGAATTTCCATACCTTCTTCTGCAAGTAGACGTGGCAATTCGGGAAATTCTACATCATAACAAACGATAATTCCGATTTTTCCGCAATCGGTATCAAAGGTTTGAATACCCGATCCGCCTTGCATTCCCCAATAGTGTACCTCATTGGGCGTAATGTGAATTTTGGAATACATCTCATAGGTTCCGTCACGTTTGCAAAGGAAACCGACATTGTATAAGGTTCCATCAATCAAATACGGCATACTACCTGAGATGATATTGATGTTATACGAAATGGCAAACTCTTGGAATCGCTTGCGAATAGGTGTTGTATAACGCGCAAGCTCGCGAATTGAATCCGCTTCGGACAAGTGGTTGTACGCTGCCATCAAAGGAGCTGTAAATAGTTCTGGGAACATGGCAAAGTCACTTTCGTAATCAGAAACCGCGTTGATGAAGAATTCCGCTTGATCAAAGAATTCCTCTAAATCATTAAACGGACGCATCTGCCATTGAATTAACCCCAAACGCACCACACTCTTTCTGGTGTTGATGAGTTGAACGTCCTTTTCATAGTAGATGTTATTCCACTCCAAAAGCACCGCATAATCTTTAGATTCCTTATCCCCGTCGAGGTAGTTGCGCATCAAACGCACCATGTGAAAGTCATTTGACATTTGAAAAGACATCACCGGATCGTTGATTTCTTTCGCTTTTACCTTGTCTAAATACTGTTTAGGAGTAAGCTCATTGGCATATTTTGCGTACTTCGGGATGCGTCCCGCAAATACAATTGATTTTAAGTTTAGTTGTTCACACAATTCTTTACGCGCATCATATAAACGACGACCTAAGCGCAAGCCTCTATACTTGGGGTGAATGAATACATCAATTCCGTATAAAACATTGCCTTTGGGATTATGTGTACTAAAAGAAGAATAGCCCGTAATTTGATCGTAATTATGGGTGGACATGGCTTTTTTCTCATCAATGATAATAGAAAGCGCTGACCCTACAACAATATCGTCAACTAAAACGACTAGTTGCCCTTCAGGAAAAATACTCAGTAGGTTTTCTATTTCACTTTTATCCCAATACGGATCTTCCATGCCCGTATAGGATTCAAGCATTGAATTTTTAAGCTCCAAGTAGTCATCCAATTGGAGGTTGCGAAGTTCAATCTTGTTAATTGTCGTTTCCATGAATTTTTTATTGCAAATTACAAATAATACTTGTAACAAGTAAATATTTTGAAAGCTAAATGAAGGAAAGGGCTGGTGTTTGGTGTGTTTTTTGCTAAAAAACAGATAAGGTTTTTTATAATTTAAAAGTACATATTATGAGTTCACTACGAAATCGCGTTCAATTAATTGGACGAGCAGGACAAAATGCAGAAATCATCGTCTTTGGATCAGAGAAAAAGCGAGCGACTTTTTCAATTGCTATCAATGAATTTTATTTCAACGATAAAGGAGAAAAGATTGAAAATGTGCAGTGGCACCAGGTAGTCGCTTGGGGAAAATTAGCAGACATTGCGGAGAAGTATGTAGTCAAAGGGAAAGAAGTAGCAATTGAAGGAAAATTGGTGAATCGCTCGTACGAAGACAAAGCAAATAACAAGCGATACATAACCGAAATCGTTGTTTCTGAATTGCTTTTTTAGTGGTTTGAAAAAGAATTAGAGGTTGTTTTGCCGCATAAATAACCTCTTTTTTTGCAAAAAGACTTATCTTGGTCCCAATTAATTTAAAAGGAATTTCTTTTGAGCCAACTATTAGTAATTGAAGACGATATTCGCGTGGCAGAACTGCTTCAACGCAGCTTGCAAGATCAAAACTTTACGGTTGATGTGGCTTATGATGGCTATATGGGGAAGAAATTAGCCCTACAAAAAAAATATCAGCTGATTATTACTGATGTTATTTTACCCAAGATTAATGGTATTGATTTGTGTAAAGAACTCAAGCAATCATTACCCAATACACCTATTATCATGTTGACCGCTTTGGGAACAACAGACGATAAGGTGGAGGGATTTGATGCAGGAGCGGATGATTATTTGGTGAAACCTTTTGAATTAAGAGAACTTTATGTGCGTATTCGCGCGTTGCTTAAGCGCTTCGAAAAGGCAACGGAAGCGAATAATCCCATTTTGAACTATGCGGATTTAGAAATGGACCTCAATCAGAAAAAATTCAAACGAGCAGGAAAAGAGATTCACCTAACCCCTAAGGAATTTAACTTGATGCAGTACATGATGGAAAATCCAGAACGGGTATTGTCGCGTGCAGAGATTTCAGAGAAAGTATGGGATACGCATTTTGATACAGGAACCAATTTTATCGATGTGTACATCAATTACCTGAGAAAGAAGATTGAGCTAGATGCAGCAAATAAATTGATTCATACGAAATCAGGTATGGGTTTTATACTAAAAAGTCATGAGAATTAAAACGAGACTGACCCTGTTGTTTACGTTATTAGTGGCTTCTATATTACTGGTTTTCGCCAGTGTCATCTATTGGTCGTCCTCCAAAGGCAGAGAAGTTGAGTTTTATGAAGAATTAGAAAAAGAGGCCATTACCAAAGCCAAACTCTTTTTGGAAGCTCAAGTCAAACCAACAACTTTACACAAGATTTACCTCAACAATAGCGAAATTATCAATGAAGTAGAAGTTGCTGTTTATGATTATGATTTCAACCTGTTGTATCACGATGCAGAGGAAATTGATCGAGTGAAAGAAACGAAAGAGATGATCGGCAGCATTATCCAAAAGGGACGTTTACACTGCACTCAAGAGGATTGGCAAGTCATTGGAATTACGTATTCGCTGAATAATCGAGATTATGTGATAACTGCAACAGCTTATGATGAGTATGGCTACACTAAGTTGCAAAACTTGTTTGTAACCATTGTTGTTTTAGTGGTCATTTCTCTTTTGGTTATTTATTTTGTCGGGCTGTTTTTTGCAGATAAAGTATTGTTGCCCATCAAAAAGATGAATGATGAGGTAAATAAAATCACGGCAACAAATTTAGATTTGCGCATCAGTACGGAGAAAAATAAGGATGAACTTGGAGCACTAGCCAATACCTTCAATGAAATGCTCAATCGATTAGAGAATTCTTTTGATGCACAGAAGCAATTTGTATCGAATATTTCACATGAATTGAGAACTCCTTTGGCCGCTATTATTGCGGAATTGGAGCTGGCTTTAAGTAAAGAACAAAATCAAGCCTATTACATACAGACGATTGAAAATGCATTAAACGATTCGCAAAAAATCGTGCGTTTATCCAATAGCCTATTGGATTTTGCTAAGGCGAGTTATGATCCTACTGAAATTGTATTCAAACCTATTCGCGTGGATGAGGTGATTTTAGATGCCTGTCAGAAGTTACAAAAGATGGATGCCTCATACAAATTTAATTTTGTCATAGATGAATCGGTCACGGCGGAAGAAATGATGATTGTAAATGCCAACCCCTACTTATTAGAGGTGGCTTTGGTTAATTTATTGGAGAATGCTTGTAAGTTTTCAGAACAGAAAGCGTGTACGATTCAAATTGCCTATGAAGATTATCAGTTGACTATTCGTGTGCGAGACAAAGGCATTGGTATTGCGGAAGAAGACTTGGAGTCTATTTTTATTCCTTTTTACCGTGGTAAGAATCAAAACTACAAAGAAGGCAACGGGATTGGATTGCCATTAACGCATAAAATTATCAACTTACACAAAGGCAAGTTGAAGGTCGAGTCTCAAGTAGGAGAAGGAACGACGTTTACCATACAACTATAATACATCAAGCGCTTGTTTTTTAACAAGCGCTTTTTTATTCTAATAGAATTCTAATTTTATTCTAAAGGCTTTCTAATAGCCGTCAAGCCTCATAACTTCTACTTTTGTCCCAGCAAAAAAAATAAAAGATGGACACAGAATCCTTTCGAAGAAAAGAATGTTAATTCTCCTGTTACTTGTTTATAACGAAGATGATATGCAGTAAGTAGGAGTAAAAGAGATGAAGTTATGGCAATTACAGTATTTATTTTAAGATTATTACTAGCTTTTATTTTAGGAGCATTGATTGGGGCTGAGCGTCAAGTAAGACAAAAAAGCGCTGGATTGAGAACCAATACGTTGGTTTGTATTGGTGCCGCTGGATTTGTATTAATGTCGTATCAAATTGGTGGAACTGCAGTGGGGCGTGTGGCTTCTTATGTTGTAAGTGGAATTGGTTTTCTAGGAGCTGGCGTGATTATGAAGGATGGATTTAGCATCCGTGGATTGAATACGGCAGCGACGATTTGGTGCTCGGCTTCGGTTGGCTCTATGTGTGGTGTAGGATTATGGCAAGAAGCTATCGCCATGACCATCCTTATTGTAGGTGCACATTTGCTACTACGTCCCATCGGAAACCTCATGAATAAAATGTCGTTTGAGACTGAAAGTGATTCTGCAGAGGTGTTTTATGAAATTGTCGTGGGATGCAAAGAGCAAGTAGAAAATGATATTCGCGTGATGGTGCTCAAACACCTCAAGGCGCAAAAAGAATTGCAAATGCGTTCGTTAAAAAGTTCGGATAATGGGAATCCCGCTTTTTCTTACCTCAAGTTTGAGGTGTACTGCATCGGACGTAAAGATGATATTTTAGAGCAGATTACACAGAAAGTATCTTTAGAATTTGGTGTTTCTGAAGTATCCTGGGAGTTAATTACCTATTAATCGTTAAAAGTGAAAGGTCATGAGAACAATGAAGTATGAACCAACAAGTTTACGTAAAATCGCACAAGATTTTCAGGGATTGGATCAGATGATTAAGATGTTGCCTGTATTGAAGAAAATGCCTGTTATTGACGTCAGTGAGGCTCTGTCTTTGATGGAAACCAAAGAGCTATTTCTCATTTTGCGCGAATTCCCTTTAGAACATCAAGCGGAAATTTTTGCCTCCTTCCCTTTGGTGAAACAGCTTTCCGTTTTTCAACAGTTAAGCATGAAGCGATTTGCTCGATTATTTGAGCAAATGCCCTCGGAGGATCGCGCAGATTTATTTCAAATTTTAACTCAACAGGAGCAGATTGATCTCTTGCCCTTTTTGACTAAACCAGTGCGAGAGAATGTATTGGCATTGAGCTCCTATCCAGAAGATACGGCTGGAGGGATTATGAGTACGGATTTTGCAACCGTTTCTAAGGATATGACCTGTTTTGAGGCCATCCATAAGGTGCGTTTAGATGCCCCGTCAAAAAAGACGATTTATTATATCTATGTAGTCAATGAAGACCAAACACTATTGGGATTCATTACCTTGAAAGATTTGATTATCGCCGAACCCCATCAGTTGGTAGAGGAAGAATTGCACCGCGATTTTGTCTTTGGTTATGTAGACGAAGACAATGAACTCGTGGCAGCTAAAATCGATAAATATGAATTGGTGGCGTTGCCTATCCTCAATCGAAAGAAGCAATTGGTGGGGATTGTTACCCATGACGATGCACTAGATATTATTCAGGCCGAACATACCGAAGACATGCAGAAATTTATGGGGGTGATGGGGAGTAGTGAAGATGCAAATTATGAGCAAACGTCGATTTTTGGACACTTTAAAAAACGAGTGTTTTGGCTAGTTACCTTGGCAATTGTTGGGTTAATTTCAGGATTAATTATTCACAGTTTTGAGGGAGCTCTTGCTCAAATGGTTATTCTAGCACTCTATATGCCCATGGTAGCCGATGCTGGAGGAAATGCCGGAAGCCAATCTGCCACTGTAGTGGTACGGGCTATGGCTCTGGAACAAATAACGGTAAAATCATGGATGCGTGTGCTGTGGAAAGAAACGAGAATTGCACTGATGTTAGCGCTGTGTCTTGGCGTGTTAGCTTTTGGTAAAGTGGTCTTTTTTAGTTGGGAAACCGAGTCGCCAGAAACAACAGCTTTGTGGATTATTGGCGGTGTAATTGCGGTAGCCTTATTTCTACAAGTTGTTTTTTCAACAGTAATTGGAGCAGCTCTGCCCTTATTGGTCAAAAAAATGGGAGCCGATCCTGCCGTAGTTGCTAGTCCAGCGATTCGTACTATTGTCAATATCCTTGGACTGTTAATCTACTTTGGTTTGGCTGCTTATATCTTTGATCTACACTAAGTATCTTACATGTAAACGCTATTATAAAATTGAATAAAATGAAAAAAGGACGGTTTCGCTGTGATTTGACCCCTTATGGCTAATAGATGCTTGTTTTTATTGTTAAATAAACGTAATGTTTTATTTTTATAATGAAAATTATAGTGTAAAGTTTCGTAAATTAAGAGAATATTATAAAGTAAAAATTTAAAAC
Organism: Myroides sp. DW712; assembly: GCF_046557355.1. NCBI lineage: Bacteria > Pseudomonadati > Bacteroidota > Flavobacteriia > Flavobacteriales > Flavobacteriaceae > Myroides > Myroides sp. DW712. The sequence continues at coordinate 198,731 of NZ_JBKFDO010000002.1, forward strand.
AATCATAATGGCAAAAAAAGTACAATTAGCAGGTGTTTTAAGCTTGAGTATCTTATTGAGTTTTTGCTCGGATAAAAAGGAACAAAGCAGTGATGTTGCACAGTATCAAGTGAACAATCAAGTGATTTCCTTAACAGAAAATTCAAACCTTAAAAGTAGAATTAAAGTTACAGAGGTAGGGGAGGAAGACTTTACATTTGATTTAGTAACTGCGGGTTTAGTAAAAGCAATACCGAACCATTATGCGGAAATTGCGTCTCCTTTCTCTGGAAGGATTATTAAATCCTTTGTCAAATTAGGTCAAAAAGTGGGAGTAAATCAACCTTTATTTGAAGTTTCTTCCCCCGATTATTTTGAAGCACAGAAAGATTATTTTGACTCTAAACAAGAATACAAACAAGCGTCTTTAAATTTAAAAAGACAAGCGGATTTACTAGCGAATGGCGTCGGCGTTCGTCAAGAATACGAAGAAGCAGAAACAGAAAATTCGATTGCAAAAGCGGCTTTTGACAATGCTTCTGCAGCGATTAAAATCTACAATGTACAACCTTCTTCTCTTGTTTTAGGACAGCCCTTGATTGTGCGTTCTCCTATTGAAGGAGAAGTCTTAGAAAATACTATCGTTTTAGGACAATACATCAACGATGATGCAGATCCTGTAGTGAAGATTGCATCGTTGAACAAAATTTGGATTGTTGGTAAAGTGAAGGAAAAAGACATTCAGCATTTAGCCAAGTTAAACAAAGTTCAAATTGAGTTATCAGCGTATCCAGGTGCACCTATTGAGGGAACGATATACCATGTGAATGAAATGGTAGATGAAGAAACAAGAAGTATTGATGTATTGATTGAAGTGACCAACGACAAACGCATCTTAAAACCAGGCATGTACGTGAATGTACGCTTTATTGATCAACCCGAAAAAGTAATTTTAGTGCCTTCTCGTGCGGTCTTACAAGGAGAAGATGATTCTTTTGTTTTTGTGGAGGTAGCATCGAATGAATACATCCGAAAAAATGTAACCATTGGTGGGGTATCAGGCAATCAAACCGTAATTCTATCAGGACTAGAAAAAGGAGATAAAGTAGTAAGCGAAGGGGGTATTTACTTACCTCAACTGTAGTAATCCTATAAAAACAGCAAAAATGAAAAAAAATATAATTGATACAGCTATACACAAAAGATGGCTTGTTGCTGCTTTGTTTGGCTTACTGTGTATCTTCGGCTATTATTCTTGGAAACAGTTATCCATAGAAGCGTATCCCGATATTGCAGATACAACCTCACAAGTCGTGACGCAAGTACCAGGACTCGCTGCAGAAGAAATTGAATTGCAAATTACCATTCCCATTGAACGTGCGCTAAATGGAATGCCAGGTATGCACGTGATGCGTAGCAATAGTACGTTCGGACTTTCCATGATTACCATTGTGTTTGAAGATGGAGTGGATGACTACTTTGCCCGTCAACGTATTCAAGAACGACTCAATGGAGTAGAATTGCCCTACGAAGCTATACCTGAACTAGACCCGTTAACTTCGCCTATTGGAGAGGTATACCGCTATATTATTGAAGGGGATGGCTATAGTTTACGCGAGTTAACGGATATTCAAAACTTTGTGATTATCCCTAAACTTAACCAAGTGTCTGGGGTTGCTGAGGTAACGAACTTCGGAGGAATTACAACCCAATTTCAAATCGAATTAGATCCACATAAATTAGAACAATATGATTTATCCTTAAGTGATGTTACTGAAACTATTGAGGAAAATAACGTAAACTCAGGTGGAAGTGTATTAACACGTGGAGACTTAGGCTATGTGGTTCGCGGAATCGGACTGGTAAAGGATTTAGAAGATTTAGGGAAAATTGTCGTAAAGGCTGACAATGGAATTCCAATCTTTTTGAAGGATTTAGGTCGTTTAAAATATGGAAACGTTGAGCGCAAAGGAATCTTAGGTTATTCTGATAAAGAGCGCAATTACTCTGATAGTATTGAGGGAATTGTACTCTTGTTAAAAGGAGAAAATCCATCGGTAGTTTTGGAGAAAATCCACCAATATGTAGATGAATTAAACAATGAATTACTGCCAGAAGGTGTGAAAATTCACACATTCTTAGATCGCACAGAATTAGTAGACACGACGTTACATACGGTATCGACGACTTTAATCGAGGGGATCAGTTTGGTCATTATTGTATTAATTGTCTTTTTGGGTAGCTGGAGAGGAGCTTTGCTTGTAGCAATTACCATCCCTGTATCCTTGTTGTTTGCTTTTATTTTGATGCACTTCACAGATATCCCAGCAAACTTATTATCACTAGGAGCAATTGACTTTGGTATTATTGTCGATGGAGCAATTGTTATGATGGAGTCCATACTCAAGAAACGAGAGGATAATCCAAAGGAAGAATTGAAAGAAAAATCCATTGCTCAACGCACCAAAGAGGTAGCGAAACCCGTGTTCTTTGCTACGATTATTATTATCACAGCTTATTTACCGCTGTTTGCGTTTGAACGCGTAGAGAAGAAGCTGTTTACACCTATGGCTTTTACGGTTGGATTTGCCTTGTTAGGTGCGCTTTTAGTAGCCTTGTTTTTAATCCCAGGATTAGCCTATGCGGTGTATAAAAAACCGAGAAAAATATACCACAACAAATGGTTGGAAAAACTAACGGCTTTATACCATAATCGCATTGAAAAGATTATGAAAAAGCCCAAACAAGTGTTTTTGCCTATCGTGATTGTATTGGCTATTACTATTGGTTTGACAGCTAAAGTGGGAAAGGATTTCTTGCCGCCATTGGATGAAGGGTCCATTTGGTTACAGGTAACACTACCACCAGGCATTTCTTTAGAGAAATCCAAAGAAATGAGTGATACCTTGAGAGCGCGTACCATGAAATATGAGGAAGTAACTTATGTGATGGTACAAGCGGGTAGAAATGACGATGGAACGGATCCGTTTACGCCTTCTCACTTTGAGTGCTCGATTGGAATTAAACCCTATAAGGAATGGCCAAGAGGTAAAACGAAAAACGATTTAATTGAAGAATTAGCAGCAGAATATGAATCGCTTCCTGGTTTTACAGTTGGATTCGCCCAGCCGATGATTGATGGGGTAATGGATAAGATTTCGGGAGCACACAGTGAATTAGTAGTCAAAGTATATGGAGAGGATTTTCACGAAACAAGACGTATTGCCAATGAAGTTTTAGGCACGTTAAAAACAGTGGACGGAGCAGTAGATTTGGCGATTGATCAAGAACCACCATTGCCACAGTTACAGATTCACGCCAACCGTGATAAGATTGCTCAATATGGACTAAACGTAGCAGATGTAGCAGAGTTGATCGAAGTAGCAATCGGAGGGAAAGCTATTTCTCAAATCTTTATCGGGAATAAAGTGTACGATATTAGTGCACGTTATACGGAAGAAAGCAGAAATACACCCGAAAAAATTGCCAACTTAATGTTGACCTCAAGTACAGGAGCGAAGATTCCTCTTTCACAAGTGGCTGATGTAAAAACAAGTACAGGGGAAAGTACGATTACTCGTGAGATGAATCGACGTCACTTAACCGTGAAATTGAACGTGCGCAACCGCGATTTAGGTTCTTTATTGAAAGAGGCTCAACAAAAAATTGAAAACAATATTACCTACGATCACAATAAGTTCCATATTGAATGGGGGGGACAGTTTGAAAATCAACACCGTGCTTATAACCGATTGGCGATTATTGTACCGTTGACGCTGTGTCTGATGTTTGTTTTGTTATACGGAGCTTTTGGCCAATTTAGACAAGCGGGGTTATTGATGGTTGTGGTTCCTTTAGCGCTGTTTGGAGGAATGTTAGCCTTGAATGTCAGAGGGATGTCATTAAACGTATCTTCGGCTGTTGGATTCATCGCTTTGTTTGGGGTGGCTATTCAAAATGGGGTTATTATGATTTCGCATATTAACGATTTACGAAAAAAAGGACATGCCTTGTTAGCAGCGGTTTTACTGGGAGCGGAACAACGATTCAGACCCGTATTAATGACTGCAACCGTGGCTATTTTGGGGTTATTCCCAGCGTCTATGGCTACTGGAATTGGTTCGGATGTACAACGTCCACTAGCTACAGTAATCGTATATGGATTATTATTCGCTACAATATTAACACTGTTTGTATTGCCTGCTTTGTACTATCTAGTAGAGCGCAAATGGGGCAAAGATAGCGACTTTGTAAAAGAAGAAGAAATAGAAGAAAACTAGCATTGAGATGAATATTTTAAAAAAATATATAAGTATGATGGTTCTCGTTGGTGGATCTACTTTGTATGCACAAGAAGGACATACAGAGCAAGCCCCAAACAAGAGTCCATTGACCTACAAGGAGTTTCTATCGAAAATGATAACAAACAACTTGAGCTATGCAGCTGAAAAATACAATATTAACATTGCAGAGGCGGAAGTACAGGCAGCCAAAGCTTTCCCAGATCCAGAGTTGAGTTTTGGTTGGGCGGATAACCAACAGAAGCGCATGCAGATGGGGTATGGATTTGAAGCAGAATTATCTTGGGACTTAGAGCTTGGAGGAAAACGAAAAGCAAGAAAAAATTTAGCATACGATCAAAAAGTATTGGCAGAGTTAGAATTGCAAGAGTTTTTTCACACCCTACGAGCAGAATCTACGGTGACTTTCCTTGAAGCCATGCAAAATAAAATGCTGTATGATATCCAACGAGATTCCTATGCATCCATGTTACAAGTAGCTCAATCGGATAGTATTCGCTATTCACTAGGGCAAATTAGCAAAGTTGATGCGATCCAAAGTAAGTTGGAAGCCAAGTCCATGTTGAATGATCTGCAAGATGCGGATGACGCCTGGGAAAATAGTTTGATGGAAGTGCGCAATATTATTAGTGCTCGTCGCATTGATTCGGTTTATCTCCCTCAAGGTGATTTTAGTCAATTTGTGCGTTTGTTTGCCTTGGAAGATTTAATTGTAACTGCACAGAATAATCGCGCCGACTTCTTAGTTGCACAGCAAAATAAAGTAGTAGCGGGGCGTCAAGTAGCCTTGGCTCGTGCAGAACGCGTCATTGATCTAGGATTAAATGTAGGAGTAGAGAACAATTCCTTTGTAAAAAATGCAGTGGCACCTACACCAGGAAATACGGTAGTAAAAGCAGGAATTTCAGTGCCTTTAAAATTCTCGAATCGACGTGATGCTGGATTGAAAACGGCATTATACGAAGAAAGACAAGCTGAATTGGAATATGAGATGGTGGAGCTGGAACTAGAAAAGGAAATTACGCAGGCTTATCGCAATTATTTAACTAAGCAAAAGCAAATCCAACGCTTTGAAAATGGGATGTTAGAAGAGGCGAAACAAGTATTTGAAGGAATTAAGTACAGCTACCAACGAGGGGCAAGTAGCTTGTTGGAAGTGTTAGATGCACAGCGTACTTATAATGAAACACAACAAGCGTATGCAGAAACCTTATTTGGTTATGCTGAATCGTTAGTGGAGCTAGAGAAGGCCGTTGGAATTTGGGATATTGATTTTTAAGAAGCGCAGCATGAAACACATTATATTCAGTTTACTAGTATTAACTGGGCTTTCTGTGAAAGCACAGGATTTCAAGGATGATTTAAAAGGCAGAACATCGTTTAGCATAAAAGCAGGTTGGTTGCAATCTACTTTAAAAGGCGATGACGTAAGTGAATTAGCCGTAGATGGAAAAATAGACCATCGCAATAATTTCTTTGCAGGGATTAGTGTCGATAACAGTATCGGAACGTATTTCGGATTGAAGCATGAATTGTTTTACCAAAACTATGGTGCAGATTTCAAACGCGAATTAGAGGATCATACGTTTAATGCAACGTTAGAAATGCACAGCTTGCGATTGAATCCAATCAGTCCAACGTTTAAAGTTGGAGGATTGCAGGTTTACGCAGGACCTTATATCAATATGTTGTTGTACTCTTCCATTACTTCTGTTGATGAAAATGGAAAAACCTATAAAGATCACGGTATTTTTGGTTCAACAGAAGATGATCAAGAAGATAGTAAATACCTACAAAAAATGGATTATGGGTTTACAGCAGGGATTGAGTACCAGTTCAAATTTGGTTTAATCTTAGGGGCGCAATATACCCGTGGATTTGCCTCTATTTTCGACAACTCCAATACCTTTGGTGTCGAAGAAAATACAGGAGCAAATGACCTCAAAATATACAATCAGAATTTTGGTGTTTATGTAGGATACCGTTTTTAATGAAAAATAAAATTGCTTATGAAACAGAAAAAGGAGACCGTAACGGTTTCCTTTTTCTGTTTTTTGTTACTTGATTTTGTTTAATCCTCACCGATTCTCAATAACAGGGCGGATTGCCATCCACCCCCTACGATTTCTCACCAATTCTCACCCAATCCTCACCCAACCCTCACCAACCCTCACCAACCCTCACCCAACCTCACTAAACCCTCACCAAACCCTCACAACAATTCCTTTATTTCTGACAATTTCTTAATCGATGTGAAATTTTCATGTACTACTGCATGATCAATGTGTTCATGTAGCCAAGTCGTATGAAAAGGCACATGTACCGCATAAGCACCTAGTTCTAAAACGGGCAAAACATCTGAACGCAGGGAATTGCCAATCATGATAAATTCTTCTGGTTGTACATCTAAGCGTTTAAGCAATTTTTCATAATCGATTTTTTCCTTGTCTGTCATGACCTCAATGTGATGGAAATAGGATCCTAACCCTGATTTGTGGAGTTTGCGGTGTTGATCTTTTAAATCACCTTTTGTCGCCACGACTAAGCGGTATTTGCCTTGTAATTCTTGAAGGATTGCCTCTACATCGTCAATCAATTCGACCGGTTTGGTTAGTAATTCTTTTCCTATTTTGACAATTTTATCAATGATTTTTATGTTGAGTGTTCCCTTGGATATAATTTCAGCTGCTTCAATCATCGATAGAGTAAACCCTTTGATTCCGTAGCCATAAAGTGGTAAATTATCTATCTGTGTTTTAAAAAGAATTTGAGAAATACTTTGATGAGTTAAGTAATCCTCTAACAAAATACAAAACTGTTGTTCAGCTTCTTTGAAATAGGGCTCATTAATCCATAGGGTATCGTCTGCATCAAATGCAACAACTTTAAGTTTATTCATGGCGTGTTGTTAGAATGAGCTTAAAGATAAGTAAAGATTTAGCTACAAGTATAAGAGAATCGAACTTTAACGCTTCTTATACATCTTTGCGAATGCGGCTTAAACTCACTTGGGTAATCCCTAAATAAGAAGCAATGTGTTTGAGCGGCACGCGCTGAATAATCGTGGGATAGTTGGTGATTAGATCCTTATAGCGTTCGGTGGCAGAAAGTAAATCCCGAGAGATAATTCGTCTTTCTACCCGCATTAATTCCTTTTCTGCTAATTTTCGTCCAAAATTGGCAATGTGAATATCGGTGAGGTAATAAGCTCCAAGTTCGTGAACATTTACCTGATAGAGTTCACAATCCACTAAAAGTTCAATACTTTCATAGCTTTTTCGATTTTCAACATAATTGTTCATTGATAGAATCGTACTCCCTTCTTCCCCAAACCAAAAGGTAATCTCTCCCTCCTCATGAGACGAAAAAGCGCGAACGACTCCTTGTTTGATGAAGTAGATATTGTGCTCAATGCGATCGGCTTGCAAGATAATATGCCCTTTGGGTAGATGTAATTTATGACACAACTGCTTTAGTGCAGTCAGTGAGGGCTCAGGTAGCGGGTAAATCGTCGTTAGAATTTGGTCAATATCCATAATAAAAGGAATGAAATTGATGGGTTGAGAAGATACAAAGATAGGAATTCTGCGAGAAAAGGGTAAGAGGAATTGCAAGCGTGTAAAACAAGAAGATATTTAATTTATCTCCTGTATTATTGATATTTAATATTTAGATAATATGAAATTAGGGCAAAAGGTCTTTATTTGTCAAAATGATTTTTTGAAGTCGTTCAATATGCTAACAAACTTTATGATGCCAGATGTTTTCTATGTAGAATGTCTTTAATAGCTTTGTTAATCCTTATTAAATACTTAAATAACACCCAAATAAAGAAAAGATGAATAGTAGATCAATAGTCATTACAGCGTTGTGCAGCTTGTTTTCCTTTGCTGTGCTAGCGAGTGAGAAATTAGAGAAACCTAAATTAGTGGTGGGGCTTGTTGTAGATCAAATGCGCTGGGATTATTTATATCGTTATTACGATCGATACAGTGAAAATGGATTTAAACGGCTATTAAATGAAGGATTTTCTAGTGAAAATACCTTAATTGATTATGTACCTACCTATACTGCTATTGGACACAGTACTATCTATACAGGAAGTGTCCCTGCCATACACGGAATTGCAGGAAATGATTTTATCATTCAAGCCACAGGACAAAATATGTACTGTACCCAAGATGACAGTGTACAAGCTGTTGGTGGAGAGGGAAAAGTAGGCCAACAATCACCAAAGAACTTATTGGTTTCTACCGTGACGGATCAGTTGAAATTAGCGACTAATTTTCAATCGAAAGTTATTGGAATTGCCATCAAAGATAGAGGAGGAATCCTTCCGGCTGGGCATTTTGCCAATGCGGCTTATTGGTTAGACGGTCAAACAGGTGATTGGATTACAAGTACGTATTATATGAAGGATTTACCAAAATGGGTAAAGGGATTCAACAAAGAAAAGCTAGTGGATCAATATTATAAACAAGGGTGGAAAACGCTATACCCTATCGATACCTATGTATTGAGTACAGCAGATGATAATCTGTATGAAGAAACCTTCAAGGGAGAAAAAACGCCAATCTTCCCACGTGATCTCGTGAAGCTAAAAAAAGAAAATGGGTATGAATTGATTAAGAGTACACCGCAAGGAAATACACTAACACTTGATTTTGCAAAACGCGCGATTGAAAGTGAACAATTGGGAAATAATCCTTTAAACGTAACGGATTTTCTAGCGATTAGTTTATCCTCAACGGATTATATTGGCCATCAATTTGCAATTAACTCAATTGAAATTGAAGACACCTATTTGCGTTTAGACCGCGATATCGCTGATTTCTTAACCTATTTAGATCAACATATTGGAAAAGGAAATTATACCTTATTTCTAAGTGCAGATCATGGAGCAGCACACAATCCAAAGTTCTTTGCAGATCAAAAAGGGAATTCGGGCTATTTTGAGACGAGAATAGTTCGCCAAAATTTGAATGAACAATTACAGGAAAAGTTTGGTATAGCCGATCTGGTAAAAAGCTTAGCGAATTATCAAGTACATTTAAACTACGAGGCGATTAAGGCCAACAACGTAGAAGAAGATGAGGTGATTGAAGCGGCCATCCAATGGCTGAAAAAAGTAGACGGTGTGGCTTTTGTAGTGGATATGAATAAAGCAGCTTCTGCAGCGATTCCTGCTATCTTACGAGAGCGCATTGTCAATGGATATAACTATAAACGCAGCGGAGCAATTCAAATTATTTTAGAACCGCAGTGGTTTAGTGGATCGAAAGACGGAAAAGGAACCACACATGGAAGTTGGAATTCGTATGATGCTCATATTCCAGCTGTCTTTTTAGGATGGGGAGTAAAACCAGGTAAAACGACCCGTCAAACCCATATGACGGATATTGCGCCCACCATTGCTCAAATCCTGAAAATTGAATTTCCAAATGGTAACATTGGAACGCCAATTCAAGAAGCAATTGAACAGAAATAATATTGAAAATGCCTTTAGTACGAAACTAGAGGCATTTTCTTTTTTTACCGTATACTATTTTTGCAGGAGAACGAAGAATTATGTTTAGCTTTGGGCTGACAAATTACTATTTATGAAAAAAAGATACCTATTGTTTGGTTTTATATTTTCAATGAGTAGTGTATTACACGCTCAGTATAAAACGCTTACAAAAACAGATGCTAACGGATTTACGTATGAGTACGTAGAAAATGATCCAGCAAAAGCGAGAATTTACACGTTAAATAATGGACTGAAAGTTTACTTAGCTCAAAATCAAGATGAGCCAAGAATTCAAACCTATATCCCTGTCCGTACAGGTTCAAATAATGACCCAGAAGACAGTACAGGGTTAGCACATTACCTTGAACATATGTTGTTTAAGGGAACGTCTAAATTGGGAACCGTTAATTGGGAAGTAGAACAAGTGCTGATTAAACAAATATCAGACTTGTATGAGCAACATAAAAATGAAACAAATCCGGAAAAGAAAAAGGAAATCTACAAACGCATTGATGAAATTTCGAAAGAAGCGTCTCAATATGCTGTAGCGAATGAATATGATAAATCTGTAGCTTCAATTGGAGCAACGGGAACCAATGCACACACCTGGTTTGATGAAACGGTATATAAAAACGTAATTCCATCGAATGAGTTAGAAAAATTCTTAATGATTGAAAAGGAGCGTTTTTCTCAATTGGTGTTGCGTTTATTTCATACGGAATTAGAGGCGGTATATGAAGAATTTAACCGCGGTCAAGATAATGATTTTTGGGCTTCTCACGAGAAGATGATGGCTTTGTTGTTCCCTGCTTCACACTATGGAACACAAACGACTATCGGTACCTCAGAGCACTTGAAAAACCCATCCATGGTGGCTATTCACAACTATTTTGATCAATATTATGTGCCAAATAATATTGCGGTTGTTTTAGTGGGAGATATCCAGTTTGATGAGACGATTCAAATGGTAAATAAGTATTTCGGTGCGATGAAAAAAGGCGTTCAACCGAAAGAATATGTTGCGGTAGAACAACCGATTCAAGGAATTAAATCGGCTGAGGTATTTAGTCCACAAGCAGAGCGCGTGGAAATGGGCTTCCGTGTAGGAGGGGCAAAAACACAAGATGCGTTGTACATCACCATGATTGATATGTTGTTGAGCAACGGTCAAGCGGGATTGATCGACTTAGACATCAACCAAAAACAAAGAGCATTGTATGCGGGTAGTTCATCGATGATTATGAAAGATTACTCGGTTCACGAATTGACAGGAATGCCAAATGAAGGACAAACCTTAGAAGAGGTAAGAGATATTATGCTAGAGCAAATTGAAAAGCTGAAAAAAGGTGAATTTGATGAGTGGTTGTTACAAGCGGTAATTAATGAATTGAAAAAGAATTCAATGAAGGCCTTGGAAGATTCTGATGCTATGGCTACAGAAATGTATCAAGCATTTATCCAAGGTAGAACCTGGGAAGAAGCCGTGAGTGAAATTGACCGTATGGAAAAAATCACAAAGGCAGATATTGTAAACTTTGTTAAGGCAAACTACCAAGACAATTATGCCATTGTGTACAAACGCCAAGGAGAGAATAAAGATTTAGTTCGCGTTGAAAATCCAGGAATTACACCTATTGATTTAAATAGAGATAGTGAATCAGAATTCTATAAAGCACTAAATAAAGTAGCGGTAAAAGATATCCAACCAGAATTCATTGATTTCAACAAAGCGTTAAAGAAAGAAACGATCGGAAAAATCAAAACAACGTTGTACAGCATTGAAAATGTAACTAATGATTTAGCAACAGTTACATATATCACGCCAGTTGGATCAGATCATGATAAAAAATTAAGCTTAGCGTTAGAATATCTAGATTATATCGGAACGAATAAATATTCACCAGCTGATATTCGCAAAGAATTCTACAAATTAGGTGTGGATTATGCCTTGAATACGGGAGTAGATAAATCCTATATCAGCTTATCTGGATTAAAGGAAAATATACCTGCAGGAATTAAATTGTTAGAGCACCTATTGACTGATGCAAAAGCAGATCAAGAGTCGTATGACAATTTAGTAGATCAAATTTTAAAAGCTCGTTTTGATGCAAAGTCTAGTAAAGGAGGAATCCAACGTGCTTTGAATAGTTATATTATGTCTGGAAATCAGTTGAGTCGATTCAAAGACATCTTGAGTGAAACAGAATTAAAAGCAATTAAACCAACAGAATTAGTAGGATTATTGCACAATTTCTTTGATTATAATCAAGAAGTATTCTACTACGGAAATGATTTAGCGACAGTGAAAAAAGCCATTGTTGCCAATCATAACTTAGGAAAAGGAAAGGTAACACCTGTGAAACGAGTATATGCTGAACCTGCTACAGACGGAACGGTTTATTTTGCTCCTTATGACATGGTACAAGCAGAAATTTCATACCGTGGTAGAGAATCTAAGTTTGATAAAAACTTATTAGCAACTTCAAGCGTATTCAATAGCTACTTTGGTGGAGGAATGGCTTCTGTGGTTTTCCAAGAAATTAGAGAATCTAAATCATTGGCGTATTCGGCTTATGCCGCGTATGCAAATGCTGGAAAATCAGATAAATACAACTACGTAATGGCTTATGTGGGAACACAAGCAAATAAATTGCCACAAGCGGTTGATGCAATGATGGAATTGATGAACGATATGCCACAAGCACAAAACCAGTTTGAAAATGCAAAGAATTCAGCCTTGAAAAACATTGCAGCTCAACGTTATACCAAAGCGCAAATTTTCTACTATTGGTTAAGTCTACAAGAAAGAGGAATTAACTACGATATCAACAAAGATATTTACAAACAAACGCAAACAATGCAACTGTCTGATCTCGTGAATTTCTTTAACCAACACGTAAAAGGGAAAACGTTTAACGTAGGTCTTTTAGGGAAGAAAGAAAACTTAGATTGGGAAGCCGTGAAAAAATTCGGAACAATCAAAGAATTAACCTTAGAGGATTTATTCGGATATTAATAAAAAAAGCCAGCTCATCGAGCTGGCTTTTTTTATAGTTAACGGTTTTCACGAAAGCCAAATAACAAAAGCCAAAAGCCAAAAAATAGCCTATCTTCCTTTCCCCGTTTCCATCATATCGATTCCAGCTAAATACTCTAATGCTTTTTTCACTGATTTTACTTGATCAAAAGAAAGCATAAGGCGTAAGCCATTTTTCGTTTCTTTTTCGCGCATTTTACACAAGTGGGAGCTCTGTTGAACAAAAGTCAAGACCTGTCTAAATTTTGGTGACGAATAGAATCCTGATTTTTGATCCCCGATAAAATAGCATACCATTTTTCCTTGCTTTAAAATCACTTTTTCTATTCCCAGGTTACTTGCATGCCATTTGATGCGCAAGCTATCTAAAAGGGCAATTGCTTGCCTTGGAAGGGGACCAAAACGGTCAATCAAGCGTTGTTCGTATTCTTGTAATACCGCTTCGGTGGTAATTGTGCTCAACTCGTTATACAAGTTCAAGCGCTCCGTAATATTATTGACGTATTCATCGGGAAATAAAATTTCAAAATCCGTATCGATTTGACAATCGCGAACGAATACTTTGTTTTCTTCTTTTTGCTCTTCGAGGTATAAATCCTTGAATTCATTTTCTTTTAACTCTTCAATGGCCTCCTGCATGATTTTTTGGTAGGTTTCAAAGCCAATCTCATTGATGAATCCACTTTGTTCACCTCCTAAGATATCTCCAGCACCACGGATTTCTAAATCTTTCATCGCGATATTAAATCCACTGCCTAAGTCACTAAATTGCTCCAGCGCTTGGATGCGTTTACGCGCCTCTTCTGTCATAGCGGAGTAAGGAGGACAAATAAAATAACAAAAGGCTTTTTTATTGCTGCGCCCTACGCGACCGCGCATTTGGTGTAAATCCGACAACCCAAAGTTATTGGCATTGTTGATGAGAATCGTATTGGCATTGGGAACATCCAAACCACTCTCGATAATCGTCGTGGCAACCAATACATCAAATTCCCCATCCATAAAGGCCAACATGAGCTCTTCGAGTTTTTTACCATCCATTTGACCATGACCAACCCCAACTTTTGCATCGGGTACTAAGCGCTGAATCATTCCCGCAACTTCGCGAATATTCTCAATGCGGTTGTTGATGAAATACACCTGACCACCGCGTTCTAGTTCGTAAGCTACCGCATCGCGTATTATCTCCTCATTAAATCCAACCACACTCGTTTCAATAGGATATCGATTTGGTGGAGGTGTCGTAATGACTGACAAATCTCGCGCAGCCATCAACGAAAATTGCAAGGTTCTCGGAATCGGTGTCGCGGTTAGGGTTAGCGTATCTACATTTTCTGAAATTGTCTTTAATTTATCCTTCACAGCAACTCCAAATTTCTGCTCTTCATCAATGATTAAGAGGCCCAGGTCTTTGAATATCACATTCTTATTTACCAACTGATGGGTTCCAATGAGAATATCAATCTGGCCAGCCTCTAAATCGCGTAAAATCTCACTCTTTTGTTTGGCGGTTCGGAAGCGATTGATGTAACTCACGCGAACGGGCATATCTTTCAACCGCTCGGAAAATGTTTTAAAATGCTGAAAAGCCAAGATGGTCGTGGGAACTAAGATGGCAACTTGTTTGCCATTGTCTACCATTTTGAAAGCCGCGCGAATCGCAACCTCCGTTTTTCCGAATCCTACGTCTCCACATACCAAGCGATCCATGGGACGATCAAGCTCCATATCTGCTTTTACTTCCTGTGTTGCTTTGAATTGATCGGGTGTATCCTCATAAATAAAGGAACTCTCTAATTCGTGTTGCAAGTAGCTATCAGAAGCACAAGCAAATCCTTTTTGTGTTCGCCTTTTGGCGTATAATTGAATCAAATTAAAGGCAATGTGTTTGACACGTGCCTTTGTCTTGGTTTTTAAATTCTTCCATGCAGAGGAACCTAATTTGTGAATTTTAGGTATAGCTCCATCTTTACCGTTGTATTTGGCAATCTTGTGGAGGGAGTGGATGCTGACATAAACAATGTCATTATCCGCATAGACTAGCTTAATCGCCTCTTGCGTTTTTCCTTCTACTTGTATTTTTTGTAGTCCACCAAATTTTCCAATGCCGTGATCAATATGGGTGACATAATCACCAACAGTTAAAGAATTAATCTCTTTTAGCGTGATGGTTTGTTTTTTGGTGTAGCCATTTTTGAGGGAAAACTTGTGGTATCGCTCAAAAATCTGGTGATCCGTATAACAAGCAATTTGTTTCTCTTCATCGATAAACCCTTGATAAATAGGTGTGACAATCGTTTTATATTGCTGAACCACTTGCTGTTGATGCTCATCACGCATGGCATCAAAAATGTCTTTGAATCGACGCGCTTGATTTTCGTTGGCACAGAATAGATAATTCGTATACCCATTATCGGAGTTGTCGTTCAAATTGCGAACGAGTAAATCAAATTGCTTGTTAAATGATGGTTGAGGTTTGGTGTGAAATACATATTCCTTTTTTGGTACAATGTATTGACTATCCGTTAGCTCAATATAATTAAAGCGTTCTGCTTGGTGCAAAAATACATCGCCTCGCAAGAACATTTCGTTGGGATTAGAGTATTTGAGCTCCTTGTTTAATTTCTCAAAAATAGTTTGGGCTTTTTCAAAATTGTGATTCAATTGATCGACAATAAAAGCTGTGTTTTGTGCAAAAATTACCGTTTTTTCGGGAATATACTCCAAAAAACTTTCCCTGTTTTCCGCTGTAAATTTGTTTTCTACATTGGGAATAATAGTTATTTTCTTTTGCTTATCGACTGATAATTGCGTTTCCACATCAAAGGTTCGGATACTGTCAATTTCCTCTCCGAAAAATTCAAGGCGATAGGGGTTATCATTAGAAAAAGAAAATACATCAATAATTCCTCCACGTACAGAAAATTCCCCCGGTTCAGCAACAAAATCTACGCGTTTAAAATTGTACTCAAACAACGTTTCATTGACAAAATCAATCGATAACTGGTCTCCCACATGCACTTTTAAGGTGTTCTTTTCCAGTACTTTTTTAGTCACCACCTTTTCAAAAATAGCTTCAGCATAGGAAACGATAATCGCGGGTTTCTTACGAGAGCTAATGCGGTTCAATACTTCAGCACGTAACAAGACGTTCGCATTGTCCGTCTCTTCAATTTGATAGGGACGGCGGTATGATCCAGGATAGAAGAGCACATCTTGCTTGTTGATAAAGTGCTCTAAGTCATTGAGGTAATAAGCGGCTTCTTCTTTGTCATTAAAAATAAATAAAAAAGGCAGTTCCGTCTGTCGAAATAGACTCTCAAATTGAAAAGAAAGTGCGGATCCAATTAGCCCTTTGAAAAGGATAGGTTGACGACTATTTAATAAATCGTGTACAACCTGTTGCGTTTGTACAGCCTCATTAAAATATTGCTTTACTTCCATAGTTTATTCTACTTCTTCGGGATTCGCTCGGCGCGCCTCATTTCTTAATTCTTCCATTTCTTCCAACATCTCCTCTTCTCCTGCTTCTTTAACGTAGTTTTGACGCACTAAGTTTTCGTCCATCATGCGGACAATATCATCCAAACTAATTTGAATATTGTCCAACCAATAATCGACTTTTTCGACATCAATGGGATTTAGATGAATATACATATCCAAATTCTGGAAGGCAGTCAACAAAGTAGAATATCGAATCCGTATATCAGGTGAATCGAGTTGGCTCGGATATCCCATATACGTTAGGTTTTCGGCAACTTCACTTAGGGTAACGGCCTTTTTTTGAAAGGCGCCAATCGTTGATACAGGGCGCAATTTTAGTTCATTAATTAGCGTTGTCCAAGCTTTCCAATCCTCAAGAATAGGATTAAGCTCTTTGGATGGTTTGGGAATTTTGAATTTCCACTCCTTCATTAAATGGCTAAAAATACTATCGTTGTACTGTTGTAGTTTGGTTTGTTCTAGGGCATTTTGGTCCACTTCTTTTTTACAAGAAGTAAGATGCAAACTAAGGATCAACAGGATAATTGTCCAACTATTTTTCATATGCTTGAATTTCAAACCTCAAATTTACGAATGTTATTGTATTTATTTGACTTGCTTTGCGATAAACCATAGCGAATTTCAACCAATTTAGAGCGTGATACAGGACTATTTTATTTATTCTCTTGTAGAATTGTCCCTTTTTACATTGATTTATTGTCTAGCAACGGCTATATTTGTGGCACTAAATACAAAACAAATGGGAACCAAAATATTAATTATTGGAGCTTGTGGACAAATTGGCTCTGAACTGACGTTAAAGTTGCGTGGTATCTATGGAAATGAACAAGTTATCGCTTCAGATATTCGTGAGGGAAATGAAGCATTAATGCGTTCAGGACCTTTTGAAATCGTCAATGCAATGGAGTTTGATGCCGTTGCTCAGGTGATTGAAAAACATCAAGTAGAAGAAGTCTATTTAATGGCTGCCTTGCTTTCTGCAACAGCAGAGAAAAATCCTGCTTTTGCTTGGGAGTTGAATATGAACTCGTTGTTTCACGTGTTAAACTTAGCGAAAGAAGGAAAAATTAAAAAAATATTTTGGCCCTCTTCCATTGCGGTTTTTGGTCCAACAACGCCAAGAGAAAATACCCCTCAGTATACTGTAATGGAACCAAGTACGGTATATGGAATCTCTAAACAAACGGGAGAACGTTGGTGTGAATATTACTTCAATAAATATGGTGTAGATGTTCGCAGTATCCGTTATCCTGGATTAATTTCTTGGACAACACCTCCAGGAGGGGGAACAACAGACTATGCTGTAGATATTTTCTATAAAGCAATTGAAGATAAACACTACAACTGTTTTCTATCGGAAAAAACAGGTTTGCCGATGATGTATATGGATGATGCACTAGATGCTACGGTTGGTATTATGCAAGCGCCCAAAGAAGCCGTTAAAATTCGCTCGTCCTACAATCTAGGCGGAATTTCTTTTACACCAGAAGAAATTGCGGCAGAAATTACCAAGCATATTCCCGATTTTACCATTGCTTATGAACCCGATTTCCGTCAAGCCATTGCAGATAGCTGGCCAGCAAGTATTGATGACAGCAGTGCACAACAAGATTGGAACTGGAAGCACAAGTATGATCTAGCAGCAATGACTGAAGTAATGTTGGAGAACTTAGGGAAAGTTTTAAAGAAATAAGAACATTAAAAGTCGAAATAAAATAAAGACAGTAGTAAATAGACATTTACTGCTGTTTTTTTATGATTTGTTTTTTCAAACGTCGAGAATGTGTTTTTTCTTATCGAAGAGTGAGTAGAAAAGAATAAAAATGCGCTTACTTCTTGCGCAAGCGTTTAAAAACCAAATTGTATAAGGCTACTACAACAAAGGCGAAACCAAGTAGAATAAGTATGGTACTAATTGTATTCGTTATGATTTGCACGGCTTTTAAAATGAGACTTAGGGCGAATAGCACTAATCCGAAGGTCAGTAATTTTGCATTTTTATCCATGACAGTATAATTTGATTCCACAAAGATAAGCCTTATATTGAAAAGGATGACTTTCTACTTTTAAGTGATGGATATATTTTTTCAAGGAGGGGAGATAGGAACCTAAAATAAAAAGAATCTATCTTTTTTTTGTAGAATCATTGAGATTAGTGTAGATGATGTTGTAAATTTAGCTAATAAAAGAGCTATACTATGAGAAAAGAAATTGAAAGTAAGATAGATGAAGCACAAGAAGCTTATGAAAGATGGCGCAGCGTGTCGCTTGATGATCGCATCGAATATCTTAAAAAAGTAAAGGAAAAATTATTGCTGAATAAAGAGCGATATGGAGCGGTGATGACACAGGATATGTTTAAACCTCTAGGGCAAGCTATTGCCGAAGTAGAAAAATGCGCCACATTAATTGAATACTATATTCAAGAAGGGAAGGCAATTTTACAGGGACGCCATATTCAAACCAACTGGTCTGAGACTTATATTGTTCACGATCCGATGGGGGTAATTTTAGGGGTGATGCCCTGGAACTTTCCCTTTTGGCAAGTGTTTCGCTTTGCCATACCCACGTTGCTAGCCGGAAATACCGTTTTGTTGAAACATGCGAGTAATGTTCCATTTTCAGCTAAAGCACTCGAATCTTGTTTTGCAATAGAGGGATTTGAACAGGTGTATTTCAATCTAACAGTTCCTGGAAAGGAAGTAGAAGAAATTATTTCACATGCCGCAGTAAAAGGAGTATCCCTCACGGGAAGTGAACCAGCGGGAAGCGCTGTTGCTCAGAAAGCGGGTAGTTTGATTAAACCTGTGCTATTGGAATTAGGGGGGAGTAATGCTTTTATTGTTACAAAGGAAGTTGATTTGGATGAAATTATCCCCGTTGCAGTAAATGCGCGTTTTCAAAATACGGGACAAAGTTGTATCGCAGCCAAGCGCTTTTTAGTTCATGAATCGTTGAAGGAAGAATTTACTCGTCGCCTAGCAAAAGAAGCTAAAAAATTTAAACAGGGCGATTTAATGAATCTCGATACAAGAATAGGACTCATGGCTAGAGAAGATCTCGCTATGGAACTCGAAACGCTCTTAAAAGAATCTGTAGCCTTAGGTGCCCGTGTTGTTTGTGGAGGAAAACGAGACAAAAACTGGTTTGAACCTACCGTGGTCACCGATGTTACTCCTAATATGCCCGTGTTTATCCAAGAAACATTCGGACCTTTAGCGGTTGTCGTTGGTTTTGATACGATAGAGGAAGCTATTGCCCTGAGTAATGATTCGCATTTTGGATTAGGGGTTTCCATTTTTGGGAAAGACCTTGAGCAAATGAAAAAATATGTTCATTTGTTTGACGATGGGGCTGTTTTTATCAATGAAATGGTGATTTCTGACCCCCGTGTACCTTTTGGAGGAAGTAAGTTTTCTGGTATAGGTAGGGAAATGTCCGCCGAAGGTTTGCTTGCTTTCGTCAATAAGAAAACGGTTGTAATTAAGTAAATAGCCTGTAATACGGTTGAGTCTATGAATGAGTTAATGGACACCTTTGTAAAGTTTTGGTTGACAATTGAATTTGTCGATGTTATTGAGTTTTTTGGCACAATTGCTTTTGCTATATCGGGAATTCGCCTTGCTTCTGCTAAGAGCGTGGATTGGTTTGGCGCGTTTGTAGTTGGCTTTGTTACCGCAACAGGAGGTGGAACATTGCGTGATTTACTCCTTGGCGTAACGCCCTTTTGGATGTTGACCAGTGTGTATGTTTGGTGTACCATCGTGGCGCTTTTGCTTGTTATAATATTTCCGCAAAAATTAATACGCTTAAACAATACTTTCTTGTGGTTTGACAGTATTGGATTAGGCTTGTTTGTTGTGGTGGGAACCGAGAAGACACTAGCTTTGGGCTATCCCTTTTGGGTGGTTGTTATTATGGCAACAATTACGGGCGTGGTAGGAGGAATGATTCGCGATATTTTGATTAATGAGATTCCCGCTATTTTTAGACAAGAATGGTATGCCTTAGCTTGTATTTTTGGCGTGTTTATTTACTATATTCTCCAATCAATAGGGTTCGATGCTGTTATTGTCCAAATTTCTACAGCAGCAGCTGTTTTTGTAATTCGTTTGATAGCAACCCGTTATCGATTAGGACTACCTACACTCAAAGGAGAGAGCTGAAAAAAGTACGTTTTTTTGTATAAAATATTTGCAGAAAGCAGAAAACACACTATATTTGCATCGCAATAAAGGTAACACACCTTCCTCCTTAGCTCAGTTGGTTAGAGCATCTGACTGTTAATCAGAGGGTCCTTGGTTCGAGCCCAAGAGGGGGAGCAAAGCAATGCTTTAAACGTGTAACCTTTAGGTAGGTATAAAATACCTTCCTCCTTAGCTCAGTTGGTTAGAGCATCTGACTGTTAATCAGAGGGTCCTTGGTTCGAGCCCAAGAGGGGGAGCAAAAAAAGCCTTACAAGATTTCTTGTAAGGCTTTTTTTTATAGTTAAGAAATAATTTTTCTCTTTTAAAAGAAATAATCTCCCTTTTTTTATGCTGATATACGATGAAAAATTTGTATACTACTGACTTTTAATGTTTTGTTTGATTAATCTTTTGTGTTTGTCGAAATTGTTTCTACTTTTGCTCGTAAATTTTACTAACAAAATTTAAACAAATATTTATGAAAAAATTATTATTATTTTTTATGATAGCTAGCTTTGTGGCACTAGGTGTGGCTTGTAGTAGCGATGACAGCAATGATGGAGGTAACAAGAGGTTGGCACTTTCTTCTGATGCTAATTATGATGGAATCTACCCAGGAACAAAGGTAGTTTTTGCGGTAATGGGTGAAGAAGAAGATGGGCTTGTATGGATTAATTCTGGAGTTAGTTATTATGTTGATGGAACCGAAGTTGGAGATTCTTATACATTTAATGAATTAGGTGAATTCAAAGTTGTAGCTAAGAAAAAAGGATATAGAGAGAGCAATACGCTGATTATTAAAGTTATTGAGCAAATTAATAAGGGGAAATTAGTTGTCAGTGTTGTAGGTGGAGTAACGGAGATAGAATATGGCGGTATTGCTAATTTTGAAGTAAAAGACGAAGAAGGAATAAATATTACAAATGCAACAATTGTGTTGTCAGATGATACGTATATAGGGTATATTTGGGCTCCATCAGCTTCAGGTACTTATAAAATATTTGCTTTTAAAGATGAGTATGAAAGAAGTGAAGGATTAATCGTAACAGTAAAAGAGAGAGTAAACAAATAAGTAGCTCTTGTTTTAGAGCAAAATTCTAGGATAAAAGTAGGTTGTGTTAAAAAAAACAACAAGAACACTTCATTTGTTAAGTAGTTAAGAAGAGTACTAGACTTTTTTAGGGATAAAAAGGTTTAGTAAAAAATAAAAAATGAGGCTGTCTAAAAAGCCTGAAAAACAAAACCCCGCCTTTTTTAGACGGGGTTTTTTCATTGTTTGTCCTCAAAAACAAATATCTTCAAGGTACAACCAAACAATAAGAAAGACAAATATAATGTTCAAATCTGAAAGTTTACCTCATCACGGATTGATTTTGTATTAGTAAATTCTTTGTTTTTTAGTTTTTTTATTGTTGTTTTTATTTTTATTTAAAAAATAGTTTGTTTTATGGAAAAAGTTAGTAAATTCAAAATGTTAATTTTTATAACATTTTTAAAACAAATATTTATGAAAAAACTAGTACTATTTCTAATGGTGACTACCTTGTCTGTGCTTAGTTTAGCTTGTAGTAGTGATGATAGTAAAGGAGAAAATAATAAAAAAGAATTATTCCTTACTGCTGATGGCAAGCAGGGTAAAGTGACTCAAGGATCAACGGTTAAGTTCTCGGTGACAACAGAAGAAGGAGAAGAAGTAATTGAAATTGATACAGACGTAAGTTTTTATATTAATGACGTAGAGGTAAAGAATCCTTATACTTTTACGGAACTTGGAACATTTGATGTTGTGGCTAAGAAAAATGGCTATAAAGATAGTAATACATTGACCATCATAGTAGTGGAAGAGAAAGAAGCTATAGATGAGGAAAAGTTAACTATTCGTGTTGTAGGAGAAGTAACGGAAGTCATGGCAGAAGATAAAGTAGTTTTTGAGGTAGTAGATGAGGATGGGGCACTTGTTAAGGATGCAACTATTGTGTTAGACAATAAAACGAATGTTGGGTATGAATGGATTCCTAAGGAGCCTGGTACGTATGAACTTTTTGCCAAAAAAGAAGGCTACACTAAAAGTGACGTTATTGTTGTTACCGTAAAAGAAAAACCAGAAAAACAGCTGATTTTGGCTTTGATCTCTGATTCCGATCGTTTATTTGTCAATGATACCTTGCAGATGAGTATTAAAGATGAAAGAGGAAGAGGGGTTTCTCAAGCGGTATTATATAAAGATGGAATTGCTTTAGCTACTGTTTCTGTTGAAGGTGTTTTTGATGTAATCTTTACTGAGGCCGGGACGTATGAATTAAAGGCTAAAGTGGATGAGTTAGAAAGTAATACAGTGACCATTACGGTAAAAAAGACTGCAGCAGTTAATACGTTTGTATTTAAAGAGGATACGTATACTATTATAAAGAGTACCTTATTTTATACTGGAATCGTAGAGGTTAGAACAGCAGTTTTTAAAGCAGAATGGCAAGTGGAAGCTTATGATGCAGATGGAAAAACAGCCGTTGTGGTTTTTTATACACCGGCTACTCAACGCAGTGAGGGAGTGTTTGATTTTGAAAATCCAAATGCTGAAAATACAGTGACTATAGCTATGGGTGTCATGCATAATGGCAATGTTTTAGGGATAGCAACGACTGATCTTCAACTTGTTTTTAGAGCAGTTTCCAATAGTCCAACGAATTATACGGGACAATATCTTGCTAGTGCATTAGATATAGGAGGGAGTTTCTTTAGTTTAAATTATAATGGAGATACTAAGTATATCGATGATTCAGAGTCGCAAGGAATTACAGGTACAGGAAGATATCTTACGGTGAAGGTAGATCGTGTTAAAAAAACAACAAAAACACTTCGTCAATTAGGCCGTATCTAAAAGAAATATAAGGTGTTTGTTCCTTGGTTTCATTACCAATCAAAGGGAAATAGAAAGACGGATAGACTGAGAAGTTTGTCCGTTTTTTTATGATGGGTTGCTGTGTTTTCTTTTTTTAACAAGTGAATTTGAAAAGGATGCTATTTTTCTGTTTTTATTCACGTACCGTTTTTAGGGGCCTCGTGCATTTATTGTATTGTATTTCAGATTTTTAAGTTATTTTTGTTTGGTGGTATTGGATTTATTTGTACTTTCGCAGGCAATTTTACTAACAAAATTTAAACAAATATTTATGAGAAAATTATTACTATTTTTTATGATGGCTAGTTTAGCGGTACTGGGTACGGCTTGTAGTAGCGATGACAGCAAAGGAGGAAGTAACAAGGAATTAGCGCTTTTCTCTGACGCTGATGAAGATGGAATCTACCAAGGAACAGCAGTTGAATTTACTGTGATGGCAGAAGCAAATGGGGATGTTGTTGAGGTTGAAGAAGGCGTGAGTTTCTACGTGGACGGGAAGGAAGTTACAAATCCCTATACATTTACGGAACTTGGCGAGTTCAAAGTGGTGGCAAAGAAAAAAGGATACAAAGATAGTAATACCTTGATTATTAAAGTAGTTGAAGGATATATTGTAGGGCCTGAGGATAAAGGGAAATTAACGATTAGTGTTGTTGGGGGAGTAACAGAGGTAGAAGTTGACGATGAAGTTAAGTTTGAAGTGAAAGATGAAGAAGGAATTAATATTACAACTGCATCAATTGAGTTGTCTGATGGTTTGCAGGTTGGGTATCGTTGGACCCCTTCAGCACCAGGTACTTATAAAGCATTTGCTTTTAAGAATGGATATGAAAAAAGTGAAGGAGTTATTATAACGGTAAAAGAGAAAGTAGAAAAAAAATTAGTTTTAGCTTTAGAAGGAAATCCCAATGAACTATATGTAAATGAAAGATTCCGTTTGACAATTAAAGACGGACAAGGAGCAGCTGTTTCGAATGCGATTTTGTATAAAAATGAAATGCCTACTGCGATGACCTCTGTAAATGGAGTGTTTGATGTAACGTTGGATGCTGTTGGTACGTATGCGTTAAAAGCTGTTCAAGAGGGTGTGGAAAGTAATGGGGTAAATGTTACGGTGAAGCAAAAGCAAGTAGTGGCTAATAGTTTTAGTTTTCTTGGACGTACGTATAATATTGCACAAAGTACGTTGTTCTTTTCAGGTATTGTAGCTATAGATGAAAATGAGACTGTATTTGCTGCTTCTTGGCAAGTGGAAGCTGCTGAAGCTGGTGGTAAGATCGCTATTGTTATGTTTTTAACAGCTGCTACTCATAATGGGAATGGAGATTTTAGCTATCAGAGACCAGGCCCTACGAATACGGTTCCTTATTTAGCAGGAGTGGTTCAAGGTGAAAGTACATTAGGTTTTGCAGAAGATAATATTGATTTTGCATTTAGTGCTACAACTTCTAATGGTTTGGTGTATGTGGGACGATATGACGCTGCTGCTGCAGATATGGGAGGAGCACCTTTTAGCATGAATTTCAATGGATCAACGAATTTTGTAAATGATAGTTCTCAAGGAATTAGAGGCGCAGTTTCAGCGAAAGCTGGACAAGGAAATCTTCCGGTAAATGCAGGTCGTATGGTGAAAAAAACAAATACACTTCGTGCGTTAAGTAGATAACGAATAAATGAAACTTTTTTATTGGTAAGAAAGTGTATTAAAAATTGAAAATAGGGGACTTCGGTCCCCTATTTTGTTTGTAGGTAAGACGAAAAGGAATGTTTGTGCTGTAGGGCGTTTGGTTTTGTAGATATAGCGCATTAAAGGAGCTGTAAAGCGAATGCTTTATTCTTTAGCAAGGTTGCTCTATTTTTTTTGAGATAGGTGTTTAAATGCGAGATAAAGGATAGATTAAGGTGAAATAAGTAGTGTGTAAAAGAAAAAGCCCGATTCATTCGAATGAATCGGGCTTTTTTTATGTGGTATAGCGATTTAGTTCGCTAAAATGATAATCTTGTTGTCACTTAATTCAACTGTTCCCATCGTAATAGGCAGGTGGTAGGTATCGTTACTCACTTTCACGAATTTTGAATTAAATGGTTCTGCAATAGAAATGTTAGTTCCTGTAAACTTCACGTTACCCTTTGTCAATAAAGAAACAATAGCCGCGTGATTGTTTAACATTTGAAACTCACCATTAACACCTGGAACCGATACAGAAGTAACTTCTCCAGCAAATAAGGTAGCTTCCGGTGATACAATTTCTAATCTCATAATAGTTCTGTTTTAAGTGATGATTAAACTTCAGCAAGCATTTTCTCTCCAGCTACAATCGCTTCTTCGATTGAACCTTTCAAGTTGAAAGCTGCTTCTGGTAAATGGTCTAATTCACCATCAATAATCATATTGAACCCTTTGATTGTATCTTTGATGTCTACAAGAACACCTGGGATACCTGTAAATTGCTCAGCAACGTGGAACGGTTGAGATAGGAAACGTTGAACACGACGTGCTCTGTGTACCGCTAGTTTATCTTCTTCAGATAACTCTTCCATACCTAAGATTGCGATGATATCTTGTAGTTCTTTGTATTTTTGTAAGATTTCTTTCACACGTTGTGCACAAGCATAGTGTTCTTTTCCTAAAATTTCTGGAGATAAGATACGAGAAGTAGAATCCAATGGGTCTACTGCAGGGTAAATACCTAACTCAGCAATTTTACGAGACAATACAGTTGTAGCATCTAAGTGGGCGAATGTTGTAGCTGGCGCCGGGTCAGTTAAGTCATCCGCAGGTACATAAACCGCTTGAACCGAAGTAATAGATCCTTTTGTAGTTGAAGTAATACGCTCTTGCATCGCACCCATTTCTGTTGCTAATGTCGGTTGGTATCCTACTGCAGATGGCATACGACCTAATAAAGCCGATACTTCAGATCCTGCTTGTGTAAAACGGAAGATGTTGTCAACGAAGAAAAGAACGTCTTTTCCTTGGTCGTCTCCAGCACCATCACGGAAGAATTCCGCAATTGTTAATCCTGATAAAGCAACACGTGCACGTGCTCCTGGTGGCTCATTCATCTGACCGAATAAGAATGTACATTTAGACTCTTTCATTAACTCACGGTCTACTTTTGATAAATCCCATCCGCCATTTTCCATAGAGTGCATGAAATCGTCTCCGTATTTAATAATACCTGACTCTAACATCTCACGAAGTAAGTCATTTCCTTCACGTGTACGCTCTCCAACTCCTGCGAATACAGAAAGTCCACCGTGACCTTTTGCGATATTGTTAATTAACTCTTGAATCAATACTGTTTTACCTACTCCAGCTCCACCGAATAATCCAATTTTACCTCCTTTTGCATAAGGCTCAATTAAGTCGATTACTTTAATTCCTGTGAATAATACTTCTGTAGAAGTAGATAAGTCTTCGAATTTTGGTGCAGGTCTGTGGATTGGTAATCCGTTAGCTCCTGCTTTTGGTAAGTTTCCAAGACCGTCAATAGCGTCTCCCACAACATTAAACAATCGACCAAATACCTCTTTTCCAATTGGAACTTGGATAGGAGATCCTGTAGCAGCTACTGCGTAACCTCTACTTAATCCGTCTGTTGAGTCCATTGAAATTGTACGAACTGTATCTTCTCCAATGTGTGATTGTACTTCAAGTACTAATTTAGAACCATCTGGTTTAGTGATTTCTAATGAATCATAAATTTTTGGAAGTTCGGCGTTCTCAGTGTTGAAGACTACGTCAACTACTGGTCCGATAACTTGCGCAACTTTTCCTGTAACTTTAGACATTGCTTATGTATTTATTTAACAGCTATTTACGTTTAGTGAAAAAAACTACTTTTTCAGAGTGCAAAGATAGTTTTTTTCTCTTAATATGAAAATGATTAAAAATTTATTTATATATAAAAAATGCGAGCCCAATAAGGAATCGCATTTTGTATTTATTCAACCGTCACCGACTTCGCTAAATTACGAGGCTGGTCCACGTTACAATCTCTTAAAACGGCAATGTGATACGATAGTAATTGCAAGGGAATTGTCGTTAAAATTGGCGTCAATGCTTCTGAAATACCTGGCACTTCAATCACGTGATCCGCTAATGCTCTTACTTGTTTGTCGCCTTTTGTCACCACTGCAATGATTTTTCCACGGCGAGCTTTGATTTCTTGGATGTTACTAACCACTTTGTCATAGTGCATTTGATCAGGCGCAATAACAATAACAGGCATATGTTCATCAATCAAGGCAATAGGGCCGTGCTTCATCTCTGCTGCAGGATAGCCTTCAGCGTGAATGTATGATATTTCTTTTAGTTTTAAAGCACCTTCTAGAGCTACAGGATAGTTGTATCCTCTTCCTAGATATAAACAGTTTGTCGCTTGTTTATAGACTTCGGCAATTTTTAAAACTTCTTCGTTTTGTACTAAAGCTTCTTTTACACGCTCTGGAATCAATTCTAATTCACGTAAGTATTTCAAATACTCCGAATGAGATAAGGTTCCTTTTGACTTTGCTAAACGCAAAGCAATTAACGTAAGTACTGTAATTTGCGTCGTAAATGCTTTGGTTGAAGCTACTCCAATTTCCGGTCCTGCATGGGTATAAGCACCTGCATGTGTTTCTCTAGAAATGGATGACCCTACTACGTTACATACACCAAAGACAAAGGCTCCTTTGGTTTTCGCTAATTTAATTGCAGCTAATGTATCAGCGGTTTCACCCGATTGTGAGATGGCAATAATGACATCATCACTGCTGATAATTGGATTTCTATATCTGAATTCAGAGGCATATTCTACTTCAACAGGAATTCTTGCGAATTCTTCAATGATGTATTCCGCTACTAATCCAGCATGCCAAGAAGTTCCACAAGCCACAATAATGATGCGTTTGGCATTGAGGAATTTATCCAAGTTGTCTTCAATTCCAGCCATCTTAATCAATCCTTGGTCAGCCAGTAAACGCCCTCTAAAGGTATCGCGAATGACATCTGGTTGCTCGTAGATCTCTTTTAACATGAAGTGATCATATCCGTTTTTCTCTATTTGCTCTAAGTTTAATTGCAATTCTTGTGCATAGTGATTAACCAAAGAGTCATCTTTGATTTTTCGAATACTTAGAGGCTTGTGTAAGCGGATAATTGCCATTTCTTCATCTTCAAGATAAATGGCATTATTGGTGTATTCAATAAATGGAGAAGCATCGGAGGTGATGAAATATTCGTTCTCTCCAATTCCAATAGCTAAGGGGCTTCCTAAACGAGCCGCAATAATTTCATTGGGTTTCTTGATGTCCATTACTGCAATTGCATAAGCTCCAATCACTTGGTTTAATGCAATTTGAACGGCTTTTCCTAGTTTTACTTTTTGCGTTTTTTGAACGTCCTCTATCAGGTTAATCAATACTTCTGTATCGGTTTCTGATTGAAACGTATAGCCGCGTTTGATTAATTCTTGTTTTAGCGAATCATAATTCTCAATAATACCATTGTGAATTAGAACTAATTCACCTGAATTGGAAAAATGAGGATGTGAGTTTACGTCGTTTGGTACACCGTGGGTTGCCCAACGCGTGTGACCAATTCCAATCGTTCCTTTCTTTATAGCATCTGTAGCTTTTTCTTCTAAATCAGCTACTTTACCTTTTGTTTTGCAAAGATTAATCGTTTCTCCATCAAAAACAGCCAATCCAGCGCTGTCATACCCACGATATTCTAGTCTAGTTAGTCCTTTGATGATTACTGGATATGCATCTCTATGACCTATGTATCCAACGATTCCACACATAAATAATTAGTTTTTAGTTTTAGTATAAAATATTTGCAGTGTCATTTTTTTGTCTGAGCTAGTATTCGTTCCGTAAACTACGGTACCCATCGGATAGATGGCTGATAGTGTAGGTACATAGGTTACATTTTCAGGTGTGTTGGGTATTTCAGTTTTTAATTTACTGTTTATTCCTTTAGTTACGGTATTCAATAAGGCATCGTTGTAATTATAGGTCGCTGCAATAGCCAGCTTAGGACTTTTTAATTCTTTGCTTTTTAACATGGCGCGGATGTATTCCGTAACTCTAAATTTGTAGAAGTCTCCTTTTATGGCATTAGCTTCACTTGCAGCTTGATAAATCCCTCCATACAGTAATTTACTGTAGTCTGCGTTGGCTGTATTGTCATTTAAGAAATCAGAAATAGGCGTGCCATTATCGTAATTATACAAGTATAAACGCTGTGGAATTTGATTCTTATTCATGGCGGATTGATCTACATGAACGGTTAAAATAGCGTCATTAATTAAATATTCTTTTTCTTTTAATGCTTTTAATTCTTCAAAATCATTTGCGCTAAATAAATTAATGACTGCTACGTTTCCTTCGCTTCCCTTGATGTATAAGAATGAATCTCCGTTAATTTTATCTCCTTCTTGGTTGTGGGTATTTCCTTCGGTTGTTGTTAAACTCACGTTGATATGAGAATCAAAAGAAGTTCCCCCATCTTGTACTGCTTCTTTGGTAAAAGGTAGGGTAACACCAACACGTTGGATTTTTTTTATCTTTTCTCCTTCACTATTAGTTTCCTCAGTCTCTTGGTGGTACTTAATCACCATTTTACCTTGAGCCATATTCAGTAAACCTACGATTCCTGTTGAACTATTTCCTGTCGCTTTGAAATATAAGCCGCGGAAGTAATTTTTAAACTGTGATTGATCTTTTAAAAGATCCTTATCATCTACGAATTTTTTGAAATAATCCTTGTCTAAATCTAGCCATACACCTGGAGCCAATCGTTCTGCTTCAACGGGTTTATTCGTATTTTCATCATAAACCATGTTTCCATTTTCGTCTCTTTTGTAGATGATAATGTTTTTCTTGGTGAAGGTGAACTCGTTATTCTGTTTGATGTCCGCTGAATTATTCAAAACCGTTGGTTTTTTGAACTGTTCAAATTGCGGTTGTGCGTCAGAAAAATAAGTCAAATCTTTTCCTGTTCCTGGATTAACATCGTTGAGATAGTACCCGTTTTCGTAAACTTCTAATTTGAAACTTCCTTCGCCTGTTACGTTTTGTAATTTATACCAGGTAATTTCATCTTCTACTTTGTC
Organism: Myroides sp. DW712; assembly: GCF_046557355.1. Lineage (NCBI taxonomy): Bacteria > Pseudomonadati > Bacteroidota > Flavobacteriia > Flavobacteriales > Flavobacteriaceae > Myroides > Myroides sp. DW712. Next base: position 229,253 of record NZ_JBKFDO010000002.1, read on the forward strand.
ATATTGTGAATAGTAGGGAATATAAACATAGACAGAGTCGATGACTGCATTGCTTTTCATCAAGTCAAAAGAAGTTGATGCGGACAATACTTGCGTTACGAAACTGTTGTTTGTACGACCAAATTCGCCGTTATCAATCGAACCAAAAGGAACGTTGGGTAAATTTTTGGTACTTAACGCGCCATAAGGTTGCGTATAAGCTTTTATATCTTGAACTTGATAGGTATCAATGTTTAAATTGTTATCTCCGATAATATCTCCTCCAACTTCGCTGAAATCTTTGTCACAGGATTGTAAACTTGCGATACTAGCTAAGATTACGAATGTCTTTATGATGTTTTTATAATTCATCTACTAAATCGATATATGCGTTAGTATTATAAAAATTGGTTGTAAAAAGTAGTATAAGCCTCTGCAAAAGCTTCTTTAGTAGCGTAAGGTAAGAAAGGTTTATTAGAAGATTCTATATATTTTGTTAAATCTGAAGGGATGTTCGCTGACGCAAGAATCACACCGTCTGAATTTTTTATAGCATTAACCATGATGTTCTGGTAGGTTGCTTTTTCAAAATCTGCAATATCTTCTTTTGGCAAGTTGTCAAAAGCCACTTTGTTGTGCATGGATGCGCTTAAAGTGCCTTCAAAACCTTCTTCAAATATAGAGGTAACGATTTTTGTGTCTGCAAAAATAGCTTCGTCTTTATAGTAATTTTTTAAATAGGTAGGCAATAAGGATGCCATCCAACCTTGTACGTGGATGATATCAGGAACCCAATTTAATTTCTTAATGGTTTCAATCACACCTTTGGTAAAGAAAATCGCTCGTTCGTCATTGTCAGGGTATAAAACCCCATCTTCATCCGAAAAGGTTGATTTTCGTTTAAAGTATTCATCATTATCAATGAAGTACACTTGAATTCGCTCTTTGGGGATAGAAGCCACTTTGATAATCAAAGGCATATCCATATCATTGACCACGAGATTCATCCCTGATAGGCGGATTACTTCATGTAATTGATGTCTTCGTTCATTGATGCTACCGTATTTCGGCATAAAAATTCTTATTTGGCCTCCCTGTTCATTAATCATTTTAGGCGCATCATAAGACATTAATGAGACTTCATTTTCTGCTAAATAAGGTACCACTTCCGATGATACGTACAATATCCTCTTATCTTTCATCTTCAAAAATAGTTTCTGTTGAAATAAATAAAACTGTGCAAATTTACGAAATTTTATGGAGTTATTTCGCGAATTAACTAATTTTGCCATTATTTAAAACGCGAAGCAAATGTTTCTTTTTCATACAAAAGTCGAATTACAAGCTTATTTAGAGACTTTTCATCAGGCAAACCAAACCATTGGTTTAGTGCCTACAATGGGGGCTATACACCGTGGACACCTTTCTTTGATGGAGCAATCCTTACAAGAAAATGGCTGTACCGTTGTGAGTATTTTTGTTAACCCTACTCAGTTCAATAATGCCGAAGATTTGGCTAAATATCCTCGTACTTTAGAACGAGATTTAGCAATTATCCGCTCATTATCAGACCAAATCGTCGTTTTTTCGCCTGCTGTAGAAGAAATGTATACCGGTGAAACGGTAGCTAAAAAGTTCGATTTTGATGGTTTAGAATTCGAAATGGAAGGAGCACAACGTCCTGGACATTTTGATGGAGTGGGAACAATCGTAAAGAAACTTTTTGAGCTAGTAGAACCTACTAAAGCTTATTTTGGAGAGAAGGATTTTCAACAATTGCAAATCATTCGAAAATTAGTGGAAAAAGAACAGTTGAAGGTGACAATTGTTGGAGTTCCGATCTTTCGCGCAGCGGATGGCTTGGCAATGAGCTCTAGAAATGAGCGAATTTCGGCGGATGGATTGCATCAATCCACCTTTTTATATCAGGTTTTAAAACAGGCACAGGAGTTGTTCAAAACGGATTCAATTGAAAAAGTTAATCAATTTGTTGAGTCTCAATTTAAAAATAATTCTACCTTTGACCTCGAATACTTTACAATTGCCGATGAGGAAACGCTAAAGGTGGCTACAGTAAAACAAGTTGGACATCACTACCGCGGGTTCTTGGTTGCTCACATTGAAGGGGTTCGATTAATTGACAATTTATCTTTTAACTAAACTATCGCGACATGCAAGTTGAAGTAGTAAAATCAAAAATCCATCGTGTCACCGTAACAGGTGCCGATTTACACTATATTGGCAGTATTACCATAGACGAAGCACTATTGGAAGCTGCGAATATGATTGAAGGTGAAAAAGTTTCTATTGTGAATATCAACAATGGAGAACGCTTTGAAACATACGCTATTCCCGGTCCTCGAAATAGTGGGGAAATTACCCTAAATGGACCCGCTGCTCGTAAGGTGCACCAAGGGGATATCGTGATTATTATTTCCTATGGAATAATGGATTTTGAGGAGGCTAAAACATTTAGACCGTCTATTGTTTTTCCCAATGAAGAGAACAATAGCTTAACTTAGTTAACATATTGAAGAAGACCGTTACTAAACTAGTATCTATCATACTCCCACTTGCGTTGGGAGTTTTTTTAGTTTATTACGCGTTTGCTCAATTCACAAAAGAGCAGATTGGAGAGATGATGATGCATTTTAAAGATGCAGATTACAGCTATATTATCCTCGCTTCGATCTGTTCTGTTATAAGTTTATGGGCGCGTGCCTATCGTTGGAATTACGCGCTGAAGTACATGGGATATCGAGCCTCTACGACCACTAACTTTATGGCCATTAATATTGGCTATCTCATGAATCTTACCGTACCTCGATCGGGAGAAGTCTCTCGAGCTTTGGTCCTTCAAAAATATCAACAAATCCCTTTTGATAAGAGCTTTGGCAGTATTGTGTCTGAACGCGTTGTCGATTTAATCTGCTTATTACTTTGTGTTTTTACAGCTTTGGTTTTGCAATATGACGTGCTCAAGGATTTCTTGTTGCAATACGTCCCCGTGGAGCAATTGGCTTGGGTGGGAGTACTGACTATACTAGGCTTTGTAGTTCTGGTTTTGGTGTTTGTCTATGTGACATGGAAACCCATTGCTTTTATAAAGCGCAAGTTAAAAGGACTTGTAGAAGGCGTCAAGAGCATTTTTAAAATGCCTACTAAATTGCCGTTTTTGTTTTTTACACTTGTAATTTGGTTGGGATACATTGCCACGTTTTACTTTGGTACTCTAGCACTAGCAGAAACAAGTATATTGACTTTTCCTATGCTGATGTCGGCTTTTGTTGCGGGTAGTTTTGCGGTATCCTTTACCAATGGCGGCTTCGGTGCTTTTCCTTTGCTATTAGCAGAATTACTCGTGCTGTATCACATTTCACCTGTTGCAGGAACCGCCTTTGGCTGGATGTTATGGACGACTCAAACGGCTATTGTAGTCGTGTTAGGTGCCTTGTCTTTCTTCTTCCTGCCACTATATCACACAAGAAGAAAGTAGAATTACAATCGTTCTAGTTCTTCTTCGTATGCATTGACTCTTTGTTTTACTTTTAAGCCGCTATTTCCCAATTTATAATGGGCTGAAAAGCGAACGGAACGATTGTCCCAATGGTTTTGAAAGCGTTGCATCGCTTCTGTAGTCTCTTTATAGGTAGAATATACGCTGTTTAATACATTGCTCAATTGAAGGGATAGTTCTAATTTTTTATTCAATAAAAGACATTTTACGTTTAGGTTTAGATCCGCATAAGCCTTGGAATGGAAGTTGTCGGACACGCCTTTAAAGCTTTGGGTGTAATTGAATCCAGCGAATAGCGTTTGAGCCGCATTCAAAATAAAATCATTGGAGGTTGAAAAGTAAGCAGCTGTTCCTTTTACTCGTGCTTCATTGTCCAAAACAGGAAGCGCAGAAGAATAGGTCAAGGTGAATTCATTTGCACTGTTCCACCACGAAGTGGGTTTAAAATAAATGCTCTCGGATAGTCCGATTTCTTTTACCTCTACATAGTTCATCCAAATGTAATTGTAGTGTTTCGTTTCTGCATTAATCTGAGAAACTTGTGAAATACCGTCTTTCAAATGGCTGTAATACAACTTAGATTCTACTTTTTTATAGGTGTATATTAACTCTAAATTTGAGGTATACGCCGGCTTTAAAAACGGATTTCCTTCGTGATAACTATAGGCATTATAGGTAGAACGCGTCGGATTTAAACTCTCAAAATTTGGTCGATTAATTCGTTTAGCATAGTTGAATCCCAAGGTTTGGTCTTCTTTTATTTGATAGTTGATGTATAGCGTAGGGAAGAACTTGACATAGTCATTTCGGTTGGTTTGATTTAGGGCAGAGGCATATCCTTTAGTTTGGGTGGCTTCTACTCGTAAACCCGCTTGAAGGGTCAAGGCATCGAACCATGTTTTGGTTCCTGATACATAAACCGCCTGATTGTTTTCGCGGTAATCAAATTGATTATGTTGTACTCCACTAGAAAGAATCGAGCTGTAAATACCTAATTTGTTTTTTGTCTGTGAAGTCGCAATTTTAGCGCCTACAGTAAAAGTAAACGTTGAAAAAGGTAGGTCTAGATCTAATTTTCCAATGTAATTCTCAATGGTGTTTTGATTGTCATTGCCTCCTTTGAGAAAACTGTTGGGGATGTTTTGGTACAAGGGATCGAGTGTCTCGGAAGTGAAATTGCGATAACTCGGCTGATCACTACTGATATAATCTAAATCTAAGGTCAATTTTTTTCCCACGGTATCGAGTTTAATTTCATTGAAATAGGATAGAATAAAGCGATTGGATTTGGATTGCTCTTCGGAGTCTTCGGTAATATAAGAATGAAGTGCTCTGGATTGGAAACGCTTGGTTTCTCCCTCCATAGTTCCCCTGAAATCATAGTTGTTTTTGGCGAATTTAATTCCCATTTCCCAATTTTTGTTCCATTGGTAGGAGAGGTCTAAATTGAGGTTGTAGTACTTGTTTTTCCCATCTGTGGTTGCTCGGCTTTCCCAAGTTTCATCAGTATAGAATAAGTCATTGCTCCATGTTCGGAGAAAACGCGCATCGCCAAAATTAGCTGTTGCTTTGGCTTTCCATCTTTTGTGGTTCAAATTGAATCCTGCATGGTAGCGTAGGGTGTTGCGCTTGCTGCGTTGATAGGTAGAACTTAGGGCTGCATTCCAGGTGTCCTTGGGTGTTTTTTTGGTTATAATATTGATAATACCACTATTGCCCTCCGCTTCATATTTGGCAGGAGGTGTGGTAATGACTTCAATGCTTTTTATATCGGAACTACTAACGCTTTCTAAATAACGCAGAAGTTCATCACCGGATAAATACGTAGGGCGATCGTCAAGTAGGACGAAGACCTGATTTTTACCGATAATCGAAATACCAGAAGGAGATACACGAACGCCAGGCGTGACCTTTAAGGCCTCTAATACATTGCCTCCTGAGCCTACTACAGCAGCCTCCAAATTAAAAACCAAACGATCAATTTTTCGTTCTACTAAACGCTTTTGAGCGATAATTTGTACTTCTTCTAAGCGTTTTGAACCTTCAAGAACAATTTTGCCTAGGTCGCGATCGTGTTTGAGGTCGAGATCCACTTGATAGACTTCTTGGTTGTATTGATATAGCGCCAACTGATACAAAGCAGGAGCTACAGAAAGGGTAAATGCTCCCTGTTCTTGGGTGTACGTTTGAAAAACGGCTTGAGAACCCTTGTTCGTTAGGCGAATTTCAGTGAATTCAGTCGGTTGTTCTCCGTCGTAAATCTGGCCTTTTACTTGAACGGTTTGACCAAATGAAAAAAGAGAAATCAAAAAAAAGAGAAAGGTGTATTTCATGATTATTTGTTTGAAACAAAGATGCGAAAGCATCCGTATTTCGATTCTTTTTTTAGACCAACGCATGTTTTTTTCCGATGATTCGTTGGTCGGATATTTGGGGGCGTTGGTCGAAGAATGGCAATTGACTTTAATTTTAGGCGTACCTTTAATGCGTCTTTTTAGCAACAAAATCATGACGAAGAAGCAAATTTGTATCATACATATCCTCTTTTGGATTGTTTTTATCATTCGCACATCGACGCGTTTTAACTACGATAGCCTACAATTTGAATTGGCTTTTGGAGGAGTGGAATCAGAGGCCAAAGTATTTCAATACTATCCGCTGGTATTTACGCTGTTGAGTGCCGCTGTTTTTTACTTTAATTATGGCTATGTCATTCCTAAATTTATCGGAGCTAAAAAATTTGGGCGTATCGTATTTGGGGTAGTCTTGATTTATTCGGTTTTTATTGGATTGCGCTATTTTGTTGAAGAATACCTTTTACAGCTGCTGTACAATGTCACGAACTACAGCCCAATCTTGCCCACTTCTTTTTATATCGTTGATAACCTGTATTTTGCTAGTCTTTGTATTGTCCCTTCCATTACGATTTGGTTCATTGTGCAGTTTGTTCAATCGCAAAAGGAAAAAACAGAAGCTTTAGCCCTGAAAACAGAAGCGGAAATCAACTTTTTAAAATCTCAAGTGAACCCGCATTTTATTTTCAATACGATGAATAATATTTACTATTTGGTCTATCAAAAATCGGATTTAGCCTTGCCAGCGATTGAAAAACTGAGCCAACTGATGCGGTATGTTACCTATGAAAGCCAACAGCAAACGGTGTCTTTGGCGGCTGAAATTGAGTATATCGAAAGCTATATTGAACTGGAGTGTATGCGCATTCAAGGGGAGAAATACATTCAGGTAGAAAAAAATATCAAACAGGATCAGGTGCGAATTCCTCCACTCTTGTTGTTGCCCTTTGTGGAGAATACTTTTAAACACGGTGTTGTGACAGATTCCACCCACCCTTTTATCTTGACGATTATACAAAAGAACACCACCTTGATTTTTGAAACGAAGAATAAAATCAATACCTATCAAAAAGACAAACAACAGGGAATCGGTATCGAAAATATACAAAAGCGATTGGCGTTGCATTTTCCTGAACGACACAGCTTGACCATTACACAAACGGAAACTTCTTACTTTTGTAACTTAACGATTGAATTATGAATCCTATCCGCTGTTTTATCCTAGATGACGAGCCTCTGGCCCTTTCATTGTTAACGGAATACACTAAAAAAATACCGCAATTAAAGCTTATTGGAACAAGTACTTCTGCTTTTGACGCATTGAAAACACTGGAAGAAGAAGCAATTGATTTGCTGTTTATCGATATTCAAATGCCAGAGCTAACAGGACTACAAATCATGGATATTCTTGGAGATCGAACCAAGTATATTGTGACTTCAGCCTATAGTGAATACGCGTTAAAAGGGTATGAATATCAGGTGTTGGATTATTTGCTCAAACCCATTTCGTTTGAGCGTTTTTACAAGAGTATTCAAAAGGCCAAAGATTATTTTCAGTCGATTGAACCATCACTAGTTCCTCCTGTTTTAGCTCCTAACACCAAAGAAGAGACGGATTTTTTATTTGTGAAAACCGATGGTAAGTTGGTCAAATTATTTTTGAAAGACTTGTGTTTTGTTGAAGGATTGAAAGACTATTTGTGTTTACACCTCAAAACGGAAAAATTGATTATTTTGGATACGTTTCTCGAATTAGAAAAGAAATTGCCACAAGAAGCGTTTATGCGAGTACATCGATCCTATGTGGTACGCTTGGATCAGATTGATACCATTGAGCGCAATCGCTTGTTTATAGGAGAGGCGATTATTCCTATTGGAAAAACCTATGAACAACAGTTTCAGGAGTGGATTCGGAAGTACCAATAAATAGGATAATCTTCTACTTTAACATAGTAGAAAAGAATAGAGTAGGACAAAGTTGTAGACCCATAGGATTGGTTTACAACTTTTTTTTGTGTTTTTCACGACGGCTTGGAAGGCGTTTTGTTTAAGAATGGTTCGAGGTTGGTTCGAGTATGCGTCAAGAGTTGTTCGACAAAAAGTTGTTTTTCCCTTGTAAACTCGGAGGATAGTTGGAGGGGTGTCGAAGGATTGTCTATTGATTGTGCTCGAATAATCTTTTAATTTAACAGTTTCGTCGGATGAATCCTTACCAAAGGGGAATTCATATTTGCGCTTTTAGTCGTAGATTTGATATTTAGTAATTTAAGAATACGGTTGTATGGCAAAAGTTAAGACTGCTTTTTTCTGTCAAAGTTGTGGGGCTCAAACGCCCAAATGGATGGGACAATGTCCCACGTGTAAGGAGTGGAATACTTTGGTAGAAGAAGTAATCCAAAAAGAAGAGAAAACAGCATGGAAGGCGGTTAGTACAGCTGCTTCCACGACCAAGCGCATGGCAAAACCCTTGCGTGTGTGTGAGATTGACAGTGCAGAAGAGATTCGCATGAATACGCTGGACGGAGAATTGAATCGCGTTTTAGGAGGAGGTCTTGTACCTGGGTCGATGGTACTACTTGGAGGAGAACCGGGAATTGGAAAAAGTACCTTGCTCTTGCAAATCTCCCTGCGCTTGCCGTATAAAGTACTCTATGTTTCTGGAGAAGAAAGTCAGAAGCAAATTAAGATGCGTGCCGAACGCATCAACCCTAATAATGAAAATTGTTATATTTTAACGGAAACCAATACCCAAAATATCTTTCGTCAAATAGAAGAAATTCAACCCGATGTGTTGATTATTGATTCGATTCAAACCCTGCATACGGATTATATTGAGTCGTCTGCGGGCACCGTGTCTCAGATTAAAGAAACCACGGCGGAGTTAACTAAGTTTGCTAAAGAAACAGGAACGCCAGTCTTGATTATTGGACATATTACCAAAGATGGAAGCATTGCCGGACCGAAGATGTTAGAGCATATGGTGGACACCGTTTTGCAGTTTGAAGGGGATCGCAATCATGTGTATCGCATTTTACGCGCCAATAAAAACCGCTTTGGATCAACAGCCGAATTGGGTATTTACGAAATGCAAGGCAGTGGATTGCGCGAAGTGTCCAATCCATCCGAAATTTTAATTTCACATAAAGATGAGGAGCTGTCGGGAACGGCTATTGCAGCAACCTTAGAGGGGATGCGTCCGCTCATGGTGGAAGTGCAATCGTTGGTGAGTACAGCCGTTTATGGAACGCCTCAACGCAGTGCAACAGGTTATAACCTCAAGCGATTGAATATGTTGTTGGCGGTATTGGAAAAACGAGCGGGTTTCCGTTTGGGGCAAAAAGACGTTTTCTTAAATATTACAGGGGGAATCACAGTAGATGATCCTGCCATTGATTTAGGTGTTGTTGCAGCGATTTTATCATCCGATCAGGATATCTCCATCCAAAAAGGAGTAACCTTTGCTGGAGAGGTTGGGCTTTCGGGGGAAATTCGACCAATCAACCGCGTAGATCAACGCATTCAAGAAGCCGAAAAATTGGGTTTTTCGGAAATACTCGTTTCCAAATACAACAAGATTACCTACCATGGAACAGGTATTAAAGTGATTGTAGTAACGAAAATCGAAGATGTTGTGGAACATCTCTTTGGATAAAAAATAAAAAAAAGAAGCATGAGAAAAGGAATTGTTTTAGCTATGGCATTCAGCGCTGTGGCAGTGTGGGCACAAAAACCCGTCTATACCAAAGCGAATTTAGAAAGCGCTCGCGTATATTACGATGGGGCAGAATTAACGCAAAATGCAGCGATTAATCTACCGAAAGGACTCTCCGAAGTAGTTATTACCAACATTTCGGATCAGTTGATGGAAAACACCATCAAAGTAGGTTCGATTAATGACGTAACGGTCATGTCGGTGCAGTTTTCCAATGCCTATATTGAAGAGTATGACAATGTGAATAATTCACCTTTGATGAAACCCCTGCGCGATAGTATTGCTGTAGCAGAACGCAAATTAGATCAACTTGTTAATTCGATTAATGCAGATATACAAACCATTCAATTGTTGGATGATACGAGTTCAAGTGAATCATTTAAGAATTTTGGATTTACAGATGTAACGAAATGGGTGGACTATTATGGAAAAAAACGTCAAGAAGTTCAAAATACTTTATTCCTAAAGAAAAAAGAAAAGGCTGTGATTGAAGCCAAATGGAATGATTTGAAAGGGCAATTAACCATCGGAGGTGACAAGACTGATCGCGTAAGTAAAGGAAAGTTGATTGTACAAGTGATGAGTGGAAAAGAAGGGAATATTCCCTTGAAGATAAACTATGCGACCAATAGAGCACAATGGGTTCCATCCTATGATTTGCGTATCGAAAAAATCAATGCACCAATCAAGATGATGTATAAAGCTGATGTAGTTCAAACCTCTGGGCTTGATTGGCGTAACGTAGAGCTCAGTTTAACTTCAGGTAAATTGAATCAACATCATCAAATGCCGAAGTTTACGACTTGGTTTGTTTCTTATCAAGAAGCTATTCCTATTGTCGCTGAATATACATCCAGTGCAAATTATAGCTTAGACGTGTCTCGTATGATAGAAGGGAAGGCAGCTGGTGTAACTATTGGAGCAAAAAGAAATAGAGATCAGGTCTCCTATGAAGATAGACAAACACTCGCCGAATATACCACTGTAAGCGAAAGTGAGCTGAATATAACCTTTGATATTGCTATTCCGTATTCGATTATGAGTAATGGCAAACGCCACAGCGTGGACTTGAATACGTTTGATATTAGGGGAGAATACAAGTTCTATGCTGCACCAAAACTAGATGCCAATGCCTATTTAGTGGCAGAAATCAAAGATTATGGTCAACACAATTTATTATCGGGACAAGCGAATGTGATTTATGACGGAATGAACATCGGACAGACGTATTTATCGACGGAGAACACAGAAGAAAAATTGCGTTTAAATATTGGTAAAGACCCTAATATTTCGGTTAGTCGTACGTTGATTTCAGATAAATCAGGTACGAAAACGTTATCGTCTAAAAAAGAGCAAACCTTTACGTATGAGATTACAATTAAAAATAATAAAAAAGAAGCAATCGCTGTTCAGGTAGAAGACCAATACCCAATTAGTAGGGATAATTCTATTGAGATTACGTTGAACGAATCACCAAAAGGGAAAGTGGATGAGGAGAAAGGATTAGTGACATGGGAAGTTCACTTACAACCCAATGAAGTAAAAAAAGTACGCATGAGTTATACCATCAAGTATAGTAAAGATAAAAATTTAGAACTAGCCTATTAAGTAGGACGAAATAAAAAAGCCTTGTAATTGCAAGGCTTTTTTATTTTTTAAGCATTCGTTTTAGTGTGTTTTTCTCTTGGCTAAATACGACAATACCAAAAAGGAGAATCGCGGCCAAACCAACGAAATAGTTTTCTCTAAAATGGTAGAAGTAGAAATAAGACAAGAGCATGGATATGCCCATATACAAACCAATGGCTTTTTTATCATACGGAATAGGGTAATACTTTTGACCTAATACATAAGAGACAATCATCATCGATCCATAGGCCAACAGGGTAGCGATAGCCGATCCCATATACCCCCATAGTGGGATTAAGGCATAGTTAAAGATCAAAGTTAGTACAGCGCCAAAAATAGAGATATAAGCCCCCATACTGGTTTTGTCACGCAATTTATACCATACGGATAAGTTGGTGTAAATCCCCATGCACAAATTTGCCAGAATAATGAGTGGAACCACAATCATGGCATCCCAATAACTCTCATTGCGAATGAATAATACTTTTAGAACATCCGCAAAGACCACTACGCCTAGCATAATGGCACTTCCCATCAGGATAAAGTACTTGGTGACGGTGGCGTATTTGGTTGGAGCGTCGTCATTTTTAGCATAGTTAAAGAAGAAGGGCTCAATTCCCAGGGTATACGCCTGTCTAAAGAGCACCATAAACAACCCTAATTTATAACAAGCCGCATACTTGCCAACTTCAGCAGAAGCAATATCGGCGGGTAATAATCGCTGTAGCAAGATTTTGTCAAAGCTTTCATTGATGGCAAAGGCCAATCCAGCCACCATGACTGGAAAGCTATAGCGCAACATCTGTTGCAAGAGTTCTTTGTTGAGGTTGAAATGCAGCTGCCAATAGTTTTTCGTAAAAATAAGAAAGGTAGCTGCACTGGCTACTAAGTTCGCGATAAAGATATATTCTACCTGAAAATTCTCTACATAAATGGCTGAGAAGATAGAGGAGGGTGCTTGTTGGGCCCATTGGGGCAAAAAGTATAAAAACAGCACGTTTAAGAGTGAATAAATACAGACATTTCCTATTCGGATCGCACTGTAGTACATCGGTCGTTGGTCTGCTCTTAGCTTGGCAAAGGGTACAATAACTAAGGCATCCAAAATCAAAATCCACAAGACATAGTGCAGGATTGTAGTGGGAATATGAAGTAAATTCGACCAAAAATTCATAAACGCAAAACCAATCGCTCCAAAAATAAGAGTGGTTCCCGTTAAAAAGAGCATGCTGTTGTTGATGACCTCTTGCTTGTTGTCGCGCGTATTATAAAAGCGAAAGAAAGCGGTTTCCATCCCAAAGGATAAAATGACATTGAGCAACATCATGATCGAAAAGATCACGCTATACTCACCATAGGCATCATTTTTCATTAAATCCGTGTGAAACGGAACTAAGAAGAAACCAATTACTTTAGGAAAAACAGCAGCTAAACCATAGATCGCTGTTTGTTGAAAAATTTTTTTATAAATACTCACAGTGTCGAGCGTTAAGGATCAATGCTTTATTTTGTTTCCGTTGTAGGTTCCAAATTTATTTTTAAAAAGGGGAGAACACGTGCTTTAGGAAAATCAATTTTAGTGGGACCATTGTAGTGAGCGTCGTCATCTACAGCATTGTAAATAAATCCTACCGAATCCTCATAAAAAAAGATACTCTCTGGGTATTTCAATTGGTTGTTCTCCGTCCAAATATCCATTTTATCTTTTAATTGTAAAGCCATGAGCTTTTGCAATTCTTCCCAATTGTCAATTAAATCCTCAACTTTGTATAAGCCTCCTGTTTTAGGATTGAAATTCAATGCCATTTCACTTTTAAAGCCATACGCTCCACCTGCATAGGTAGAATAGTCTAGCGCAATAGAGAGCAAATCTGCGTTGTAAAAGGTGATATCTCCTTCTACTTCCGCTTTCCATGGTAGGGTTTCATCAGGATATTTCGCTACAAAGGCCTTGTAATTGGCAATGTAATTGTGAGTTAATTCCGCAAAGGAAGTGCTTCTTGCTGTTGCGTCGTCTACCGCTACAATTTGGTCAATTTCCGATACGAGTCGTTGGTTGATTTTTGCTGCGATTTCATGTTCTTCATTGGTGATTACTGGAAGACTCAGCTTAATAGTTGTGCATTCTTCTCCAACGCAGTTGTCTGAGGATTCCACAAATTCCTTCTGTTCAAATTGCAGCGTTTCTGAAGATTTGTTTTTAGTATTACAACTCGCTATAAAAACGAGTAGCAAAGCGAAATACAGTACTTTTTTCATAGACTTTCTTTTCTTACAAAACTAAGAATTAATGCGCGGATAACGAATAAAATTTACGGTATGGGTTGATTTTTTGCGTGTTTGCTTTAAAGTAAATTAATTTTGATATTGTGTTCATTCTTAATTTCGCGCATTACAAAAGAACTGTGGGTGCTGCCAATACTGTCTACCATAGCTAATTTATTGAACACAAAATCTTGGTAATGGCGCATATCATTTGCATATACTTTGAGTAAAAAATCATACTCTCCCGAAATATTATAACATTCTACAACTTCTTCAATATTTAAAATATCTTCTATAAACTTGTTGTTGATGATGCGTTCATGCTGTTTAAGCTTGACATTGCAAAATACGACAAATCCGCGGTTTAACTTTTCTGCGTCAAGTAGAGCAATATACTTTTTGATAAACCCTTCTTGTTCCAACCGCTTGACACGCTCAAAAACAGGCGTAGAGGATAGATTAACTTGTTGCGCCAATTCTTTGGTCGTTACATTGGAATTTTCTGATAATAAGTTGAGTAGCTTTAAATCGATATCGTCTAATTGATGCATGGCTTTTGTTTTACAATGTGCCATACAAAGGTAGGAGAAAACGAGTACGATTGGTACAAAGTATGCTAGGATTTATAAAGTAGGGATAAAAAGATCATATATTGCCCCAAGTAGTAGTTTTTTAGAACTTCGTCAAAGCCCGCTTAGGGTAGAATTGTGTTGGGTCATAGGAGGGAATGCCACGAAGACCATGGCGCAATTGCACATGGTTTAGGTATGTGATAATAGGGGAATCATCGTGTGTTGTTCCTCAAAATAAGGGAGGAGTGAAGGAGTAATAAAAAGCGTTAAGTCTTCCTCTTTATACGGGTGGAAATCATAGTCGTCTTCTGCTGGCGTATACCCCAATACTAGACGCGTAGTGTTTGTTGCGGCTACAGCATTAAAGGCTTGATCTAGCTGATTTTGACCAAGATAATACGCCTGTAAAATAAGCAAATCTGTTTCTTCTTGTTGGGCAATTACCAAAGTTTCTAGCTCAGGAAGAAGATAAATCGATTCGGCAAACCCAAAATCAGGATTCGCATAGCAATAAAAATGGGTTAATCCATAATTGGACGTATCAAAACGACAAGCGGTCTTTCCTGTTTTGAGGTAGTGTTGAAAAAGCTGTAAATCGACAGGATGGGTTAAATCCACCGATTGTACGGTATAGGAACTTGGTTGTTTCTGAAAGACTTTTGTCGCTTGAAATTCTCGCGCTTGGACAAATCCAAATTTGGGATAGAAGTCCAATACCGTGTCATTAGCAAATAAAAAATAGCCCTCCAATTGATTGCGATAGCGATCAAAAATATAGTTCATCAAAAAACGAGAGAGCCCTTGTCTGCTATGTGTAGCGGCTGTCATTACCGTACCGAGTTGACCGAGTTGCAAAGTAGCCGTAGGGGTATGCGTAGCAAATAAACTCAAGGTAGTATGCGCCACAATCACTTCTCCTTCGAATAAAGAGAAGAGGATACAGTGCTCATCCCAATACCCTGATTGGTAATAGGATTCAAAGGTAAACTCCCAAAAGTCATACGTCATCGCATGAAACGCTTTTCGCTTCGCTTCATCGTCTTGATAGGCGATGTGCAAAGTGTATGGTTTTTTGTTGATGTAAATATCTTTTATCTCCATAAGTTTATATTTATTAGGCAAAGTACTCAATTTCAATTGGTAGGTAGCGTGTGTTTTTTGTTTTATTAATGTGCAAAAGGTTGTATTTTTGTATAAAAGTGAAAAGATGAGGGTAAAGGATATTGATGTGCAAGTCACGAATGATTTGATGACAACGCTTGTTTCGAAGGACATCAATGATAGGGGCCAAATTGTTCTTTCGTTTTGTACCAAGGGAAGTATAGCGATTGAAGTGAACGGCCAAAACTATAGCTTTACAACGGGTACTATGTTGACGCTATTGCCTCAGAGTTTTGTACGCGCTAAACACAAAACGGCTGACTTTACCTGTGTACATTTGCTCTTTAGTTTTCGTACCATTGATGAAATGATCTTGCCAACGAATTACAATTTTTTAACGCGATTGGTTGAACAACCCGTTTTGGTTTTAGCGCCAGAAGATTATTTACTTTGTGAACAGTATATCGCTCTTTTTCTGAAACAGGGCAAACTATCTCCTTCTGTTTTTCAGTATGATGCCTTGCGTTACTTACTTTATTCGTTGATTGCACATATTAATCGCGTATATAAACAAGAGGAACAACTGATGCAACCCAGTACGCGAAGAGATCAGATTGTTTTTCAGTTTTACAACTTATTGCATCAATACTATTTGGTGGAAAAATCAGTCGGATTTTATGCAGACCAGTTGAAATTAACACCAAAATACTTGACAACCTTGATTCGGCAACGAACGGGAAAATCAATTTCTAAAGTGATTATTGAATTGGTGATCGT
Organism: Myroides sp. DW712; assembly: GCF_046557355.1. NCBI lineage: Bacteria > Pseudomonadati > Bacteroidota > Flavobacteriia > Flavobacteriales > Flavobacteriaceae > Myroides > Myroides sp. DW712. Next base: position 245,159 of record NZ_JBKFDO010000002.1, read on the forward strand.
CAAGGCAAAAACGTATTTAACTGCAACATCGTGGCCCATCTATCAGATTGCGGAGCAATTGCATTTTGCTGATGCAACTACGTTTTGTCGCTATTTTAAAACGCAGGTAGGACAAACACCTTTACAATACAGAAGTAATCATCAATAAAAGAAAGAGACGATGAACAAACAGCGAATTCAATCTTTTGCTCCTTTGTTGAGTACAGAACCAAAGGTGTTGATTTTGGGAACAATGCCCAGTGTGAAATCATTGGAACAACAAGAATATTATGGAAACAAACAAAATGCCTTTTGGAAGATTTTGTTTGCCCTGTTTCAGCATGATTTTTCAATCGTCTATGCAGATCGAGTTGCCTTGATTCAGCAGAATCACCTTGCGTTATGGGATGTCTTGCAATCCTGTGAACGAACTGGCAGTTTAGATGCCGCGATCCAAGAAGAACAGCCCAATGATATCCAACAACTCCTGCGCGACTACCCAAGTATTCACACGGTCGTGTTTTCAAGTCAAAAGGCGGAACACTATTTTAGAAAATATATCGGGACAATAGAGGGAATCCAAACCGTGACACTCCCTTCACCTAGTGGCGCTCATGCAAGGATGTCTTTAGAGGAAAAAATAATCGCTTGGTCGGGTTTGACGGCTTGGTGTAAACCATAAAAAAACCGACTCATCACTGAATCGGTTTGCATTTTATTTTGTTAGTTGCGAAGAACTTCTGTTTCTCTTATTTCATAGGTGTAGGTAATTTCGAAACCAATTTCCTTATCTTCTCTTTTTCCATCATAATACACGGCTTTCGTTGGTAAATTCGCTTCATTGTAAGTGAAATCTACATCAGAAACTTCTCCTCCCATACTGAAGGACGTGATATTGTTCGGGAATGTATAGGTATATGGAAATACATACTGAAAATTAATTAGTGCGCTAGTTAAATCAAACGGAAGATTGTAGAACGGGGATAGTTTATCATCATAGGTTACTTTTAGCGTTTGCCCGCTTATCTTGAATTGTTTCATTTGATTTTGCTCATTATAGCTGTAATCTACTAGTAAATTCGCTTCTAAGGCACTCGCAGAGATGAGTTGTTTTTTGTCATTATAGCGATATTTAGCTGTAAAGGCACCACCCTGTGCTAGTAGATTGTAGTGGGTAGATTGCAGTAAATCTTCGTTATACGTGTACGTATGCTCTTCAATCAGGGTAGTTCCATCGTTGAAGGTCATCTTTTGTAATCTTCCTTTCTCGTCTAAGGTGTGTAAAAGGTCAAAGGCTTGTTCTCTCACGAGTGTACCATTTGTATACCCTTTATCTTGATAGTTGATTGTAGTTAAGTTAAAATCAGCATCATAGTTTAGTTTATAGGATGCTTGAAGCAGATATGTTTCATTTGATGCGGTATCCTCATCATAAAAATTCTGATCAATAGAACGCAAGTAATAGGTCTTTTCGATCATAGGGCGCTCAGGTTCAATAATATCTGGTTCATTTGGACGTGTACTATCATCAGAACTACAGTTGAATAGAAATAAACTAAGGCTAGCTAATAAGGTGGTCTTTAGTATCTTTTTCATATGGATTGAGTGTGTAAGTTTATTTATTGCTTAAAAATAGAATATATTAGGTATGTGTTAAATATATTAAGGTATAATTAACAAAAAATAACTTTATTTTTTAGTGAGGGTATGGCGTGCACTATAGTGATAATAGGTGTAAGGGATTAGCCAGAAGTCAATTAGATGATTTCCTTCGGTAGGGATGTAGGGGGATGCTGATTATCGTTTTTTTTTTCTGTGTGTATGTTTAGAATCCACTATATTTAGATAAAAAATCTATGCGTTTACTAGTGTTGTTTATGGGCTTGATTTCCTTTGGGTTATCGGCTCAACCTCAAGCGATTTTGGATCAGACAGCCTATCAGTTTTGGGTCAATGAGCCTAGTGTTTTACAGGAAAAGAATCCCTTGGTCATCTTTTTACATGGTCGAAGTTTATCAGGGACGAATATTGAGCGGGTGAAGCGTTATGGTCCATTGAGAGGGATCGAAAAAGGGTTGAAGCTTCCAGCCTATTTGGTTGCACCTCAACTGCCTTCTGGGCCGTGGAACCCGGATAAAGTAGATGAAATCGTACAGTATATGATTGAACATTATGCCATTGATGAAAGTCGAATTTACATTACAGGAATGAGTTTGGGTGGCTATGGAACGATGAAATATGCCAGTAAATATGCCAATCGTTTGGCAGCAGCGATTGCTATCTGTGGAGGCGGAGAGACGCAAGATGCCTGTGCTTTGACGGATCTACCGATTAAGCTAATTCACGGAGACAAAGACTTTATTGTTCCGCTCAAAGAATCCAAGAAAATTATGACAGCCATTCAAAACTGCAAGGCCAAAGCTCCCGTAGAACTACAAGTGATCAAAGGAGGAAACCACGGAAGTGTAGAAGATTTATACCGCCATATCGACTTGTATAATTGGCTGTTTCAACATACAAAAAAGGAGTAACACCATTTTATCACTGCCTTAAGGGATAAGGAAGGTAAACGAAGTTTTTAGCTACTGTTCTCTTGGTTGTAGGAGATAGGTAATCTTCAAAACAGAACATCCAGCTAGTTTTAACTGTTGATAGGCCTTTAAAGAAGAACCAGCGGCATCTACTACAAGTTGATCTGTAAAAGAGGCGATATATTGCGCCCAGTATTGTTTTTTCGTATCGTGTAGTAAAAAGTAAAAACCCGCTTCTCCAAATGCAGTTCCACTAGCCTGAAGCAGAAGTTGTCCATCTGTTGTAATGGAGGGAGTTAACAAGACAGTTGCATTCCCTTGAGGTAAGGGAAAAACGACTTTAACTACAGTTTCACCTGTTGGCAATTGACCTGTTCCATATAATCCTGAAAATAATACATCCCCATTGGATTCATAGGTGCGCAACCAAAACGTGTGTTGTACGTTTTGAGTAGTAGGATCAAGGAGTTGAATGATTTCACTGCGGATGTGCTGAGGCTGAGAATCATTGGAGATGGGAATATTCAACTGCTTGATTCGCTTTCCAAAGAGCAGGTGAACCAAATAGCCAAATCCTTTAAAAAAAGGATTCCACTTTAGTTTTATTTTGAGGTCATAGTGTGCTGTCTTTTCATAAAAATCAGCAATGGATGAGTCAAGTTTTTGTCGTTGATCCGAAGGGAGGTTCAAAGCGTTGACATCGGGTAGTATTCCGGTATGCTGACAATTTCGTTGAACGTCCAATCCTTCTTTTTGTGCCAATTGATAGATAAAATCTTCTCCTTGATCACCAATGGATCCAAAAGGACCGAGAAGCCAAGCATGAGAAGAAGGCGATATTTTTCGGCCCCATAAAATCACCCATTGTTGGGTAAACCAATCTTGAAAATGTTGTTTAAAAGACGCGAATCTCATGTTATCGTGTTTGAGTTAGATTAGAACTATAGTTGGTTTTACCGTTCCAGGTTCCAAATTCTGCAAGGGGTTGAAAACGCAAGGTGGTAAATTCAAAGTGAAAATCTTTTCGATCTCTTTCTTTCATGGCATTCACATGCCTCTTGGGCTGAGAAACACGACTATGCCCTTGCACCATATCCGTCATGGAGGTGGTTGAATCCCAGATGGAAAAGGTCGAAATGAGGTTGGGAAAATGACAAGAGGCTAGCGCTAAGGTAGTGGCTGGATGGTCGCGAACGAGCTGTTCTGTAGGTCTACCCCATCGGATAAAGCGTGGAACTTGAAAGTAGCGCATTCGAGCTAGTGTTACGGCAATGACAGGAGCATCATCGGGATACTTTGTTTCATTCTCTGTTGGAATTTGGAAACCAGAAATTCTTCCCCATTGTCTTAAAAATCGAAGTCGTACATGCCAACCCGAGGCTAAGGTCTGTCCCAATGTCGTGCTGTTGAGGTAATGCTCTACATCAGCCTCACTTTCCCATTGTGCAAAAACAACAAGCTGTCGAAATAAGAAGCGAGAGGGAGACAAGATAGGCGAACCCAAGGTCATGGCATACATTGTTTCCATGTGAATCAAACCCGGCGTTTTCCCTACCTTAGGCGGAAAAAGTAACACCTTCCAAGCCGTGAGTAAAGAGACGTTGACGAGATGATATGAAAATAGAGCCATTTAGTTAGCGTTTAATCTGTTTGGTTGAATCAATGCGTTCGGTATCTAGATCAAGTTGAACGGTGATCGGTTGATAGATCGGACTGTCAATTCCGCTAATTCGATTATTTAGGAAACGCTTGCGCCTGATAGTCTTTTACAAAAACGCGAGCATCCATAAGGGTTTCTGGATACTTCACTTTCTCTTTGGTGTATTGACCATCCTTTACTTTGTAAATCGGTTGGTACAAAAAACCATGGTCAATTAGGAAACACACAACCTTCCATTTTTGATCTGCTTGTTTTGCTGGTGCTCTAAATCGATGCGTCAATAGATGCATCGGTTTAGAACAAGTAGGACAAGGAGAAATAGAAGCTGTTCCAAGATCGTGAGGCCTACTAAAGCATAGCCTACAAGTTATACAAACTTTTTTATATCCCATGATTGATGTTTACTTCCAGAAATGCGCAAATAATTGCGGACAAAGTTGTTGCATACTTTCCGGTTCTTCATTTTATTTTTTATTTGTGTGTTGTATTGCGGTGTCCTGCTTGCTGTAATCGACTCACATCAAAGTACAACCCAGCAATAGTGTATAATTCAGAATCTAATTCAAAAAAATCACAAGTACCATGCACTCGTTGGTTGATAGAGGCTAGGGAAAAGAGATCAAGCATAAAGGCTTCATGGGATGCTGCAATTACGTGAAAAGCAGTTTCACAAGCTAACCCATTCCCTGAACGATTAATGACTTTAGCCAACGACTCAACGTGATTGGAAATAAGTGCTGATTTTTCTTCCTCACCAGTGAAATCATACAGATACGAGAGGAATAACAAATGAGTAAAATCAAAGGGAAATTCATCTAATGCCTCTTGGAGTAAGGCTTTGATTTGAGGAACATCAGCCCTATCGGGTATTTTACTTGCATAAGCCTTCAATTCTGTCTCTTTTGAAAAGATGGCGTCAGGATTATACGTGTCTTGAAGGGCATAACCATAATACAAATACTCATATTGACGAGGTGTTAGAGCCGTTGTGTTAGACTTAAACTGACGCAAAAGGGCAGGGTAGTAAACATTCGATGATTTGTCTTGTATCGCTTTACCAATCACTTCGTAATTGGGTGCTTTAAATTCCGTAATTTGTCCCCACGAATAAAGGGAGAACATAAAGAAACAACAAAGGGTTATTTTCTGTAGCATTTTTTGATTAAAGATAAAAAAAATGAGCGTTACAAGGTACAATTTGCGATGAAAAGTCGGGTTAGTTTTTGATAATCATACTTTCTAATGCCACTTCAAATACTTCCATTTCTGTGGTATAGCGCTGCAAACGCGAAGGCGCTAATACAATATTCCACAAATCGTCTTCCATAAAAATAACGATGCGCTTGACTCTTCTTGTAACGACTTGATCTGTGCGTTTCATGTATTCTTGGACTTCAAAAACCCCTTCTGCAGCGGGTAATCCTTTAAAAGTAGTAGCTCTAGCTTCCTCTACTAGGCGGAATCTGGTCCAGCGAAAGTTAGGGTCGTTTTCTGCCGCATCTTCAATAGAACGCAAACGACGCGCTAAAACCTCTACAGGGGTATCTTCTTGTATGGTTTGACTATTGGGCTGGGTAATAAAATCAACTTCATTGTCAATGGATAAAATGCTTTCCAAACCATCTTCTCCAAGGCGATCTAAAAAGAGTACATCCTCGTTGTCAAAATCAGTCATATCCATATAGTCTTTAGGGACTTGAATCGTCAGGTATTTGTTGTCAATTTCTTTGAGATCACTGCAACTGGTGAAAAGTAGACCAATAGACAGTGTAAAAAGTGCCAATAGCGGGGGCTTAGGTGGAATAGAAATTAGGTGCATAGCGATTTTTGAGTAAATTTTTCTTTTGATCAAAGATACGGTATATCACCATAATCGTACATCATATCAAGCAATAAACTGTATTGTAGACAACATAACAAGTAAAAATTAAGTAAAGGTCACGAGTAAAAGTTGAATCAATTCAGCCGTATCCAGTACACTGGGATTAGCAAGTTTTAGATTGTTTCGAATTTTTGGATATTCGTCAATAAAGTTTAAATCTTCCTGTTCCGTTAGTTGATACTTGGCCAAAAGGGATCGAAAGGCAGATTCATCCACGCCCCAATATTTGATGTACTTACTTTCATCAACATAAATTTCAATGAGTTGTTCTTTGTCGTGATACAATAGGGCAAATACAAGAAAAGGATCTTGTGTCAATTCTGTTTTATAGGGTTCCAATGTTTGAAGAATAGATGCCGTATCAGTATAATTCCCATAGTGTATATCAGCATCGATTGGCCCAAATAAGAGCGAAGCTTGCTGTGGTAAAGTGGCTGCTAAGGCGATAAATAATTCCCATAATTGCGTGTTATCGACGTTTATTTCTGCATAAAAAGAAAAAGGCAACTCCTGTTGGTTTTCATTTTTAGTTTTTGGAGTGAAGGTGTATCCAGGAACGATATTCGCTTGTTGACCTTCTTTTAACCGCGCTAAAAGAGAAGGGTTCGCAGGAAGTTCATCTTCCGTAAGCATTCGAATAGTGGGTGGAAGTACGAGTTTTTTTGTTGTCATTTTTGTTTGGTTGAATAAGGGAAGGTACAACTAATAATTAGAAGAGAGCTAGTAGGGGGAAAATAAGGACGGTGTGAGAAACTATGTTTTTTTGACAAGAGCAAGACTTTTTTTCCTACTTTTAAGCCTAGTACTAGAATTTAAACCATGTTAACCTTAGACCTATCTATATTTCCCGTATTAGAAACGGAACGATTATACCTTAGACAAACGACTTTAACTGATGCGCAAGCCATATTTGCCATGCGTTCAAGTGCTGAAGTGATGCAGCATATCCCAGTTCCTCTTGCTACAGCAATAAAAGAAGCGGAAGACTATATCCATTCCCTACATGAACGCATGAGAAATAAAGAGTGCATCAATTGGACTATTGTAGACAAAGCAAGTGGAGTGGTGATAGGTACGATGGGATTTTATCGCATGCAACTCCAACATTACCGCACGGAAACAGGCTATATGTTACTCCCAGAATTTTATGGGAAAGGCTATGCCACCGAAGCTTTGCAGCGTTTAGTCGATTTTGGACTCAACAATCTGGGGTTTCACTCCCTCGAAGCTGTCATCTACCCAGAAAATAAAGGCTCCATTCGCGTAGTAGAAAAATGTGGTTTTGTACGTGAAGCCTACTTTAAAGAAAAGGAATACCACAAGGGTAAGTTTGTGGATACAGCAATTTATTCGAAATTTAACAACTAAAAAAGAACCGATAGTAGGAAATCACAGTGATTTATTTGATATAGAAGTTTATTTTGAAGATATAACTAGTTAACTATCTAATGCTGAAATATCTCTATCAGGATTGTGTATTAATGCTTATGCTGGTTTTGATTCTCAGGAGTTTAGAAAAATATTGAGTGAAAAAGAAATAATAGCGAACATCTGTCCAAATAAACGAAATGGGCAAGATAATGAAGATGATTATTTTGATGAACAACTATACAAAGCAAGATATGCCATTGAAAGAACGAATGCTTGGTTAGATCGCTTTCGTTCTTTGCTCAATAGATTTGACACTGTACTTTCTAGCTGGATGGCGTGGAACTTCGTAGCTTTTATTGTTATAGGACTGAAAAAGTTTTACAAAACTAAAAAGTCAAGATGACTTCGTAATCAGAGAGTTTTGTTTTCAGGAGTTGTAATCAAAAAATGTTGGTTCTAATTTTTTAGTTTTTTTTGTAATCAAAGAGTTTAGTTTACATTTTTTGTTTTGTGTATTCAAATCTAATTGATTGTGTTTATTTATTTTTGTATATAAATAACAGTTTATTACCTCCGCTACGGTTTTCCCTAATAAGGGTATTTTTCACAAGGAAAACCACGGCACCGCTGCGCTTTGCCTTGTTTTTTTATTTGTAACACCTCTTAGGTGAGCGAGCTTTTCATGAATTTATCAAGTTAGGAATTACCTCCGCTGCGCTTCGGTTTTCCTAATAAGGGTGTTTTTTACAAGGAAAACTACGGCACCGCTGCGCTTTGTCTTGTTCTTTTATTTGTAAAACCTCTTAGGTGAGCGAGCTCCCCACGAGACTTATACAAATAAAAAAACCACCAACATCCGTTGGTGGTTTTCCTTGCAGAGAGGAAGGGATTCGAACCCTCTCTTTATTCTATCTGATTATTAATATATTAGGTTTTCTTCTTATACTATGTTAGCCTAAATGCATGCCTTTATGTATTATTACTAACATAATAGAGAAAGAATTTAGAGTATATATCTAATACATCTGAGATGAATAGATAACTCATATCAGGTGATAGATTAGAATTAGGTGAACCTAATTGAGAAAGGTTTATTCTTTCAGCAGATAGTACATTAATTTCACCTGTAGTTTCTTCTAATATAGTTTCTCTGATATGAATTAATTCCTCAGAAGCTAAACTTTGAAAGGTAAATAAAATACCTTTTAAAATATCCCATTCATAAAATAATTCAATGGTGTAAGTATAGTTTTCAAGTAATGGAGTATGCACTACTCCTATATAGCTATAATTATCTATTCCTTGAAGTTTTTCAGGTAATACTAAGAGCTCAAATTCTAAATCTTCATAAGGAGCTCCTAGATAAAATTGATTTAGAATTTTAGTCATAGTATGGTAAAAAAAAACCACCTGATTAAGGGTGGTTTAGTTAGTGAGATTAAAAACCTCTTTGTAATTGTTTTTCTAGATAATTTTTATCTGCAATAGATATGGTGACTCTACTAGGTTTAAAGCTTCCATACCATTCATATTCTGACTGCATGTATATTTGTTTGCCTTCCCAAAACCATATAATGTTTCCTTCTTTATTTTTTGGAGTAAGATAATCTGTGGCAGGTTCAAAGAAATATTCTAACCTCTGTTTTATATCCATAAATTCAGTATCTCTCCATTCACCTGGTTTATCAAACCATTTTGTAGTTATTCTTATAGATTTTAAGGTGTTATATTCAAATATTAGAAATATTTCTTCTATATCATAGTCAAATACTTCAGTACAACAAGGGTTAGAGAAGTAATATCCTGCTTCATTACCTTGAATCTGTTTGTTACTCAAGCTATGTTCCCATTTGCTATAACTATCTCCAATCTTTATGCCTTTAAAGCCCCTGATTTCATCTAGTTTAGATTGAGCCAAAAGAGAAGGACTTGCAATAAGAAATAGTCCTAAAAATAAAAATAATTGTCTTTTCATTTTATCTAATATTTAAAATAAGGTAATCCATCATTATTAAAGAATTGCATGCAGAAGTTATACAAACTAGTAGTATAATCAGTTTTATTTTCATTTTATTTTTTCTTTTTCTTACTTGTAATCCCGATTATAGCAATTATAATAATTGGTGTTACAAGGGCTATTTTAGCTAGTGTGATTAAGGTGTCAATGATTGTGTTCATAATATAATTATAGTGTTTTTCTATGATTTAGGTACTCTGTAAAGGCATTTTTCAAATACTCTACCATCCTTTTTTGGGTGGTCTCATTTAAATCAATTTTATCAAGAGATTTGAATGTATATGAGAAACTATCAAAGCTTCCATCATTATTCATCATGAAATAGTTTTGAGTGTCTATTATTACTCTAAGACTACTACCTAAATATTTGAATGTAATTTTTGTATTTAGAGCAGAGCCATATGGATTTGATAAAATATACTCTATTTCATCTACTTGATTTAAAGTACCTAATCCACTTAAGGTGTCATGATTTAATTCATCAATAAAAATTTTAAAAGTTGGTATAAATGGTTTTTTTGCTACTTTATTGTTGAAATTCAAGAATTTGTAGAGGATAAAGCCCCCTAAGGCTAAAAAAATAATCCAAAGCATAATAAATGGTTTTTTTTCATTTTTATTTGTTCAAAAGTAATTTAATAAATATCATCAATTAGTTAGTTGCAAATTTGCAACTATGGATAAACTGTTGAATATACAGTAAATTTGTACTATCTAAAAAAAGATAATTCTTTTTAGTGTTGTCATATATGACATTTATTTAAACAAATATAAGTTATTTATTCACTTGACAAATATGTCAAGTATGGATAAGTTAGATTTGTTAAAAAGAGTAGGGGAGAATATTAAATACCAAAGAGAGTTAAAGAATCTTTCTCAGGTAGAATTAGTAGGGTTAATGGAAGGTAATATTGACACAACTAATATATCTAGAATAGAGTCAGGAAGGACTAATCCAACAATTTTTACTTTATATAGAATATCTAAAGCTTTGAATATTAGTGTGTCTAAACTCTTGTTAGTTCCAGAAGAGATTTAGTTTTAAAAATACATTCTGATGGCATTAATATATTTGAAGTCACTGCCATGTGCATCTCCTGTTATTATATATTGTTCAGCATATTTAGCATCCATTATTTGGTGTAAAGTTGACTTAATCCTTGATAAATGAGTGTAAATACTATTGCTATCTGGGTCTATTAAATCATCTATGCTTTTGATTATCTTGTCATAATCTAGTTGATTTGATATTCTAGTATATAACGAAATTAATTCATCTCTATATTTACTCAATTCTTTAATGTTTATCCCTTCTGGGTATTTACAAAATAAAATGTAAATTACTTTGGTTAGGTGGCTCAAAGGTAATTCTAGATTATTGTACTTTGTGAAAGTGATTTTGTATTCTTCACTAATAGAGATATCACTATTTGCCAGAGAAAATTCAAGATGTTCATATTGGTCTGCAATTAGTTTTTTTAGAATAGGTAAAGCGTATAATAATTGACCTGATTTTTGCATTAGTTCTAGTTCTTTTTCAAAAGACTCAATGATTTTTTTTGTATCACTATCTAGATTTGAAGCTAAAGCATTTAAAAATTCATCTTGAGTAAAAGATCTTGGGCTATAAAATACATCATCATCTATAAAGCTAGTATTAATAGTGTCTTTAGACACAGGGGGTATATTATACTGTAAAAAATCTAGTATTTTTATTAAATCCTCTAAACTATTGATGCTAACCACATAGATTTTTCTTTCTATAATAATTAAAAAACCAGTCTGTATTAGTCCTTGATAATTAATACTTGTAAGTATGTCTTTATAATATTCATCTTGAAAGGTTATAATTGATTCAGTTGGTTTTGTAGGTAATAAGTTATTTAAATGTGGAATATAATATTGAATGAATTTATGATTTAGAGGCTTTATTTGTTCTTTTGGGAAGAATATAAAATTATAGCCTTTAGTATTAAAAAATCTTGAAATAGATAAGTGATTATTGTCAATTAATGTATTCACTTTTGTATTCTTTTTTAAATCAAAGAATAAGACTGTATTATCTTTTAAACATAGGTTGTATAACGCATTTTCTATATTTAATTTTTGACCATAGGTAGTATTTCCTTTTAGATAGATTAAATCAGAAATAAAAATATTGGGAATAATCATTTTTTCTTTCAAATTTAAAAGAAAAATCTGTAATGGATTAAAGATTAATGTGTAGATATGCTATGATAGTATATCTCATTATTTTTTATAGTATTAAAACAGAGAGCAAAAGGCTAGCTTTAGTCTAGTTGTCATTTGTGCTGTTCCTTAAAAATAAACTAAGTATGCCCAATAAGAGAACATACTTAGTCTTGTTGTAGCTATCAAGTTCCAGATAGAACTATAAAATAGTGTTATCTGCATCAGGCTCATACACATATTTATGAGTTAATTGAAACACCTCTCCTGAATCCTTATTAATGTATTCATAAGGCTCACATTCTTGTTTTACAATGTTTCCCTCCATTTCTGTGCCTATAAGAGCCTTGCATGTTGCTTCATCAAAGGTTGATGCTATAAAAACCTTCTTTGTTGTTGCATAGTATTGATTTGTAGTTTGACTCTTCATCATTTCCACACCTCCTGTAATCTCTAAGACATAAAATAGATTTCCATCTTCTGCTTGTCTTTCCTTGTAGTTGATAATTTTTACCATAGGTTTAAAATTTTTAAGATTAAAATGAACTCCAAACTCAGCTAGGTTTAAGAGCAAGCTGAGGTTTGCTTAACTCTGTGTGATTTTAGCTAAGTTTCTATATGGAGCTGGAAAATTTCCTTTTTGCTAGGAATAAGTGGGGGTATTTGTTTGACTAGGAGAAAGGGGGGGCTAGTTTGTGAGGAGAATCACACTAGTGTATGTTTAATAATTATACTATTTTTACAGTATTTAATTTTAATAATTAATAAATGGTTAATAGGTATGTAGCTTTAATTGTTAGTCTTTTATATGCATGTATTTGTTTTGGACAAGACAAGTTTTCACAGGGTTTTGCTGATGGTTATAAAAAAGGTTTTTGTTATGATAAAGGAATAAGCTGTATAGAACCAATACCTCCTATTGCACCAATACCAAAAATTGGTGAGTCTTCTACTAGTTATAATGATGGATATAATAGAGGTTTTCAAGAAGGATTAGCTAATCAAAAAAATGTTAATATCCAAAGAGAAAGATATGTAGGAGCAGAAAGTAAATTTGTAGATGACTTTATTTATAAGCCTCCATATGAGTTAATGGAGAGGGCTTTAGCTATAAAAGAAGCACAGTTTGAGTTGGAATATCAAAAAAAAATAATAGATGATGAAGTTAGAAAAGAGAGGTTAACAGAAGATGCATATGCCATAATAAATATTTATAGACCTAAAAGAAATATGGGCTCTCTTTTAACTATTCAAGTTGTTGTAAACGGTATAAAAGTTGCTGATATTTCAAGTGGAGGGCATTTGGAATATAAAGTACATGATTTGTCCTTAACAGAAATAGTGATAAAGAGTGCAGGTATAGCAAGTGCAAGATTGGTGCCTGAGAAAGGAAAAGTATATTACTTTGAAACTAAACCAAAATTCAGTGGATTTACACTAGAACAAATATTTGAACCTGTATCATCCAAAGAGTTAAAATCAAAAAAGTACATGAAAAAAGTAGATTATGTATTCTAACAAAAATGCCCTATTTATATGAAATTTAGGGCATTTTAAAATCAACTCAAAAACCACTGATACCCCTTATCACCATCCAATGCTTTGCATATTCCTTGATTAAAATCATAAGCATTGAGGTTTCTTTCTAAGAAAGTATCAATATAACTGCTTTTATTAGCCTGAGTAAAGAGGTTGAATACACTCCATAGATTAATATCTCCATCTGGATCTTTACAGAAACTATCATCCTGATAAAAATCTCTAGCAATAGTATTGAATTGCCCATCATTAAAGGTTAGCTCAGGTAGTTCTAATTTAGTGGATTTAGGTAAGTGATTATATAGTCTAGCTTTCCCTATAAGCTGAGCAAATTGACTTTCTGTAATAGAGTAATTAGTAAAGTCTCTGAGCCCTTTTAAATGCTTCTCAGCTTTATAGTTCAGTATTACTTCTAAAATCTTAGCTTGTAAATCTTGATAGGAGCTAACACGCATCTCAGATACAAATCCATCTGAACTCACACATAAATTACAGCAGACTAAATTTTGAAACCCAATAAAGAATTTGAATTTCTCAAAGGATTTCTTGTTGTATAAATTCTCTTGGTTATAAGCTCTAACCCCTCCTAGAGTTAAACAGAGCTCATTTCCATTAATAGTTTCTGTAATACTAGGTATTTTAATAATGAAAGCCATTCTTTCAAAATACTGAGTCTTTTCATGTTCTAAAAGGTCTTTGGCATTCTTGTGAATTGCTTCAGGTACTCTTCCTTTAATTTGATGAGATACTCTAATTTCAGTTGAACTAAAGGAATGAGTAGGAAATGCTAGAGAAGCACATTCAAGAGCTATTTCAATGAATTCTTGGTGTGCTATGGTCTTTTCATTGTCTTTAGAGAATACAGGAATAATACAATCTTGTTGTAATACACTTAAATCAATCTCCTGTGTATTAGCTTCAATAAAGGGCTTATGCTCATATACAGGTAGATTTGTATATTCATAATATTCTATCTGAGGATTTCTTATTTCCTGAGGAATACTATAGAATCCTGAGGGATTGTCTCTATTTATTTGTTCTATTATGTTAGTAGAAACACTAGTTGTAATTAAATTGTCCATTGGGATTAAAGTTTTGAGGGTTAGTTAATGCGAAAAGTTGTGCTTTCTTCTTTTCAAAATTGGGTTTTAGTTCACTCTGTGCTTTGGGATTTTGATTGTATAACACTAAGAGTTCTTGTACAGATTGGCACGCTTCTATTTTAGTAAGTAGGTTGTCATTCTCTGAGATAAGTCTACCTGTATTACACCATGCTAGAATCTTTCTACCTGTTACTTCATTAATAATAAATTCAGGTTTACCCATAAATAGGCTAGTTCTGTCTTTAGAAGAAACAGCAAAGTGTTTGATGTCTAGGTCAAATACAAGGGTAAATTCATAATCTAAGCCATCTCTTTGTACTGCTTTTAACCCTACTTTCTCAGGAATGTATTTACCATCCTTCTGATTCAATACATAGTCTTGCTTAGTTCTCATAGTTGCAATAACATGAGCTGAGCATTGGAGTATTTTATCTATAAAGCTTTTTTGTCTAGGAGTTACTTTTGCCCAATTAGCAAAAGAATTTCCAGCTAGTTTAGAATGAAAGTCTAGGAGTTCATCCCAGCAATGAGAAATACTGTCTATAATAATAACTTCCATCTGAGCTAATTCACAAACTTCAATAGCTTGAATATAGTTTTCAGGTGTATATGGAGGTTGCAGTTGTAATACATTATAAGCTCCTAAATGAGCATATAAATCTGCACTTCCATTTTCTGTGTCAATAATAACTACTTTGGATAAATCTCCCTGTGTTATTCCTTTAGCTAGGAGTAGGGAAGAATAGGTTTTCCCTGATCCAGCTGTTCCTTGTAGAGCCATTTTAATTTTGGCTCTTTTTCTTTCTGATTGTCTGATTTGCATATTTTTTAAATTTAGATTTGGTTGTTAATTAATTTTTGTTATAAATTTGTACAGCTTTCACAGCTTGCCTAAACTAAGTATTAGGTTATTTCTAAAATGAAAGGAGAATATCCTTTTATTTAAAAAACAGAGTAGTGTTCTTCTCTCTGATTTAATTCAAACATTATATAGTTTTTACAATTATATATTCTGATGTATAAGAGTTTTACTCTTTTGTATTTTCAAGAATAGTATGATTAGAAGGTTTTATATTGAACTAGTTTCTTTATAAAAGAAGATTCCACTCACCTTGTAAGAGGTGCCTGATAGGTTTTGAGCCTAGAGGAAATTTCTCTTTCATTTTATGGAAGGGGATAATGGAAGAAACCTTCCAAGTGCAAGCAGTACTAAATTTGCACTTTAATCAGATAGATACTAAAAGGGATGGTACTGCTCGTTTTAGTAGAACAGGTGTGCCTATATTTAAGGCATGGACACTCTATATTCCCGAAAAAGTGGATATAGATGGTGTTTTAGAAGGTAATCCTCCCAACTTTGCTTATCATAGGGATTGTTTTGTGTATATCTTACACTTAATCAGTGCAATAAGAATAAATGAAGAGGAGGAAGAAAACGGATATACACGTATAAGTAGTGTATTATTGCAAAAAAAAGTAAAGGATTACAAATCTTATTTAGAATACCTTATTGAATGTGGTATTATTGAAACAGATAATCATTACATAACAGGTGAAAAATGTATAGGATATAGATTTACTAATGATTATGTATCTGAACTTAAACCTGTTGAAATAACTAAACAGACTCTAATAAAGAGTATTGTTTATAATGTTCCTCATAATTTTGAGAAGATATGTGAAGATTCATTTATGAGAATTTGGTTTGATGATTTAGAAGTTGATTTGGAAGGGGCGAAGGGTGCTTTGAGAGAATTATTTAATGCTGAAAAAGAGTTAATTGGTGAAAGCCCAGCATGGAGAAATTATAATGCACGACTGTTACCTATATTAAAATTAAGTCAAGGAGATATTCTTTTTTTTGTGGATAATACAAGTAATAGGTTGCATACTAACTTAACTCAGGTAAAGAGTGAACTTAGGAAATTTATTAAATTTAAAGGTGAAAAATTATGTGCTATTGACATTTCTAATTCTCAACCTTATATGGCTTTAGCTTTATTAAATGAGGAATCTTATAATAGAAATGATATGGATGATAAAATAAACAATCCTTCAATAGAAAATAAGAGTGATATAATAAATTTAATAAAAGAATTGGAAAATAATGAGGATGTAGTTTTATTTAAAAACTTAGTGACACAAGGTAAATTTTATGAACATTTTGCAAAAGAAATGATTATAAAAGGCTTGATCCCTAATGTTCAGCAAACTGATGCCGAAACTTTAAAAAGTGTTAGAAATAAAGCTAAAGATGTGATGTTTACTGTATTATTTAGTTCTAACAGAACTAAGAATGATGAAGCAAAACTCTTTAAAGAAAAATTCCCTAATGTTCATGAGATATTTAAACTGATTAAAAGAGGAGATAAAACATATAATACATTGGCTATCTGTTTGCAAAAACTAGAATCAGAACTAGTGTTAGAAAAGGCATGTGTAAGAATTAATAGTGAAAACCCCAATGTACCTATTTTTACTTTACATGACTCAATTATAACAACAGAAGAGCATGTAGAATATGTTGAGGCTGTCTTAAAAGAAATACTAACTAATAACATTGGTGAAGTACCAAATTTAAAATTAGAGAGATGGGAATAACCCATCTCTTTTTTTAAATCTGTATTTTTACTAACATAGTAGAACAAGGAAATTAAAGTAATCTCTCAGCTAGTTTAGTAATATGTTCACTCAATTTACTTTGTACAATCTTACCATAATGTTCCTGAGTCATTGAAATCTTTGAATGTCCTAGAAGCTCGGAAACTATTTCCATAGGTACATCATTAAATAATAGAATTGTTGTAGCAAAGGTCTTTCTTGCAATATGATGAGTAAGTACTTTATCTATACCTACAATGAAAGCTATTTCTTTTAAGTAAGAATTAAATTTTTGATTGCTAATTTTAGGGAGTAATTTATTGGTCTTCTGAGGATAGGTTGAACTGATTTTTTCTAGCAACTGAAGTGCTTTAGGTAGTAGAGGTATGGATAATTCCTTAGAAGTTTTCTGACGAGTCATTTTAATCCATTTATTTCCATCAAAATTAGTAATGATATGTTTCTGTTCTAGTACACTCATTTCATTAAAAGCTAAGCCTGTATAACAGCACAAAATGAATAAATCTCGTATTTTTTCTAATCTACTCTGAGAAAAATCATGGCTTTCTAGTTTACTTAGTTCTTCAGGTGTAAGGTAAACAATCTCTTTTCTAGGCTTTTTAGCTTTATATAGCATAAATGGGTCTTTGATTAGGTAATCAAGTGATACAGCCACTCTAATGACTCTCCTGAACCTCTGAATGGTCTTAAAGATTGTAGTAGGTTTGAATTGTCTTTCTGTTTGTAAGTAATACTCAAATTCTTGAATAAAGTTATACTTCAGATCCTTTAAGAGCATATCTTTTCTTTGATATTTAAACCATAAAAAAGCTTTGATGTGATTGTGTGTATTGTCATATCTTTCCCATGTATTAATAGATGTTTCAATCCCTACTAGCTTTTTGATTCTGTTATTGTGGTAAGTAAAGGCTTGCATTAACCCTTTGTCTTCTTGTTGTTCTTCTCCAATGTATTGTTTGTGAATAGCTTCTACTGTAAAATCAACTTGTTGCAATTGTAGAAATAAAAAAGCCTGATTAATATTGTTCTTAATCAGGCTTAACTGGGTATTGATAAAATTGTTTTCCTCATTGAGAGGATGGGCTCTCTGTTTGGAGTTTTGCCAGTGAATAGGCTTTATGAATAATCCTGTTGAGAACTCTTTTCTAGTTTTAAGGTAAGTTAGTCTGCATCTGATAGGGCATGTACCTTTTTGATTGGTTCTGTTTTTCTGTAATAAGAATAGTATGTTTAGCATGGTTTAAGGGTATAAAAAAAGGTATACCTGTTTGGGTATACCTTGTATATTAGAAAATAAAATTTGAACTTTTAATTGAGTATATTTTTTTAAGATAATAGCTTATGAAAGCTTTTCATATTCTATTAAATATCTTTTTATCTCTTCAGATTTCACACTAGTTTCAGGATGATATATTGTCTTAAGAATAAATTTATATCTTTCTTTGCCTATATTTAAATAGTCACTTTTTAATTTTTCTAGAACAGAAGGATCAAATTTACCTCTTAATGAAACATCCTCATTATCAATATAAATTTTAAAAGAAGGTTCTTTAGCATCAATGTTTATTTCTCTAAATATACCTTCAATAACTTCAATATCTTCTATGATGTCTAAAGATTCATTAATAATTAATTTAACTTTTTTAGCATGTTCAACATCAATAATAGCAGACTTTACTTCTTTATTATTTGGATGAGCATAAGCTGTGCTTAAAATAGCATTGTTTTCTATGATACTCTTTAGAATTGTACTGTAATCTTTTATGTATTTATTGTTTTTTGTTGAAAAAATTAGATTACTAAATTCTTCTTGAGAGTCTGCAGTAAATAATTTTATAATTTTATTTAGTGCATCTGTTTCTTTTTCTAAAAACAAATCATTTGAGTAGTTTAATTCAATCGTTATACCCAGAGAAGAATGTCTTAGATTGCTAAAGGATAGGTATCTATCAGCTGTTCTATTATCAAATTCTAAAAGGTTTTTTATTATTTCTATTATAGGAGTAAAAACTTTATATAGAGCATAAGGTTTTATACTGCTTATTAAGTTTTGACTTTGTAAATAAAAGTCAAAGACTAATTTGTTTTTTCTTTCAGAATAATTTAATAACTGAGTTGGATTAATACTGATTTCATTATAGTTATATTCAAATTTAAAATCATAATTGTTTGGTATAAAATCTTTTATAACTTCATCAGAAGGAATTAAAAAAGTGTTTAAAATATTTCCAAATGCTAAATTAAATTGGATGATATAAATTATTTCATTCTCAGGATTCTCAAATGCTTCTTGAATATTTATTTTATTTTCAAGTATAGTAGTTAATTTATCTGTACTAACTTGTATATAAGATCTTGTTTCAATCTCAGAATCTGAATCTAATAAATAGCTTATAAAAAAATTTCCTATTTTATCTTGTTCTAATAATAAAATAGGCTCTCCCTGAAAGTCAAAAGCTTCTAGCACATTTAGATTTAATGTGTAATTTGGGATTTGATATTTATTATTGATCTTCATTAAATTCTTTGATTTCTATCGGTGTAAATATATTAAAAGATGAATTTCTATAAAACCATGTATTTATATGCCCAGTGCTTTTATTGAAATTAGACATTCCATCTGTTTTAGTTAATTGGTATTTAGCAATGTATTTACCTAGTGTAGAGTTTTTAGCTAAAGCTTTTTGAGCATTATCCAAAGTGTCAAAGAATGATATGGCATATGCAGGGCATAAGTTTTTGTATCTTGGATTATTTGGATATAATTCTGCATAGATAATAAAATCTTGTTTATTAGGTTTATTTGTTTGTATTATTCTGAATACATTACCTTCATAATCTATAGCATTGGAATTAGGGCAGTTGTTTGGTAAGGTTTTTTCCCACATAATTTTGCTAAATATTTTTAACTATAATGGTTTTTAATATTATTTAAGTATTTTTTTAAATTTAGTGCTAAATAAATATTGTGTAAACTTAATGAAATATTTGATTATTCAAAGATTGAATTAATTAGTTGAAGTTTTTTTTAAAAAAATATGATACACCTCACAGAAATATGGTACACCTGAATGTACACCTCCAAAGAATAAAACTACACATCCCTACAAATAGTAGAAAGTAAGGGGGAAATACATTAAGTGTTGATTATAAGAGACTTATACAAATAAAAAAACCACCAACATCCGTTGGTGGTTTTCCTAGCAGAGAGGAAGGGATTCGAACCCTCGATACGTTGCCGTATACACACTTTCCAGGCGTGCGCCTTCGACCACTCGGCCACCTCTCTTTGTATGTTAGACTTCCATCTCGCCACAAATGGGCGTTTCGAAAGCTCGTTTAAAATCGTGAACATTCGGTTGCGCTAGCAAATACATCAACTTCGTAATTGCAGCTTCTGTGGTGATGTCTTTTCCAGATATAACCCCAATTTCTTTGAGTTCCGTACTGGTTTCGTATTTCCCCATCATCACGCTTCCACTCGAACATTGCGTCACATTGACAATCTTTAATCCCTTTTGGGTGGCACGACGCAAGGTCTCCAAAAACCAAGGCTCTGTAGGAGCATTTCCTGCACCATACGTCTCTAGGATAATTCCCTCCAAGCTCGGAATAGCTAAAATCGCCTCCAATACCTGTTGTTGAATCCCTGGAAACAAACGCAAGATCATCACATTGCGCGACATCTTTTTGTGAACAGTGAGCGGCAAAGATAATGGTTTTTGTAACAATAACGAATGGTTGATGCGTAAATTCACCCCAGATTCTGCTAAATGTGGAACATTAGGAGAAGTGAAGGCATTAAATAGCTCCGCACTAACCTTGGAGGTGCGATTTCCACGGTATAATTTATACTCAAAGTACAAGCATACTTCTTGAATTACGGGGAGATTGTTCTCCTGTAAAGCAGCAATCTGAATGGCTGTGATTAAGTTTTCTTTCGCATCAGTACGCAAATCACCAATGGGCAATTGAGACCCCGTTAAGATTACAGGCTTGTGGACATTTTCCAACATAAAACTTAAAGCAGAAGCGGAATACGACATGGTATCAGAGCCATGTAGAATCACAAAACCATCAAAGCGATCGTAGTTTTCTTCCACAATACTTGCCATCTGCACCCATAAATCTGGTTGCATATCCGAAGAGTCAATCGGCACTTCAAACGAATAGGTTTCTATCGCACAATCCAACAAATGCAATTCAGGAATGCGCTCTACGAGTTGATTAAAGTTAAACGCGCGCAAAGCCCCCGTTTTAAAATCTTTAACCATACCAATGGTTCCACCTGTATAGATGAGTAAGATAGCCGGCTTAGTGTTCATCTTGTAATTTTAATTTATTCGCCACAGGATTCGCATACATCGCCAAGAAGTTGTCTACTACT
Source organism: Myroides sp. DW712 (assembly GCF_046557355.1). Lineage (NCBI taxonomy): Bacteria > Pseudomonadati > Bacteroidota > Flavobacteriia > Flavobacteriales > Flavobacteriaceae > Myroides > Myroides sp. DW712. The sequence goes on from NZ_JBKFDO010000002.1 coordinate 266,440, forward strand.
TTTTGTTCCTGTTTGTTTACGCGTAGCTCTAAACGACGTTCAAACAACTGTTTTTCCTTCTCGCTATAGCGATCTGCAAATCGATTGGTGTTGTTTAAAATATCGTAGGCAATATAATTCGTCGGCCATAAGTGATAATTCGTAATGATGGAATGGTCAATCACTTGTGCTAAGGCCTGTAATTGTTTATTGGGTTTGTCTGCAATGGCTTTGATTTGATCTAATTCAGTGTCAATCACATCCCCAACGTGAATGTGAATGCCCTTTTTCTGACCAATAATCCCACTGTATAAATTGACGAAATCTTCGTTTTTCTCTTTGATATACGCTTCATTATTGGCAATCGCTAATAATTGAGGCATCTTTAAGGCATCTGTCGGGTCGTATTCATACGAAATAGAGACAGGCACAATTTTCAATTGCTTGAAATAGTCCATCAAATTTTCTTCTCCTGCGTCCATCCCAATCATTTTTAATACCCCTGTATGCGTGGCATCATTCCCATCTTTGGTTCGTCCTTCACGTTGGGCAATCCATACCGAACGATTTTCTTCTACGATTAGGCTGTGAATGTATTCCGACATCAAACGAGAACTTTCCAATAGCTCTCTTGGTGTTAATTTACGGCGAACTAAGAAGTTTCGGTTCACTTTGGCTAAAGCCAATAAAAACGACTTCTGTACTAGGTTATCACCAACGGCAGAAGCAGTCATGGTTAACCCGTGATCTTTTAAGGTTACATTCAACAAAGAAGTATCCATGATGATATCACGGTGATTGGATATATATAAATAAGCCGTATCTTTTTGTAAGTGCTCAAAACCAGAAGTAGAAAGTCCATTGGAACTTTTCTCTAAGATTCGAAGAATAGAGTAATACGCAAATTCTTCTTGAAATTGCTGTATGGATGTTACTTTGCTCAAATCTTCCATCCATTGCTGTTCGGTTTTATTCGGAAAAGTAAAACCCATTAACGCTTTGACCATAGGGTGCTTAGAGATGCTCTTTAAGACCTCATTCACCTCGTGATCATGGTAATGGCGTATTGAATCAAACTTAGACATTAGTGTTTTAAATATTTATGTAAACTGAAATGTTATGTTTCTCTCTTTTACAATTAGATACCAAAAACTGCTTTTGAATTGGCAGTGGTTTGATTTGCAATTGTTTCCAATGGAAGTTCATATAGCTCCGATAGCTTTTCTGCTATGTTTACAATATATGCACTTTCATTTCTTTTGCCTCGAAAAGGCACGGGTGCAAGATACGGAGAATCAGTTTCTAATACGATATGCTCTAACGGTATTTTGTTTAAAAATTGATCAATTTTTCCGTTCTTGAATGTGGCTACTCCACCAATTCCAAGTTTAAGGTTATAACTCAGTGCTCGTTGGGCTTGCTCTTCTGTACCCGTAAAACAGTGAAAAATACCGCGTAGTGCATCGCCTTTCTCTAGCTCTAGCACTTCAAAAACTTCATCAAAAGCATCTCTACAGTGAATATTAATGGGAAGGTGATACTTTTTCGCCAGCTGAATCTGCTGCTGAAAAGCCTCTTGTTGGATGGATAAAGTACTTTTATCCCAATATAAATCCACTCCAATTTCCCCAACAGCATAATACTTCCGACGGGCTAACTCTTGTTCTACAAAGGCCAACTCCTGTTTATACGTCTCTGGTTTTACATCGGTAGGATGTAAACCCATCATCAAAAAGATATAGCCTGGAAACGCTGCTTCTAAATCAAACATCGCCGGAGCGTAGCTTGAATCAATAGCAGGTATAAAAAAGCGCGTAACTCCGTTTGTTATTGCGCGATTTATTGTTTCTTTGCGATCTTCTGCAAATGCATCTGAGTACAGATGGGTATGTGTATCGGTAAAAATCATGCTTTGGTAATATTCTACAAAGTAGTATCTTTCAAACTACAAAAGTACCTTATAAAAAGTATTAAAACTAAACTTAATTGATGGAAAACTATAAAGATTGGTTAAAAAAAGAGCGCTATAAACAAATTCGCTTTAAAATAGCAAGAACCAACCACCTTTTTGTACGCGTAAAAGTAAATGGAATATGGGGAGATTTTATTTTAGATACTGGGGCTTCAAATAGCTGTATTGACTTTAAGAGTATAGATTATTTTAACTTAACTCCTTCAGATTCAGAAACAAAGGCTTCTGGGGCTGGTGCGAATGGCATGCACACACAAGTGAGCTACCACAACGCCATTCAACTCGGGCGTTGGAAAAAAGAGGATTTTAATTTTGTGTTGTTGGACTTGAGCCATGTCAATACTGCCCTGACCGAGTATAAAACTAAAAATGTACACGGAATTATAGGGTCTGATTTGTTCGCTTTGGGTCAAGCAATTCTCGACTACGGACAACAAACCCTATACCTGAAGTAAGTTTATTTTTTATAGTATTCTTGGGCAACCAATTCTAATTCTTTATACCAATCAGCACCATATTTACGGGTCAAAGGATCTTTTAAGAATTTGTAAACAGGAACTTCTAATTCTTTTCCTAAAGCACAAGCATCGCTACAAATATGCCATTTGTGGTAATTGACTGCCGAAAATGAAGAGTATTCCTTGATGCGAATAGGGTATAAGTGACAAGAAATCGGTTTTTTCCAATCGATTTTCTTTTCAATATAGGCTTTTTCAATGCCACATAAGGCCATGCCGTTGTCGTAAATCACATAGGCACACTCGCCTCCGTGAATCAAAGGTGTTTCATATTCACCGTCTTCTCCTATAATATAGGTGCCTTGCTGTTCTATAGCTGCAATACCTTCAGGGCGTAAATAGGGTTTTACCGTTTCAAAAATTTCATCCAAAATTTCCGTCTCTTCCTTCTCTACTGGGGCTCCGGCATCTCCATCAATACAACACTGACCTTTACAAGCCGTCAGGTTACATACAAATTCTTTTTCTAAAATATCTTCTGATACTAAGGCTTGACCAATTTGAAACATGTTTATTTATTTTTTTTGAGGCTACAAAATTACGAATCTTTCATTGATCTTGGACAATTCCCCTAGATCAACCGCTATTTTATAATGATACTAAATTAACTGCTTGATTTTTAGTGTATATTCGCACCATTTTAGTACTCAAAACTCCCGAGTAAAAAAGAAACAAAGGAAAAACAAGAAATGGATGAATCAAGCAAATGGAGAATAAAAGGGGGAGCACACATCGCCTTAGCTATTTTTGTTAAAATACCCCAAGACGGAACCGTTAATTTTGATAAAAGGGAAAAAATAGAATAGAGCGTAGGAAAAAGCAAAAACGAAATCACCAGTTGCAATGCGCAAAAGTGAGGAAGAACGAAGGAGGGAAGAAACTCGCTAAAATAAAAAAAAGGAGCGGAAAGTTCTCTATTTGTGGTATTTAAAAGGCGTGAAAGAAGGGGAAGTGACGACTTGTTGCGCTGTTAAATTATATAATAGGAATGTTAAAGAGCTGTCTAGGTGATTTTTATTTTGTACTTTCGGACAATAGAATTAAAATCTTTTTAGAAATAATGAAAATATTCAGTTACATTATTATTGCATTTGTTGTTGCCTTAATTGTATTAAATATCACAATGCTTGATTTTAATAACTTATTTCAAGGGGACAGTTTGATTGCTATAATTGGTATTGTAGCACTTTTATGCGCAGTTTGTATTCTGTTGATTTACAGAACTTCAAAGTTAATTGACGAAAAAACGAAATAAATCGCTTGTTATGATTTATGATGTTTTAATTATTGGAGGTGGCGTATCGGGTGTGTCTTGTGCACAAGTTTTGGGAAGTGCAGGGAAGAAAGCCTTTATGGAAGGAAAAAACATTGGGATAGTGATGCATCAAAAGGCAAGTATGTTACAAGATGCTGTTTTTAATAATGCTTTCGGAATTCAACCAGGCACTTTAGGAAGTGATTTACTTACGCAAGCTAAAGAAAATTTGAAAATTTATTCTAACGTTACACAAATAGAAGGGGAAAAGGCAACCAACATCAGTAGAAATGCGGAAGGATTGTTTGCAATTGAAACCAATAAAACGGATTATGTGGCGCGTATGGTGGTAGTTGCTGTTAATTCAAGCAATACTTTTGCCATAAAGGGATTACTGGATTATGTGGAACCACACAAAAAATCTATTCCCTCAAAGAATAGAATTCAATTGAAAAATATAGATCACCTTGTTGCCCAAGGGATTTATGTAGCAGGTACATTAGCGGGACACCGCAGTCAACTTGCTATTGCAGCTGGAAGTGGCGCTGCTGTTGCAACCGATATCCTGACCTTATGGAATGGTGGAGTTGAAACGCATAGCCATGACAGTATTAGAAAATAATAATATTAGATCATTTTAGTACCAAAAAGACATCCTGCAAGATGTCTTTTTTTTGGTTGACAGTTTACGGTTAACGGTTGACAGTAAGTAGTGCACAAAAAAAAACTCACCTAACCCTCACCCAACCCTCACCTCACCCTCATCCAACCCTCACCTAACCCTCACCTCACCCTCATCCAACCCTCATCCAACCCTCACCCAACCCTCACCTAACCCTCACCCAACCCTCACCTAACTCTCATCCAACCCTCACTTAACTCTCACCTAACTCTCATCCACTCCTATCAACTTCTCCCTATTTATAGTGAAGTTTATGGTATTTTTTAGTTTATTTTGGGAAAGAATACGTACATTCGTCCCCATAAAACATAAAAAAAAAGAAAATGGAACTGAATTTTACTACTTTAAAAGAGAATTTTATCAATATCCTGAAAAATCATTATACTGATTTTAACGGGAGAGCAAGAAGAACAGAATTTTGGTCATTTACCTTAGTAAGTGTGATTATTTCAATTATTTTAGGAATCGTGGATATGATTCTTGGAATGATAGGCGTAGGATTTACAGGTTATATTTATAGTTTAGCAGTTTTATTACCTTCTTTAGCAGTTTTAGTACGTCGTTTGCACGATACAGGAAAAAGCGGTTGGTGGCTTTTATTGCTATTAACAGGAATTGGTTCTTTAGTATTGCTTTATTTCGCTTGCCTTGAAGGAACAGCAGGGCCAAATGAATTTGGTGAAGATCCAAAAGCAGGAGAAAGAAAATTTTAGTGAATAACGAGACGTAAAAAATGAGATATTCTTGAATTTCTCATTTATTTATGATTGAATTTCTATAGTAATGAAAAAGGGAAATGAGTATTTTGTGCTCATTTCCCTTTTTTAGTTAACGGTTGACGGTTTAGTGTGTACGCATCACGTTATTCATACACTAAACCTATGTTATCTACCCATAATCGACTATTTTCATTTCCAATATAAGCACCTCCATTACTCGAAGAGAACTGAACGATAAGGTGTGTGACAGGATCACTAGCATTTCCCCAGCCTTCCTCTATAATGGGAGTCATTTGACCTTTGCTGTTGCGGGTATAATCAGTGAATTCACCAGTGCGAAGCGCCATTTCTTTTTTGTAAATAGCTTGGTTTTGAATATCTCCATAGTTGATTTTTAACTGGAAGTTGTTTTTCCAATCCTTTTCTGTGGTAGTGAGGTTGAGCCAAGCGGTTCCTATGCGCTTAGCATGTACTTTTCCATCTTTGTCCTCCCATCTGTTTTGTAGTAAAACGCGAATCTCAGCCTTGTCATTTTGACTTAGTGCTGTTCCTTTACCCATCCCATTTACTCGGCTGGATTTACCACCTGTTGTTACCTTATAATCAAACTGTAGGGCTTTAGGTTTTTTGGTGAAGGGAATCCCTGTAATCAATTTACTCTGTGGGTTTTTAGTATCTGTAATGGGTTCAATCATCTCACCAAGGAAAATTGTTCCACTAGCCAATACATTGATGTTGATTACGCCTAGTACTTTGACACGTTCAACTTTAGTTTCCAAACGCGCGGCATAGCCACTGCCTCTTTTTTCTGGAAAGACAGTTACGCTACCTTTGGTTATACCACTAACAACGGCCAAAACAGAAGAAGTAGCCCAGGGAGAACGCGTATTTTTATAAGGAATATTGTTTTTAAGGGTATCCTTGCTGTCGTTGATGGAATATAGATAGCGTGTATTACCACCTATTAATAAAGATTCTTTAATCTCGCGTACTTGCCATTGGTTCATATTTCCAAAGGGAAGTAATTCGAAACGCTCTTTTTGTGCCCAAAGCGTTGTAGACAACAAAAAGCCAACAATAAAAAGGAACATTTGTAAATACGTTTTCATATCTTATTTTTTTAATTTCAATTTTTTAATTTGTTCAAAATCCTCCGTTTTTAAATTCATCTGTTGATAAGGAACAGCTAAATCATGATCATTTAAATAAAGGCGAGGCATCGTTTTAAACTGGGGGTTAACCAGGGAATATTCCGGTCTGAGGTAGGGTGTTTGTATGGTTGCTGCATCAAGTAGGGTATGAAAAATTACGTGTGTACTGATCGGGTCTGCTTGACGTTTTTGTGCCCATGTATAGTGTTCGGGATGGGTTTCAACAAAAGAATCTGAAAACCACAGGAAAAAGGGAATGTGTAGCTGATAGTACGATGGTGTGGGTGAGGAATGTAAAAACAATCCACGATCATCGTCAAATAAATCCTCTCCATGATCAGAAGTATACAGAACCATTGCGGGCGTATCCAATTGCTGCAAGGCTTGTAGGGTAGAATCAAGAAAATAATCCGTGTACAAAATACTGTTGTCATAGGTATTAACCAGCTGTTCTTTTTGTCGACGGCTAACGGCAGTTAGATTATCGGGTGTAAATTTTTGATAGGCGGATGGGTATCGCTCTTTGTAATTGAAATGCGAACCATAGCTGTGTAGAATAATAAAGAGGTTTCCTGCCGTTTTTTCGATTAAATTCATCATAATCGGGATCAAATCCTCATCAGGACGATTAACTGTTAAATGGGTTTTCGGATCCGTGGTGCGAATGGTTTGATAGATATCCGCCTCTTTGGTAAAATACTCAATAAAAGAGTTGTTCTCCGACTGATTGGAGAGGCAAATCGTCGTAAAACCTGCCTCTTTAAAAGCATGTGCAATTCCCTTTCGCTTGTAAATATCCTGGTAATTGGAAGCGTTTACATCTGATAGAATCATGGATACGCTTTTGTGGGTGGTGTTGGATTGAGTTAGGGCATCTTGGTAGAAGACCGTGTTTTTTTGTTGAGATAGCAAGGGGTTGGTGGGACGATTATACCCGTAAATTTGCCAGTTGTGCGCTCGGCTCGTTTCTCCAATTAGAAGGACAAATATCTCGCGTTTATGCTCTTTTTTCTCCATTTGGCTCTCGAAGGTAAAGTCTTTAGATGTCGTAGGATATGCCTGAATTTTTTTCCATTTCTGGATAGCAAAATTTAAATTATAATACGCATTAATTGGGTAAACATCTACCGTAAAAGCGAAGGTATTGCGATTGAGGTTTTTTGCGCCTAGAGCTAGGAGTAATGAGCTTACTAAGATTGTTGTTCCCGTATAGAAGACCTTATGGCGAAAAGATTTGGGTAAAAATAGCTTTCTCTTCCATTGGAGAATAGCCCAAATAAGTGTTGGGATATACAAAATACAGACAAAGGCAATAGAAGGTAGTAAACTTCCTAGTAATTCGGTTATTTCTGAGGTGTTAGTTGTTGCTACATTGAGGTACATATCTACCGCAATGACATCTTCACCAAACAAATAAAATAATACGATTTGAAAGGCGTGAATAAACAGTACCGGAAAAAGGAGCACTTGGGTGCGTCCCATGTTTTTAAACAACGAAAAAACAAGGAGATATAAACTCAAGGGAAATAAGAATACTGTTATTTTTCCCATGAAATTGAGGGGTTGAAATAAGGCGAAATACACCGAGGGAACCATATTTACTACCAAGTAAATATAGAACAGGGCTATAGCATTTGCACTTAATCGGCCTAATAGATTTTTTCTTTGTTTAAATTCACGCATAAAAATAGTCTTAGAACGCTTCGTTTATATTAAAGTAGAAGCCACTTTGTCCTTTGGCAATTCCGTAGTCAAAACGGACATTTACTCGATTTTTGAACTCCCATCGATAACCAATACCATAGGTAGGTAAGGCTTCATTCCAGTTGACGTCTTTGAATTGATTAAAAACGGTGCCAACACCTCCCCAAACTACAAGTCCATGGCGGTTGTATATTTTCTGACGGAGCTCCACCTGAGTATTGAGTTCCTTTCTATCGCGATATTGTCCAGAGAGATACCCTCGCATTTGTCGTGGACCTCCTAATTGCGCCATCATATTCCATGGAATATCACCATTGTTGAAAATTCCATTGGCATCAAAGGCCAAAATCGTCTTAGGCGCTACTTGTTGAAAGTAGCGTGCACTTGTTTCAATGCGGCTAAAGTGGATATTGCTTCCTAAGGTGCGTGAGAAAAAGGTCTGTTGGTATTGGAGGAAAACTCCTTGGTTGGGATTGGGAATGAAATCTCGGGTGTCATACGAAAAGATGAACCCACCACCCACTAAGGTCGTCGTTAGGTTTTCCTGGGGTTCGAAAGTTACTTTTTCAAAATCACTTCCTCGGACATTCTGGGCGGTAAATGTAAAACCAACATATCCATTATTTACCACTTCGGCTAGGAAATCCGCTTTTAAAGATAGGCGATATTCATTGTATTTCGAATACGCTCCTGAAGCTCCTGCGTCATAGCCAATTCCGTAGTACTTGCTAGGCATATAAGTAAAGGACATATCGGAATTGATTCGAAACTTGTCTTCTGGAAAAATGGTGCTATTTTCAATGCCTATGGCAAAAAAACCACTCGTGGTAATATTAGAGTAAATGGATACGTTAGAAGGAGAAAGCTCCATATTCTCTTGGTCTAAACGATATAAGCCTGAAGCAACGAGGCCTAAACCTAATTTAGTGTCTACGGAATAACTAGGGCCTCCAATAAAGGAAATGTCAAATTTATTTTGAGATTTATCTTTTTTTGCTTCTTCAAAATAGTGTACAATCCGCTCAAAGAATTTCTTCTTTTCTAGCGTATCGTTCGCTTGATCGAGTTCCGTCTGTGCAAAGGTGCCCAGACTGCTAAATAAAACCAGCAAGAAAACGAGGGAGTTTATGTTTCTCATGATTGATGTAAAGTGTTTGTTTTTATGTTTGTTTTATTTAGTGTTGTAAGGCAATTTTTAGCTGGGCGTAAATAATTAGAATCGAGAGTAAAAAAATGAGGCTAATTAGCGTCAGTTGAATGATTCCAATTTTTTGTTTGTGATACCTCATTGCTTTTAGATATAAGTATTGAGGGATGAACAAAGCTAAGATTACGCCTGCTATTGCAGCATAACCTAAAGCAAGAATGAATCCTTCAGGGTAATATAAGGCAAATAACAACGGCGGAATAAAGGTTAGCAACCCTGCTGTAGTTAACGTGGTTATCCCTTTTGTTTTATCTTTTAATACATCTTTGTAATAATCAAATAGCCCGATGCTTACTCCCAAAAAGGAAGTTCCCAATGCAGTGGCAGCAAATAAACTGAACAGCGTTTCGATATTTGTAGAATGAGTCATCTCACGAATGCTAAGAATCAATCCTCTTAGTTCAGAATTATCCTGGAGTATTTGCATAAATCGTGTTTGATCTAAGCTACCGAGGACAACGACTTGCCAAATCAAATAGATGAGTAGGGGAAGTAAGCTTCCCAAAATAAATGCACGGTTTAATTGTTTCTTATTACCGCCAAGATAGTTGACAATGCTGGGAATGCTGCCGTGAAATCCAAAAGAGGTGAAAATAGCTGGTATAGCAGTTATAGTTAGACCAAGGGACAACGGAGCATGTAGTAAATTTGCTTGTTGAATAAAAGGAAACAACAAAGCAACGAGTAAAACCAAGAAAATGAGTTTGGCAATAAATAGACCGCGGGTAAGCCAATCGACCCATTGGGTACCAATCACTACGATGCCTCCAAACAAAAGAGAAAAAAGCACAATAGCAGTACGTGTATTGAAATTTGTGTCAAATAATAAATCAATATTTGTTTTGAGAATGGTACCTCCTCCTGACATATAGGCTGCCGTTAACCCATAAATCAAAAACATCAAGCTGAACCCAGCGAGTTTATTGATAAAAGAACCCGCGTATTTCTTCGTTAAGGTATTAAACCCAGCTGTGGATTCGTTGTAATCGTAAATACGAACCATGAGTAATGCCGTATAGCACATGGCAAACCAAATAATAAACAGCAATAAAGTAGTTCCCCAAAAACCAACACTAGCTGATGTGATGGGCATAGCAAGCATTCCTCCTCCAATACAAGAGCCTGCAATAATTAAAATGCTACCGAGCAATTTGCTGTTCATTACGTTGAAATTTAGACGAAACACAAAGATAAAAAAGCTTTTTGGCTTATTATTTTAATGTTAAGATAATTTTGTTTTATAAAAAGGCGTTAATTGTTAAAAATACGATATTTGATTGATTGAAATACCTCTTTTTTGAAAAAGCGTTTTTTGTAATGTGGTTAGAGAAATCGTATTAATTTTGACAATAACTTATGCTTTATTCCTTTTTAGTAGGGAGTTTATATTCTTTTCAAAGACTGAATCGACTATTTTTGGTAAAATTGAAGACTCTTCTCAAGATGGCTTGGTTTTACTAGTGTTTCTTCAAAATCAACTAATCGTTAGTAAATTATTATGATTGAAAGAAAACGGAAGTGAAAACTCTTGTATTTAATAAAAATAGGAGCAGAAAACCGAATCAATAATCTCGATATATGCCTGACTAGGCAAGAGCAAGAGAGGAAATAGATAGATGACCAATTGGGGATGTAGATAAAAAAACGATAAAAAAAAGGAAGAACTAAATATTCTGTACTATCTTTGTTGCGTATGAGTAGAAAAAAAATGATAGCGAGAGTATTGTTAGTGGTAGCATTTTTGTTTACCACCGTATTCCAATTGGTACATAGCTATCAACATATTTCTACCGCTGTGGCCTATGAGCAAGAACACCGTTCTCATGCCCATTATACAGAAAATCGCAGTGATCGAAACGGGGTTCAACTAACCGAAGATCACGGGCATACTGATCATTGTTTTGTTTGTGATAGCATTCCTACTTCAGGATTAGAACCTGTCTATGTCGAATGGCAATCTATCGTCTACCAAACAATTGAACAATCACAAGAGGTGGTAATCTTACTATTTACGCCTTTATCTCACGTTTATTATTCCCTTCGCGCCCCTCCAATACTGGCTTAATTACTAGATTTTGTTAGACAATCCCTTGTTTAACAACCACTTTATTAATTAAATCAGATAAGATACAATGAGAATGCTATGTACATGGATGGTTCTGTTGTGCTCTATGGGGATGCTTGCACAAGCGTTTACCCTCAAAGGAAGAGTATCAGACTATCATGGAGAAGCCTTAATTGGCGCAACTATTACGCTTGAAGATCAGGCCTTTATGACAGATGTGAAAGGGCGATTTCAGGCCAAACCTCTGAAAAAAGGAAATTATCAATTGGTGGTTTCTTACCTCGGTTATGAAACCATAACGCAAACTATAGACCTACAAAGTGATCAAGAACTGGATTTGCATTTAAAGGAAAGTTCAACCCTATTAGATCAAGTAGTGGTGGCAAGTCAGGCCAAACACAGCGTGCAACACGTGGATAAAGTGTCAAATCAGCAGCTCGTTGAAAAATTTGCAGGCTCGTTAGCGAAAACACTAGAATCTGTAGCAGGAGTGAATTCCATGGATATAGGAGCAGGAGCTTCGAAACCGGTGATTCGCGGTTTGGGCTTTAACCGTGTAGCGGTGGCAGAAAATGGAGCCAAGCAAGAAGGACAGCAATGGGGAGCCGACCATGGACTGGAAATTGATGCGTTTAGTACGGAAGAAGTCGAGGTAATCAAAGGTGTTGGTGCTATTGAATATGGGAGTGATGCTATTGGTGGCGTGATTAAAATTAACAATGAAAAAGTACCCCAAGTACATTCATTTGATGGGAAAGCCATCGTGTATGGAAAATCAGTTAATGATGCCATCGGAGCCTCTGTACAAGTGAAACAAAGGGGAGAACGTTTCTTTTATAAGTTGAAAGTAACCGGTCAGGATTATGGTGATTATCGCGTACCAATAAAACAAATTGATTATCTCAATACCCTCATCCCAATCGAAGGTGGGCGAATGAAAAATACAGCTGGAAATAACCTTGCTCTTTATGGACAAATTGGCTACGTTGATGCGAATTTCAAAAATATATTGAGTATTAGTAATGTATACGACAAAAGTGGTTTCTTTCCAGGTGCGCATGGAATTCCCAATATAGCAGCGGTAGCAGATGATGGTAACCACCGAAATGTGGAACTACCCAATCAGGCAGTCAACCATTTTAAAGTGACTAATACAGCCACTTGGGATATAAATGCCAATCAGAAATTGAGTCTTTTACTTGCTTTTCAAAGTAATAAAAGACAAGAGAATAGCTTGTTTCACTCACATTTTTCCAATCAAACCCCACCTGAATCAAATCCAAATTTGGAGCTGGAGTTTGTGCTAAATACTTTTGATGCTGCAGTAAAATATGAGCATCTATTTAGCAATGAACATAAGTTGACGCTTGGTGTACAACAGAACTATCAGAATAACACCATCGGTGGATATGGATTCTTACTGCCGAAGTTTAATAAAATAGGGGTAGGCGCTTTTGGAATGTATGAGTATTTTGTCAATGAACGTATCACTTGGGAAGCAGGTATTCGAGCCGATTATGCTAGTGTGCACGTGAAGCCCTTTTATGATGATATCCTCTATGATTACTTAATCGATCGAGGACAAACAATCGAAACAGCAGCGACCTATGCACAACGCAGTGTAAAACAAGATCGCGATTTTAGCAGTTTTAATGCAATGATTGGTGCCAAATTCGATTGGACAGAAAACGTAAGCCTCGCCGCTACCGTAGGAACAAATTTTAGATTTCCCACAGCTATCGAACTCGCGTCTAATGGTGTACACCATGGCGCATTCCGTCATGAAAAGGGAAACCCAGATTTGGACCCAGAGAAAGGAGTGGCATTTGATTTTAGAGCAACGTATCAAAATGGTAGCTTCACTACAACCCTGAGCCCTTATGCCTACTATTTTACCAACTATATTTTTCTAAAACCAACTGGGACGTTTTCAATCCTACCAGATAGCGGACAGATTTATGAATATACCCAATCCAAAGCATTGATTACAGGCTTTGAATGGAAAGCTGAAAAACGTTTTTTTGACCGTTTAAACGTGGAAGGAGTCTTTGAGTTTATATACAACAAACAGCTATCTAATGGAAGTAAGGGTAATTACCCATTGCCTTTTTCCACTCCAGCAAACTTTTTTGGGCAAGTAAGTTATGCGTTTAATGATTGGCGCATATTCAAAACGCCTGAAGTGTTTGTCAACGGAAAATGGTATGCGGAGCAAAAGCGAATTGCACAAGGCGAAGATATTACGCCAAGTTCCCAAAGCTATGGTGCAGGAGTATCTTCCGTTATTCAGTTAGGGAAAGTAGAAGCCAAAGCTAGCTTGACGGCAACAAATATTTTTGATGCAAAAATACTGAACCATATGAGCTTTTATCGACCACTCGGTATCCCTGAATTAGGTCGATCGATTCAATTAATGATTCAAATACCCTTTTAATGAAAAACAGGAACATAGGTGGTAGTAAATATGTTGCTTTATTAATTGTATTTTTTATACCCTTACTAAGCAACCTACTGCATTATGTTGTCATTGAACATGAATTTGGAAAAAGAAACAGCAAGCTAGAATGGATCGATGGAAGCAAAGTACACTATTGCGACCAGTATCTTTTCAAAATTCATCCAGCGATAGAAGTCCCCACCTGCTGGATTGAGGTTGTTTTCTTTCTAGTAAATAAATCAATTGTTTTACAACAAAATAAAGAAGTAGAACAACCCGATCGTTGGTTTTACTTTAATCGAGGCCCACCCTCCTGGTGTTAGTCAATAGGCAACAACAAAATAATACCAAGAGAAAAGTTAGATCAAATAAAAATTTAAAACAATGAGAAAAATACAATATTTAGCGGTAATTTCAATGGTAAGTGCGTTCGCATTTACATCATGTTCAAGTGATGACAGCACAGATACACAAAAACCAGAAGTAAATTTAATAGCACCAAAAGAAGGTGCGAAATTAGAAGTAGGAAAAGATATCCACTTTGATATGGAAGTATCGGATAATGAAGGATTGGGGTCGTACAATGTTGACATCCACAATAACTTTGATGGACATGGACATTCAGGAGAAAATCATACACATGCCATCAGTACATTAGCTGTGGATACCAAACCGTTTGCTTATAATAAGACGTGGGATTTGGGTGGTAAAAAGAATGATGATGTTCATCACCATGAAATTATTATTGCTGCAGATGCTACTCCAGGTAAGTACCACTTTGTGGTGAAGGTGTTAGACAAAGCAGGAAATCAGACGATGGTATTCCGCAATATTGAAATTGTCCCACAAGGAGAAGGAGACGGTGGAGACCACGATCACGATCATGATCATGACCACGATGACCATAATCACACACATTAAGTAGCCGACCTTAATTGGTTTTTAATTGAAGAAAGCAAGGTGTAATGCCTTGCTTTTGCATTTATTATTAATATATTTACTTTCACAGAATTTAAAAACAGAAATATTTAGTATGAGAAAATCGCTTATGACACTTCTTGTAGCAACTTTGATTATTTCATGTAAAAATGAAGGAGCAAAGGAACAAGTGGCAGATATTCAATATCCTGACACAAAAAAAGGAGAGGTAGTGGATACCTACTTCGAGGTTGAAGTAGCTGACCCTTATCGTTGGTTAGAGGATGATCGTTCCGAAGAAACTGCTGCTTGGGTAAAAGCACAGAATGAAGTAACGTATGGGTACTTAGCTCAAATTCCATTTCGTGATCAATTGAAAAAACAAATGGAAGAAGCATGGAACTATGAAAAAATTGGTGCGCCATTTAAAGAAGGAAAATACACGTATTTTTTCAAAAATGATGGGTTACAAAACCAATCCATCTTATACCGCAAAGACGAAGCGGGAAAAGAAGAGGTATTCTTGGATCCAAATAAATTCTCTACAGACGGAACAACTTCATTGGGAAGCATTGATTTCTCTGAAGACGGAAGTAAAGCAGCTTATGCTATTTCTGAAGGAGGAAGTGATTGGAGAAAAGTAATCGTCATTGACGCAGAAACAAAAGAAGTAATTGGTGATACTTTAGTCGATGTGAAGTTTAGTGGAGTTTCTTGGTTTAAAAATGAAGGATTCTACTATTCAAGTTATGACAAACCAGAAGGAAGTGAGTTATCTGCTAAAACAGACCAGCACAAATTGTACTACCACAAGCTAGGCACTGCTCAAAAAGAGGACGCGTTAATTTTTGGTAAAGATCAAAAGAGACGATATGTAGGAGGTTCTGTAACAGGAGATAACCAATATTTAATCATCTCTGCAGCTAATTCTACGTATGGAAATGAATTGTATATCAAAGATTTAACAAAGGCAAATAGCCCGATTGTTACGATGGTAAACAATTTTGATAGCAGCAGTAGTGTTTTGGATAGCAAAGATGGGAAATTGTATATTGAAACAGACTTTAAAGCACCTAATTCACGCGTTGTAACTGTTGAGGTAACAAAACCACAACAAGCCAATTGGACGGATTTAATTGCAGAAACAGAAAATGTATTATCTCCATCAAAAGGAGGTGGTTATATTTTTGCTTCGTATTTGAAAGATGCGGTTTCTATGGTAAAGCAATACGATTATTCAGGAAAAGAGATAAGAACTATCGAATTACCTGGTATTGGAACTGCAAGTGGATTTGGTGGGAAAAAAGAAGATACTACGTTGTACTACTCCTTTACCAACTATATCACACCCGGAACAATTTATGCTTTAGATGTAAAAGATGGAGCTTCGACAGTATATGAACAACCGAAAGTGAAATTTGATTCGTCTCAATACGAGTCAAAACAAGTGTTCTATACTTCTAAAGACGGAACAAAAGTACCGATGATTATTACGTACAAAAAAGGAACGGAATTAAACGGTAAAAATCCAACAATGTTATATGCGTATGGTGGATTCAATATCAGTCTAACACCGTCATTTAGTATTGCCAACGCCATTTGGTTAGAGAATGGAGGTGTATATGCTGTACCAAACTTAAGAGGTGGTGGTGAGTATGGAAAAGCTTGGCACGTAGCAGGTACAAAAATGCAAAAACAAAATGTATTTGATGATTTCATTGCTGCTGCTCAATATTTAATTGACAATAAATACACTTCATCTGACTACTTAGCAATCAAAGGAGGATCAAATGGAGGATTACTTGTTGGGGCTACGATGACACAGCGTCCGGACCTAATGAAGGTAGCTTTACCTGCAGTAGGTGTATTGGATATGTTGCGTTACCATACGTTTACAGCAGGAGCTGGTTGGGCGTATGACTATGGAACAGCTGAGGATAGCAAAGAAATGTTTGAATATTTAAAAGGGTATTCGCCTTTACACAATGTAAAAGAAGAAGCTTACCCTGCAACAATGGTAACAACAGGAGATCACGATGACCGTGTGGTTCCTGCACACAGCTTTAAGTTTGCGGCAGAGTTACAAGCGAAAAACAACGGAAGTAACCCAATGTTAATTCGAATTGAAACGAATGCAGGACACGGAGCCGGAAAATCCATTGCACAACAGATTCAAGAGCATGTTGATTTACAGGCCTTTACTTTATATAGTATGGGAGTAAAGAAATTGAAGTAAATAGTTACAAATGATTAAATAAAAAGGCTATCTCTTGCTGGAGATAGCCTTTTTTTATGTGCTGTATGTTCGTAGTGTTGCGGTACTTAATTTGCTTTTATTTTTGGAAAACCGCCATCTACGCTGATTTCTGTTCCTATAATAAAAGAAGAATCATCTGATGCGAGGAAAAGAACGGCTTGAGCAACCTCTAAGGCTTGCCCGAAGCGTTTTATCGGAACCTGAGGGGCAAAGGAAGTCGTAAACTGCAGAACCTGCTCTTTAGATAGATTAGAACGATCAAAGTAGTTGGTTTCGATTGGACCAGGTGAGACTGCATTTACTCGAATGTTTTTGCTGATAAGTTCTGCAGCAAAGGTCTTCGTAAAGGATTGAACTGCTGCTTTTGCGGCAGAGTAAACACTAGAATTAGCCATGCCAATTTCAGTCACAATCGATGTATTCAATACAATAGACCCCTTCGGACGTAGAAGGGGGAGTACCTGTTGTACGGTGAATAAGGTTCCTTTTACTAATACATCAAACATCTCATTATAATGCGCTTCATCGATGAGTTCCAGAGGCGCATATTTTCCAAACCCCGCATTGACAAATACAAGATCTAAATGGGATACCTGTTGACGGATTAAATCGTGCAATTGGAGTAAATCTGTCATAGATCCTGCATCAGAAACAAACCCCAAGGTATTATTTCCAATTTCAGCGACTGTTCGTTCTACTGTTTCTTTTGTTCGACCTGTAAGGATGACTTGAGCGCCTTGATCACTGAATAATTGTGCGGTTGCTTTACCTATACCACTTGTGCCTCCTGTCACTAGGGCAATCTTTCCTTTTAATTTCATCTTTCTATCTTTTAAAAGACCAAAAATAAAAGGGTGATACAAGCGCTACAATCCGTTTCTTGCTATGTTGATTTTAGTACTTATAATTTTTAATTCCTGCATTAATCTCTGCATTAATATCATTTTGTGGCGGTGGAATAGGACAAGAGAATTTAGGATTATACGCACAGTATGGATTATAGGCTAAGTTAAAATTAAGTATAATAGTCTCTCCTTCTGGTATTTCAAGATCTATATAACGACCACCTCCATACGTACTCACGCCTGAAGTTAAATCCGTAAAAGGAAGGAATAAATGGTCTTTGTACTCTTCTTGATTGCGGAGATTTACATCTTGAAATAAATCTAATTGTTGAGGTTTACCGTTTAGGGTAAAAGAAGCTTCTCCGTATTTAACGTAAATGGGTTTGCGCTCCGTGGTTGTAGGCATCTCGAATGGGACTTCGTCAGGCGTACGTGTGAATTGTGCTTCTATAATAAAGCGCTCATTGACAGGAAAAAAATCTAAACTGACAAATTTCTTTACCGCATCAGGCACTAAAGGGGAGGTTTCTTTATTGGCAAACTCTTTATTTAAGCTTTTTTGAAATAAAAGTGCTTTTTCCGCTTCCGTTTGGGGAGAAGACGTACAAGCGTACTGTAGCAGCAGTACAGCACCAAGCATAATCAATCGTTTCATTGTTTTTTATATTGTTCTGGGTTGGCCGTAAAAATAACAAAAAAGGTTTGCCTTTTAAAGACAAACCTCTATAATAAATGCAACTAGGATAATTACTTGATATGGGCACGTAACATCCACGCAGCCTCTTCGTGTTTTTCTAACAATGCCGTTAAGAAATCTGCTGTTCCTTGATCATGCATATCGTCAATAGCATCGATATTCTCTCTTAAATAAAGGATAATCGCTTCGTGATCTTTGCATAAATCTTTAATCCAAGAGGCGCTGTCATTTCCTTTATTATCTCTCGATTCAGATAAGGAGGTTAATGCTAGGTATTCTTTTAAACTACTCGGCGCATAATGCCCTAAGTGACGGATTCTTTCTGCGATATCATCTACATCTATAATAATAGATTCGTATTGCGACTGAAAGAATAAGTGCATAGAATGAAAGTCAATACCTTCCACATTATAATGTGCATTTCTTGTTTTTGTGTAAAGGACGAACTCATCTGCTAATAATTTGGCAAGTTTGTCTGTAACTTTTTGTCTAACGTCGTCTTTTAAACCAATGTTTGTTTTCATAGTTTTTGATTTTTTAGTTGCTTACAAATTACAAAAAAAGAGGGACTTTTACGCTATCTAGTATGATAAATAAAAGATAAAATCGCGTTTTTTAGATAAAATGTTTCGCTTGTGTGTAAAGAGGGGCAAAAAAAAAGATCTCCTAAGAGATCCTTTTTTGGGTTATTTTTTCAATTTATCTGCGGCATTTTCTAAGCCTTTTTTAGTTTCTTTTGCGGCTTCATTTATGTCTTGTTTGGCTTTATCCGCTTTTTCTTTTGCATCTTCTTTCAACTCTTCTGCTTTTTCTTTGGCATCTTCTTTCATTTTATCTGCCTTTTCTTTTGCGTCTTCTAAAGATTTAGCTGCTTCGTTTTTTAACTCTTCCGCTTTATCTCCAGTGTAGTTGATTGCTTCCTCTGTTTTTTGCTTTGTTGCTTCCCAAGCTTTTTGAGCGTCATCTAGTGTTTTTCTAGCTGCTTCTTCTGCTGCTTTGTCTCCACTTTTTACCGCTTCTTCAAGTGCTTGTTTTGCTTCTTCAAATTTTAGCTCAGCTTCTGCTTGAGCCTCTTTCAATTCTGTTGAAGTAACAGTATCAGTTTCCTTCGGCTCGGTCTTGTTGTCTTTACATGAAGTGGCGAAAAGTAAGCCACCAATAGCTAATGATAATACGATTTTTTTCATAACAATTATTGTTTAAGTTTGACTACAAGTTATGAAAAAACAAACTTAAATTAAAATTTTTAACTAAAAAGATGGTAAAATTTACTTTTTCTTCTTTTTACTTAAATCCAAAGAGCCATACCCTGTGATATAACGGGAAATGGTCTGTTTGCGCTTGCTGACATACGGACCTGATTTCACGGGGTTGTATCTTCTCGGGCTTGGTAAAATGACGGCTAATCCTGCTGCTTCATTCACGGTAAGCTTGGCTGCGCTTTTTTTATACCAATGTTGAGCGGCTGCTTCGGCACCATAAATGCCATCACCCATTTCGATACTGTTGAGGTATACTTCTAAAATGCGCTCCTTTGACCAAAAAAACTCAATCAAAACCGTAAAATAGGCCTCGAATCCTTTGCGAATATAGCTGCGACCAGGCCATAAAAATACGTTCTTGGCGGTTTGTTGCGAAATGGTACTCCCTCCTTTGATACGCTTTCCCTTTTCATTGTTTTTCATCGCTTTCTCAATCGCTTTGAGATCAAAACCACTGTGACTTAAAAAATGTCCATCTTCACTGACAATGACTGCTTTTTGTAAGTTCGGACTGATTTGATCTAAGGATACCCAATCGTGTTGTAGTGTAAAAGGTTTTCCTTCTTTCTTTTGCTCGTATAACCGTATAAACATCAAGGGTGTATAGGGTACAGGGACAAAACGAAAAAAAATAACAGAGAAGATGCTTAGAGCAAAGAACCACAATACCAGCTTTAAAAGAAAGCGTAAAAGTTTGCGAACCATAGATTTATACGATATAAAAACGAGTACAAATGTACTAACATATTGCGAAATCTAATTCACGGATGAAAAAAAAATACAAAAAAAACGCTACCTGAACGAGCTAGCGTTTTTAGGTGTTTTATACCGGATTTGTTGTCCATAAGGAAGCGGTTTTCAACATTGCTCTTCGCGGTAGTTTCAGGGTAGCAACAAGCAATTCCGCAAAATCTTCGGGTTGTAAGATGTGCTCGGGATTGCCGTCTGTTAAGCCTAATTCAATGGACATATCGGAGGCAATAGTACTAGGCGTTAAGGTACATACGCGAATATTGTTTTTGCGCACTTCTTTCATCAGTGATTCTGATAGCCCAATAACCGCAAATTTTGATGCGGAATAAGCCGAAGTAGTTGCATTTCCATTTAATCCTGCCGTAGAGGCTACGTTAAAAATATCTCCTTCGTTTTTCTCAATTAAATGTGGCAGTACTTCACGGGTTACATTATAAACGCCCATCACATTGGTTAGTAAGATTTCCTCCCAGCGTTCGGCTGGCATATCGATAAATTTTCCAAATTCAGAAATTCCAGCATTGTTTACCAAAATGTCCACCCCTCCTAGGTTTTCGATGACTTGCGCAATTGCTGTGTGAACGGCTGCTTTGTCTACCACGTCAAATACAGCGTAGGTGGCTTTAACTCCCAATGAAGTAAGTTCCGCTACCGTTTGTTGTAGACGTTCCTCATTTCTTCCCGTGATAGCCACGTTAATCCCTTCTTTTGCAAAAGCGAGTGCAGTCGCCTTTCCTAATCCTCGACCACCGCCTGTGATAATTGCATTTTTTCCTTTTAATGTACTCATAGCCTTGTGTTTTTATATATAAAGTGAATTAATTTGATTCTATCGTACGTTCAATCGCATTCCATAACCCATAGCGTTTAACTAGGGCTTCTTTGGAGATGCGAATTACATCCTGCCACTTTTCTTCGTCTGAACCACAAAGTTCAGTAATCATTTGCATCGCCATCGGACCGTGCTCATCGCCGTCTAGTTCAATATGACGTTCAAAGTAATAAATTAATTTGGACAAATCGGTTTCGGGAAAGTTAAGTTGGAACCCCTGTAGTATTTCGGTGAACATATCCGGAATCAAATCTTCGCGACCAAAGGTAAACGCTGCTGCAATTTCATGGGGTTTTCCTTGAGCTATCACGTCAAAGGTAAAAGAGAGAAACGCTTTAATCTCTGAATCTACTTGTAGTGCTGCAATCGCTTGATTGATAGTTTGCCCTTTTTGTAATTGAACCAAGAAATCGGTTATAATTTGAGTATTAGCCTCAGCACCTTTCATTGCGTCAAGGTACATCTCAAAATGACTCAACCGCTGCCCATCCATTGCTAAATCCGATTCTTCTGCCAATACAATTTCGTTGATTAAATATCGTGTTTGTGGATAAGGCGAAGCGAACCAAGGAATAGTAGTACAGGTAAGTTTTTGCTGTAGAGCTTTGAGTAGCGACATAAAATCCCAAACGGCATAGACATGACCTTCCATGAATTTTTGCAAATGAGTAATCGTTGTTATTTTTTGATATAAAGGATGCTCTAATAAGGCGTTGCGTTCTGGGGTAATCAGTTGATTAACGGTTTGAATATTCATCATGTTTTAAGAATTTATACAAAAATAAAAAAGCTTCTCGGCAAGGAGAAGCTCTTTATATAAAGTTTATCTATTTTGTTATAAGCTAGACTACTTGAATGCTGGGAAACCTGTAACATCCATCCCTGTAATTAACAAGTGGATATCATGTGTTCCTTCGTATGTTACAACAGATTCTAAGTTCATCATGTGGCGCATAATTGAATATTCTCCAGTGATTCCCATTCCTCCTAACATTTGACGTGCATCACGAGCAATTTCTAAGGCCATGGCTACGTTATTGCGTTTTGCCATAGAAATCTGAGCAGTAGTGGCTCTTCCTTCGTTTCTCAACACACCTAAACGCCAAGTTAATAGTTGTGCTTTTGTGATTTCAGTAATCATTTCAGCTAGTTTCTTTTGCTGTAATTGGGTTGCTCCAATCGGTTTGTCAAACTGGATACGCTCTTTCGAGTAGCGTAACGCTGTATCATAACAATCCATCGCCGCTCCAATAGCTCCCCAAGCAATACCATAACGAGCAGAATCTAAACAACCTAGTGGTGCTCCTAATCCTGATTTGTTTGGCAATAAATTTTCTTTTGGAACTTTTACGTTGTCAAAAATAAGCTCTCCTGTTGCAGAAGCTCTTAATGACCATTTGTTGTGTGTTTCTGGTGTAGAGAAACCTTCCATTCCTCTTTCTACGATTAAGCCGTGAATTCTACCTTCTTCGTTTTTCGCCCAAACAACTGCAATATCAGCGAAAGGTGCATTCGAAATCCACATTTTTGCTCCATTCAATAGGTAATGATCGCCCATATCTTTGAAGTTCGTAATCATCCCACCTGGGTTAGAACCATGGTCTGGCTCTGTTAAACCAAAACAACCGATCATTTCTCCAGTTGCTAATTTTGGTAAATATTTATTGCGTTGTTCTTCGTTACCGTATTTCCAAATCGGATACATGACTAAAGAAGACTGAACAGATGAAGTTGAACGTACACCTGAATCCCCTCTTTCAATTTCTTGCATAATTAAACCATACGAAATTTGGTCTAATCCTGCTCCTCCGTATTCTGTTGGAATATAAGGACCAAATCCTCCAATTTCAGCTAATCCACTGATAATCTGTTTTGGGAATTCTGCTTTTTGAGCATATTCTTCAATAATTGGAGATACTTCTCTTTTAACCCATGCTCTCGCTGCATCGCGAATCAATTTGTGCTCTTCTGTAAGCAAATCATCTAAAAGATAGTAATCTGGCGCCTGAAATAAATCTGGTTTCATAATATTCTTAAGTTTATCAGTTGTGACAACAAAAATAAGTAATATTTACATATGTGCAATTTTTGGGCGTGAAAGTATATTTAAATTGCCATTATTTTACTCGAAATGGCGAGTTGTACGCATTTTCTTGGATTCGTATACTCTTTTGATTCGAGATGTGTTTTTTGCCTATGATATTTGTTAAAATAACGTAAATTGCTCGTTGAGTTTAACCACCAACGAATAATTATGATTAAAAATTTAGTATTAGGCACCGCTGTACTTTTAACAGCGAGCGTTTTTGCACAAGATTCCCTTCATTTTAAAGGAAATATAAAGGGAATAGAGCATGATGCGCAAGTTTGGCTCAATGCAGGAAAAGAACAAAGGGAAATTGAAGTTACGAATGGGAAGTTTGATATGCGTATACCCCTTGAAGGACCCGAACATGTCTACCTCTATGTCAAGCAAGGGAATGATTTTAGGTATACTGCTTTTTATCTCGGCAAGGAAGATGTGACTATTGAAGGGGATATCGCTGATTTTCCGATGAATATTCAAGCAAAAAACTCTCAGCACGATGCCTTGCGTTACCAAGATTATTTAGAAACAAAGGATTTGCAGGAGCAAATAGACGAATTAGAGGAGGAAGCTTATGAATTAATGGAAGAAGGGGAGGATAAAGATCGTTTATACGAAATATATATGGGGGTTCCTTCGGGTAAAATTACGGTATTGGAGGCACAGGTAAAAGCAAAAGAATTCGATTTTATTAAAAAACATATCAATACGGATTATGGTCGTTCAAAGCTTATGTTCACTACTGGTGATTTTACGAGCGAACAATTTCAAACGTTAGCAGCACTTGTGGAACCCAAATATAAAAACACCAAAGAAGTACAATACTTGCAACATTTGGCAGATTATCCAGCGTTAGAAGTAGGGGATGGGTACTATGATTTTAAAGCCTTGGATCTGAATCAGCAAGAAGTTTCATTTTCTTCTCTTTTTAAAGGGAAATATGTCTTACTTGATTTTTCAACCTTACACTGTAGTTATTGTCAAAGAGAGGCGCCTTTAACGGCTGAAATAGCAGAGCAACTAAAAGCTAAGATGGATCATATTACGTATTATGTAGATGAAGATGCGGAAGGTGTCCAAGCGTATTTTGAATTAAAAGGAAAAAAGGGGCAAGTGTTGTGGAATAGAGAAGGTCGATTTCATCCCATACAAGCTCAATATCGAGTGAGTACTACCCCGAGTTATGTGTTATTTGATCCCAAGGGAAAAGTAGTTGCCAACTGGATAGGGGCGCAACAAAATTTTCAAGAAATATTGTCGCAATTAATAAAGAAGTAAAGTAAGAGGCTATCATCAACGATAGCCTTTTTTTTAAAGTAAATTTAAGTGATAGCGAACGGAACGACCTGCTCCAGTTGTAATAAGGAGTTTTTTTTCTACCAAATCTTGTAAATCACGGGTGGCAGTAGCTTTAGAAGCTTTGGTCATGGATTGGTATTTTTTGGCGGACAAGTCGCCTTTAAAATTTTCTAAACCAAAATCAAAAAGTTTACGCAACACTTTATGTTGACGTTCGTTAAGTTGGGCTTGATGTTGATCAAAAAAATGTGCTTTTTTGATAATGAGGTGAATGGTTTCTTTGGCTTGTTGTTGTGCCATAACCAATATATCGCTGAAATAGTTAATCCAAGTGGTGAGATCTAAGGAGCGCTGTGCCTCTTTGAGCGCCAGATAATATCTTGTTTTATCTTGTTCAATCGTCTTGGAAATGCTTAAAACTAAAGGGAAATGCAGAGATTCAGCCAGGCATTTTTCTGCTAATGCGCGTCCAATACGTCCATTGCCATCTTCAAAGGGATGAATAGATTCGAAGTAAAAATGACTAATCGCTGTTTTTAATAAGGCGTGTTTAAAATCCAAAGGAGCTACTTCATAGGTTTGATACCACTGAACAAACTGCTTCATTTCTTTGGGTACTTGGGTAGAAGGAGGTGCTTCATAATGAATAATTTCTTTGCCATAGGAACCTGAGATTAACTGCATGGGGTCACAACCTGTTCTGTATGCACCCGCTTGTATGGAAAAGGATTGTGCAAACAAAATGCGATGCCAGTTTTGCAGCAGAGACTCAGACAATGGTTTATAATGACTTGCGCGAATTTCGACCATAAGTTCACTAATCCCCTCTGCACGGGAATCAAAAATGAGGTGTTTCGGTACCGCTAGTCCTATTTTATTTTTGATGGAGGATAAAATATCTTGACGGCTGTAAAATTCACCTTCAATTTCTGATGTTTTCATAGCCTCATCAATCATAAATTGGAGCAACGTTTCTTGTTTTACCTCTTCTTGTAAGGTATCCAAAATGCCTTTTACTTCACCAAAAAACAAGGTAAATGCAGACACACAGGAATCGAGAATCGCGGTGTCATAGGTGAAATTAGGCCAGTTTTTGTGTTGCCAATTGTACTGCATGAGTCAATTTAATTACGTAATCGGCTCAAATATACGAAAAAAATGAGCCGATTAGTCTTTATAATCGGCTCATTTTGTTGTAATATATTGATTTATAGGGTTTAATTTAATTTTGTAAGTCGAGAATCTAATTTACCCTTTCGATTGTCTCTTGCGTTTGATTCTTCGTCTCACAAAAAAGAGTATTCCCAATGTAATCAGGATAAAGGGCCAAATGTAAAATAGACCAAGGGTAAAGGAAACGAGATTGTCCCATCCTTCAGCAAAGGCAGAAGTAAATTCAGAACCGAAGGAAGTGGTTACTTCTTGTTTTTCGTAAAAAACAATGGCGAGTGTACTATAAGCTATGTTGTTTTTTAGGTAGTTAAATCGACCTTCATAGGATTCAATATCAGAACGCAGGGTTTCGATTTCCTTTTCAATGGCGAGTATTTCCTCCACTTTATTAGCTTTACTCAACAACGCTTTATAGCGATTTTCCAGCTCCTTTTTTGTGCCAATACGCGATTCTACATCGATAAATTCTTCGGTTACATCTATGGCTTTGATGTTTTGGTTTTCTACTTTGTGTGCCGTGGAGGTAATGTCAGCCAATAGCTTTTCGAAATGCTCCGCAGGAACACGGACGGTAAGGGTATAGGTAGATTGATTCTCGTAGGTATCTACGTGATCTTGTGCCAAGTATCCTTGTTGGGCAGCGAGGCTTGTAGTGATTTGTTTTCGCGTTGCTGCGGCATCCGTCGTCTCAAATCGAATACTTCCCTCCTTGATGATTTTGCGTTCCACAGCTTGTTGTGAAAGGGCTTCCTTCGGCGTTTTTGATACTCCATCAGGAGAACCAAGGTATTCTACCGTT
Source organism: Myroides sp. DW712 (assembly GCF_046557355.1). NCBI lineage: Bacteria > Pseudomonadati > Bacteroidota > Flavobacteriia > Flavobacteriales > Flavobacteriaceae > Myroides > Myroides sp. DW712. The sequence goes on from NZ_JBKFDO010000002.1 coordinate 293,050, forward strand.
TCTGCATTTACGCTCTCGTATTTTTTATCACAAGAAGCTAAAGTCGCGAGGGATACTAGTCCTACAAAGATAAAGAATAATTTTTTTTTCATCGCTCTATTTGATTAAGGTACAGGTTCACGCTGTTGACAGCATGTTTCCCTTTTAGGTGAATTAAAGGTATAAAAAAGAAAAGGAGAAAACGCAGGTAGTTCCTTTATTTTTTAGTGAATTCACTAGATTTAGGGAGGAAATGGGAGAATGGGAAATCGTGCCTCGGTTTTTATTTATCTCCACCAAACCCCACCAAACCTCACCAAATCCCACCAAACCTCACCCAATCTCACCAAATCTCACCAAATCTCACCTAATCCCCACCAAACCCCACCCAATTCTCACAAATAACGAAGGATGAGATAAAAAGAGAAAGAGGCTTCTTAAACAAGAGCCTCTTTCATTTGAAATTTAGAATAAACAACAACCAAAAACAAGGGGGACACCCCTATCCTGGTTCACTATAAAATAAGAATAAATTCAGTTTGATTTTTTTATTTATCTGCTAAGCGTAAGATATCGCCAAATACACCTCTTGCTGTGACAGCGGCGCCAGCACCTGCTCCTTGAATGATAATGGGGTTTTCCCCATAACTTTCCGTATAGATTTCAAAAAAACTATCGGACCCTTGGAGTTGTCCCAAAGGAGAATGCTGCGATACTGCAACTAGTTTGGTTTCCAAAATCCCTTTGTCTTGTTGTAAATTACCTGATAGTTCTCCTACATAACGCAAGACGGTATGGGGTTCTAAACTTTGTTTGATCGTCGCAAAGTGAGCATCTAGCTGTTTCAATTGGGCTAGAAACGCAGCAGTATCTACGGATTGTAAGGGGTATGGAATGAGACTTTCAATATCAATTTCTTCAAATTCATTCTGTAGATCTAATTCTCTGGCGAGAATAAGGAGTTTGCGCCCAACATCATTCCCAGATAGATCTTCTCGCGGATCAGGTTCTGTGTACCCTTGGACAATAGCTTCTTCTAATATGGTGCTAAACGGTTTGTCTTGAACGGAAAACGCATTGAAAATATAGCTCAAACTCCCCGAAAACACCCCTTTTATTTTGGTGATGTTTTCTCCTGATAAATGTAGGAGTTTGATGGTGTCAATCAGTGGTAACCCTGCGCCAACATTGGTTTCGTATAAATATTCTTTGTGGTTTTCTTTGAGTGCCTGTCTCAATTGGTTGTAAAACGAATAGGAAACCGTATTGGCAATTTTGTTGGATGAAATCAGATCAAAACCTCCTTCGACTAAGGGAAGATAGTTAGTAATAAAAGAAGAAGAAGCGGTATTATCTAGTGCAATTAAGTTTTCTAAATGATGTTCTTGTGCAAAGGATAGTACGTCTTGTATCGTATAGGGAATTCCTTGTGCTTCTAGGTCTTGTCTCCAATGGGTAGAAATCCCTTTCTCAGTGAGCCATACTTTCTTGGAGTTTCCGATAGCAAAGATATGCAAGTCGATATTTTTCTTGGCAGCAATAGCTGTAGTAGAGGCTAGGATTTGATCAATTAAGGTTCCTCCAACTAGCCCATGACCAAAGATGGCCAAGTTAATTTTCTTGGTTACACCAAAGATTTGGCCGTGAATCACGTGTACCGCTTTTTTTGCCTCTTCTTGGTGAACAACCAAACTTACATTCTTGCCTGTTACTGTATTGTGGAAGAGAATGGGATTGATTTTATTTTTAATTAAAGCAGTATACGGTTGGTCAAACGTACTTAAGTCTTGTCCAATGATGGACAGAATGGCCACGTCAGCAACTAGGTGAATGCCATCCACATCTCTACTTTGAAATTCCGCTTGAAATTCGCATTCCAACACTGTTACGGCAAGAGTTGCTTGTTTTTGTTGTACTGTAAAGCCCAATCCCCGTTCAGAAGAACCTTGGGAAATCACGCCAATACTGATACCTGCCTGAGCGAGTGCAGTAAAAATACGCGCATCAATTCCCACAATGCCTAATAAACCACGTCCTTCCAGTTGAATCAAAGCAATATCGGATTGAACAGAGATAGATTTAATGCCTTCTGCAGTTGGGCGAGCCGAAATAAGCGTTCCCGTATTTTCAGGATTTAAGGTGTTTAATATACGAAGCGGGATTTGATTTTCGATTAAGGGAACAATAGTTTTGGCATGTAAAATTGAGGCGCCAAAATGGGCCAATTCATTAGCCTCATCATAATGAAGGTGCTCTATTTTCTGTGCGTTTTTCACCCACTCAGGATTAGCTGTATAAATCCCATTGACATGGGTGTAATTTTGCAGTTCTTCTGCTCCGAGAAAGTTGGCTAATAGCGCTGCAGAGTAGTTACTGCCATTTCTACCTAAGGTCGTTGTATCGCCTTTTTCTGTAACGCCAATAAAACCCGTCACCACAGCAAGGGTTTGCGGAGGAAATTCTTTGAAGTAAATCGCAGTTTTGGCCTTAGAGAGCTCTTCTTGTACTTGAGCCTGACCAAATACCGTATCAGTAATAAAAAAATGGCGACTGTCCACAGCAACAGCCGTTATCCCTTGCTGGAGTAAGTGATGGGTCAATACCTTACTCGAGATGAGTTCACCTTGTGCTAAAACCAAATCCTTAATTTTAAGGCTGTAATCTTCGAGTAGTGAAACACCTTCATATAATTTTTGTAAAAGCGTAAACTCCTCCTTTAATTCTATACCACGATGGTAGCTGTTCGCTTGAAAATCGAGAAAAGGAGTGAGGTAATCTGCTTGGTTTTTGGCCAAATCAAGGAGGGATTCCAAGGTGTCTGTGGTATTGCCAATAGCAGAAACAACCACGGCAATTGGACCCTGTGTTGCTTTGTTTTTTATAATTTGAATGACGTTGTCAAATACTTGACCTGAGGCAAGTGATTTTCCACCGAATTTTAGAACTTTCATAGTTGGATGGATTTAAAAAAGGGGTTTTAGCAAGGTCTGTAATTGTTGATATTCCATGAGGAAAGCATCGTGACCGTGTATGGATTGTATTTCTTTATAGGTAATGTCCGCACCATAAGCGTATAATTTGCAATAGGTTTGTCGTTGTTCTTGTCGCGTAAACATGCCATCGCTATCCACGGCTATCAGTGTGATTTGGGTGGAAGCTTGGGTGGCAAATTGTTTCATCTGTTCATCTGTGAGTGCTTGCCCAATGGTTTTTAACAAGTGATTCATTAGTCGATAAGCAGCCAGTTGAAAGCGCTGTTGTAGCGTTTGACCGTGGTAAGTCAGCCAACTCTCAATCGTATGTGTCCGGGTTAGGGTTTGAGTAGCTTGTTTAAACTTCTGATTGATGGACTCTGGTGTTCGATACAGTAACATAGCGTGTTTGCGCGCATCTTTTATGGGTTGGTTGGAATGATTGAGAATGGCTTCTTGTACGGTTACTTGTCCAATGAGCCAATCTGACGCTTGTAGGTTGGTAGCAATGGGAATTAACCGCTGCAGCGCATGAGGTCGCTGTAGCGCCATTTCCCAGGCTATGCTCCCCCCTAAACTCCCTCCGATAATAGCATAAAGCTCTGAAATGCGAAGAAAGTCTAATCCTTTCCAAAATACATCCGCTATGATTGCCGTGGTAAAGGACTTATAGTTTAAGAGTAAGTGTGTTGCTTTATCTCCATAACCGTTTCCAGGAATATTAAAGGCCAATACCGTATAGCGATTTAAATCAATCACTTGCCCCCGTCCAATAAGGGGATTCCACCAGCCCTGTTCGCCTGTGACTGTACTATTCCCCGTCAAGGCATGATTGACCAAGACAATAGGGGCTTGATGCAAGGGTTGACCAAATACCTCGTAGTTCAGATACAAGGTTTGTATGGTTTGGTCTGGTAAGCGGTAATCCGTTAATTGGATGGTGTGTAAGTGATTCATAACTAACCAAGAGTAAATTAGAGTAAGCTTTTAAAAACGCGGGCTAAGTCTTGTTTAAGGTTTTCCACGGCTTCAATTCCCACTGATAGACGTACTAAATCTGGAGAAACACCTGTGGCTTGCTGTTCTGTCACCGTTAATTGTTGATGCGTGGTAGAAGCTGGGTGAATAATCAGTGATTTGGTATCTCCTATATTGGCCACTAAAGAAAAGAGTTTTGTTTCATTTGCTACTCTTTTCGCTGCTTCAAACCCTTTCTTTAAACCAAAGGTGATAACACCACTTTGTCCATCAGGTAAATAGGTTTGTGCTAGTTTGTAGTAAGGGCTAGAAGGTAAGCCAGGATAATTGACCCAAGCAACCGCTTCTTGTTGCGTTAGCCATTCTGCTAAGGCCAAGGCGTTTTCACTGTGTTTTTTGAGGCGAATTGATAAGGTCTCTAAGCCTTGAATGATTTGAAAGGCGTTAAAAGGACTTAAAGCAGCTCCTAAATCGCGTAGCCCCTCCAAGCGTATTTTACCAATAAAGGCCGCTTTGCCAAGGGCTTCATGATAGATTAAACCGTGATATCCCGCTGCGGGTTCCGTAAATTCAGGGAATTTTCCGCTGCTCCAATCGAAAGTACCCGCGTCAATGATAGCACCTCCTAAAGCCGTACCATTGCCAGAAATGTATTTGGTTAAGGAGTGGATCACAATATCAGCTCCGTGTTCAATAGGTCTGAGCAAGGCAGGAGACGGAACTGTATTATCCACAATAAGCGGGATTTGATGTGTTTTTGCTAGTCGGGACAATCCTTTTAAATCAATTAAATCTAGCTTGGGATTTCCCAAACTTTCAATAAAAATAGCTTTGGTATTTTGTTGGATATGTTGGCTGAAATTTGCTAAATCCGCTGGATCAACAAAAGTGGTGTGAATGCCCAAACGCGGTAAGGTGACATTGAGTAAGTTATAGGTTCCGCCATATAAACTATTCGATGCTACCAGGTGATCTCCTGCTTTTAATAGGGTGAGTAGCGTCGTGCTAATAGCAGAGGCTCCCGAGGCTGTTACCACAGCACCAATTCCCCCTTCTAGTGCAGCTAAACGCTGTTCTAGAATATCGTTGGTCGGATTGTTTAAACGCGTATAAATGTAAGCGGGAACAGATAGGTTGAATGCCCCTGCTGCATGATCCGCATTCTCAAAGACATAAGATGAGGTTTGATAAATAGGCACGGCTCTAGAACCTGCCGTTTGATTCACTTGATGTCCAGCGTGTAATGCTTGCGTAGAAAATTGAAAATTGCTCATATTTGTTTATGGTTTAGTGTTAAAAAAATGGTGTAAAAAAAAGCCCCACCGGCAGACCGATGAGACTTCAACTAATTTATCCTACTAAATAAAAAGATTAACTCGTTGACTTTCGGCCATAACAGTCGTGGAACATCATCATGTTCATCTGTAGGGGCATCATCATTGTGTTAACTTGTAAAATCATGGTTTGTGTTTTTTAATTAATCAAGAATACAAGGGTTTTACTTATCTCCAAGTATTGGTTTGATTGTAGAGCAAATTTCTGTAAAATATTTTGAATAGCAGGTATAAAAACTTGATATACTATAATTTTAGATAAAAATTCTGCACAAGGGTGGTGAATTCAGGGGTGTAACAGTGTCTTTTTTCTTCTAATATGAGTTCATTTAGAGGAATTTTCTCTATGCGTTTCCTCGAAAAGGCAAGTAAACTGCGTTTTACCTCACTGGTAGGCGTTCCTTTTACGCGAGTAACCTGTAGGGGATAGATTTCAAACTCGGCAGCCAAGTACATGATGCGTTCTTCTTCCTTTGCTGGAACAATGATACTAAATACGCCATCTTCAGTCAAAAAGAATTCCACTGCTTCGATTAATAGCTCAAAAGGAAGGGAATTTTGAAAGCGCGCTTGGTCTCTTTTTTCATCTGAGGTATAGTAATCTTCGCTGTAAAAGGGAGGATTAGAAACAATTAAGTCATATTCTTCGTCCATGCCATTGGCAAAATCTTCCAACCCCGCATGGTAACAGAATAAACGATCGCCCCACGGACTATTTTCAAAGTTTTCAGTGGCTTGTGCATGTGCATCCGCATCGATTTCCACCCCGTCAATTTGTTCCGCATTGGTTCGTTGCGCTAACATTAAGGCAATTAATCCAGTTCCTGTACCGATATCCAATATTTTGGTTGGGTTGTGGTCAACAGGAGTCCAAGCACCGAGGAGTACCCCATCGGTTCCTACTTTCATGGCACATTGATCTTGGTGTATGGTGAATTGTTTGAATTGAAACATAAGATTTTTTTGCGATTTGTTATTTGTATGATTTGTTGTGGATAACACGTACAAAATTACGAAAAACAAACTGTGAAAAGAGGGAAGAAACGAAGTGTGTTGTGGAAAGGAAGAAAGTGCTCGGTTTATTGGGTTATAAAGGTAGAGAGTGAAACTCTCCCGATGCGTAAACTCCAACGTATAAAAAAACGCCAAGTACACAGGAGTACTTGGCGTTTTTTATATCTCAACAAGATCTTAGTTTTCTAAATATAAATCAACTAAACCAGCCGGTATATTCAGTACTAATTTTTTGTTTTCTCGATCCACTTGCACGATGAACTGGTCAATCATCGGAACTAAAATTTCAGTTCCCTTGTGATCAATCTCGAATAAGGCCTGATAGTTACTGTCATTGATACGCACTAGCGTTCCGATAGCACCCAAGGTCGTGTCAACCACTTCAAAACCTTCTACTTCGTGATAATAGAACTTATTTCCTTCCAATTTTGGAAGTAAGTTTAGAGGCAAATACAATTCCGAACCCATAATTTGATCTGCTTCTTCTTCTGAGTTACAGTCTTCAAATTTGACTCTTAGGAAATCATTTTTATGCAAAAAAGCGTCTTCAATAAAAAAAGGAACCAGTTGTCCGTTAAAGTCAACGAACACTGATTCCAAATTTTCGTATAACTCAGGTTCATCTGTGTCTAAATAGACCAAAACTTCCCCCTTGAAGCTAAATTTTTTTGCGATTTTGCCTAAATAGAAACAATCTTTTTTACGCATATCGCTTTAAAATTATGCTTGAGTTTCTTCGTTGTTTTCTTCCGTTGCTTCCTCAGTTTCTACGTTTGCAGACTCAGCAGCAGCTTTTGCTTCTTGAGCAGCAGCAGCGCGTTTTGCGTTCGCTTCTTTCTCAGCAGCAATTTTGTTTGCTTTTTCAGCAGCTTTAGAAGAAGATAAACCTTCTTTCTTAGCGTTGATTTTGTTTGCTTTCTCCTCTAACCAAGCAGTGAATTTAGCATCTGCTTGCTCTTGCGTTAAAGCACCTTTGTTCACTCCACCTTGTAAGTGGTGTTTCAATAAAGCACCTTTGTAAGAAAGTAATGTTCTAGCAGTATCCGTTGGTTGCGCACCGTTGAATAACCATTTAACAGCTGAATCTACATCTAGCTCAACAGTTGCAGGGTTAGTGTTTGGATTGTAAGTACCGATTTTCTCTAAGTATTTACCATCTCTTTTAGCGCGTGAATCAGCAGCTACTACCCAGTAAAAAGGTTTCCCTTTTTTACCGTGTCTTTGTAATCTAATTTTTACAGACATAATATTTTGTTTTGTTTGAGGTACCCGACCTCGGTTAAAAATTTGTGCAAAGATACTAACTTTTTTAATGCAATACGGTAATTAAATATTATTTTGCATTAGTTTGTTGTGTTGTACTGTGTTGGTTTTGTGGTATTCATTGGTTTTATATGGAGTCAAAAATGAGTGTTTACAACAGTTTGTTTCGCATTGAAACCATGAAGGATACGAAATAAGGTAGAAACATGGAAACTAAATAGTAGAAACATGGAAACTAAATAAAAGGGTTCAAAAACAGAAAGTACGGTAAAAATATTGTATTTTTCTCAATAGAACTTAATTCTCAATGTCACATGCGGTAACAATGATTTTGTATTTTAAGGAAACGCAAAAATTAGTTTCACATCAAAGTTAAAGTTTTATTAAAAAAATTTTTTTATGAACAATAAAAAATATATTTTTGCGATGTATATATATCACTAATAGATTAGTATAATATGAGAAAGATAATAGGAATGTTCGCGTTGGTTTTGGGCTTCATGGCATGTGAAAGTGATGTTAAATTTTCAGACCCTGGCATGTATGCATCCATGACAGTTGATGCTATTACCGATTCAACGAAAATAAATGGTAATCCCTATAGTCATTATACGGAATACAAACCCCAATCGTTCAAAGCTTTTGTAGTGAATGAAAAAACACTAAATATAGAAGCGAAAACGGATTCTACTACTTTGAGAATATATTTGCCAGATTATGAATTTGGTGCAAAATACGAATTTAACGCTACGGATAATATCAAGGCCGATTATATCGTGTATGACGATTATAAAAATACAGCTTCGATGTATTCAACGGATGCTTTGAGTTTAGTAACGAATCAACCAGTGAGTCGACCAGGATATATTATTTTAGATCCGGCAGATAAGCAAGTGCCAGGTACTATTTCTGGAACATTTTCAATCAACATGAATGCAAGTATTTTGCCAGATGACGAAGTAGATGATAACAACAAACGCATCAAGCGTTATGTAGATCGAAAAACATTTGATGGTGGAGTGTTCTTTAGAATTCCACTTGGAAAAGGAGAATAGAGATTAGTAAATTTATTTATATTGTGAGAAGCTGCTTAGGAACTAAGCAGCTTTTTTTTGTACCTTTGAACTTGTTACAAATCGCCCTGTTTTGGGGTTAATATTCTATAAATCAAGTATGTATTTAATTTTTGATACGGAAACCACAGGGCTTCCGAAGAGTTGGTCGGCTCCCTTAACGGATACAGATAACTGGCCGCGATGTGTACAAATCGCCTGGCAGTTACACGACGATATGGGACGACTTGTGGAACATCAAGATTACCTAATCAAACCCAAAGGGTTTAATATTCCGTATGATTCAGAACGCATTCACGGGATTTCTACGGAATTGGCCGAAGAACAAGGGATTGACTTAGAAGAAGCATTAGCCAAATTCAATATCGCACTTACTAAAGCTCATTTTATTGTGGGACAAAACATTGGGTTTGACGTCAATATTATGGGCTGTGAATTCTATCGTATGGGGGTAAACAGTCCTTTAACGGAAATGGCGGTGCTTGATACTTGTACAGAAGTTACAGCAGAAATGCTGAAACTACCTGGTGGACGTGGTGGGCGATATAAATTACCAACCCTAACTGAATTACATACCTATTTATTTGGAGATGCCTTCGCAGAAGCGCATAATGCAACAGCTGACGTAGAGGCAACGACGCGTTGTTTCTTGGAGTTGATTAAGCGCAATACGTTTTCCAAAGAGGAACTACAATGTGATGATACGTATATTCAACGTTATACGGATTTTAACCCTCAGCCGTTTCAACCAGTTGGGTTAAAACACATCAACCTTAAGAAAGCATCGGATGAGATTAGAGCACGCCTAGCAAAATTGCAAGGAAGTGCTACAGAAGCAATTTCAACCGAAGAAAAACAACAGTTCCAACAGGCGCGTTTTGCACATTTACACGTGCATACACAATTCTCTGTTTTACAATCAACCATTGGTATTCCGAATTTAGTGAAGAAAGCAGGGGAGATGAACCTGTCTGCGATTGCCATGACAGACCACGGAAATATGATGGGAGCTTTCCATTTTGTGATGGCAGTCAACAACCACAACAAAGGGATAGAAGCACAAAACAAAGAACGCATAGAAAAAGGAGAAGAAGCCTTGCCTTTGTTGACTCCTATTGTAGGTTGTGAATTCTTTATCAATGAAAATCACTTGGATCGAACCAAAAAGGACAATGGATACCAAGTGGTGCTATTGGCAAAAAATAAAAATGGATACCACAACCTAGCGAAAATGGCGTCAATTGCCTATACCGATGGGTTTTATTATGTGCCGCGTATTGATAAAAGCGTGGTAGAGCAATACAAAGAAGATGTGATGGTGCTGACGGGAAATTTATTTGGAGAAATTCCAGGTAAGATTCTCAACGTTGGAGAGCGTCAAGCAGAAGAGGCGTTACTATGGTGGAAGGAGCAATTTGGAGAAGACCTTTATATTGAGTTGATGCGTCATGGTCAGGAAGATGAAAATCGCGTGAACCAAGTACTCATTGAATTGGCGCGTAAACACGCCATTAAAATGGTCGCTACAAATAACGCGTATTACCTTGATAAAAAAGACGCCAATGCGCATGATATCTTATTGTGTGTGAAAGACGGAGAAAAACAAAGCACGCCAATTGGACGAGGAAGAGGGTATCGCTATGGATTACCCAATCAAGAGTACTACTTCAAGTCAGAAGAAGAAATGAAAAAATTGTTTGAGGATATTCCTGAAGCAATTTATAATATACAAGAAATCGTAGATAAAGTAGAACCGTTTGTGCTCCATCGCGATGTATTGCTTCCTAAATTTGATATTCCTGAAGAATTTCAGGATGCAAGAGATTTAGAAGGTGATGGATCAGGAAAGCGTGGAGAAAACAACTACTTAAAATACTTAACATACGAAGGGGCTAAACGTCGTTATCCAGAGGTGACACCCGAAATCAGTGAGCGTTTAGACTTTGAATTGGCGACGATTGAGCGTACGGGATATCCTGGATATTTCTTAATTGTGCAGGATTTCATTGCTGCTGCTCGTCAAATGGGAGTTTCTGTAGGACCTGGTCGTGGATCTGCTGCAGGTTCTGCTGTAGCCTATTGTTTGGGAATTACTAACTTAGACCCTATTGAATACGATTTGCTTTTTGAGCGTTTCTTGAATCCTGATCGTGTATCCATGCCCGATATTGATATCGACTTTGATGATGAAGGTCGTAGTAAAGTTATGGATTATGTAATCGATAAGTATGGATCTAACCAAGTGGCACAAATTATCACCTATGGAAAGATGGCGACGAAGTCGGCGATTCGCGATACTGCTCGTGTATTGGATTTACCCCTATTCGAAGCGGATCGTATTGCAAAGCTAATTCCAGGGATGATGCCATCCAAATGGAACTTGGCGCGTTTCTTGTCTGAAGGGGAAGATGTTATCAAAGGAGTGTTGCGAAGTGAAGAATTTGATAAGGTGAAAGAGCTAATCGCTTTAGCAAAGGAAGATTCACTAGCGGCAGAGACAATTCAACAAGCTAAAATATTGGAAGGATCGATGCGAAATACGGGAATTCACGCTTGTGGGGTGATTATTACCCCGGATGACATTACCAAATTCGTTCCTGTAACCGTAGCTAAAGATTCCGACTTGTACGTGACGCAGTTTGATAACTCGGTAGCGGAAAGTGCTGGACTGTTGAAGATGGACTTCTTGGGGTTGAAAACCCTGACCTTAATTAAGGATACGATTAAATTAGTTAAATATAGAACGGGAATTGATATCGATCCAGATTTGATTCCTATTGATGATGAAAAGACCTATGAATTGTTCCAGCGTGGAGAAACAATTGGTGTATTCCAATACGAGTCCGCAGGAATGCAGAAATACATGCGCGAATTAAAACCAACGGTATTTGCCGATTTAATTGCCATGAATGCCCTATATCGTCCAGGTCCGTTGGAGTATATTCCATCTTTTATTCGCCGTAAAAATGGAGAAGAACCGATTGTATACGATTTAGATGCTTGTGAGGAATACTTACAAGAAACCTATGGTATTACGGTGTACCAAGAGCAGGTGATGTTGTTGTCCCAGAAGTTGGCTGGATTTACTAAAGGTGAAGCGGACGTTTTGCGTAAGGCTATGGGGAAAAAGCAAAAGGATGTACTGGATAAAATGAAACCTAAATTTGTCGATCAAGCGGCGCAAAAAGGGCATGATCCTGTAGTGCTAGAGAAGATTTGGAAAGACTGGGAAGCATTTGCTTCCTATGCCTTTAACAAGTCCCACTCGACCTGTTATGCGTGGATTGCGTATCAAACGGCTTATTTAAAAGCGCATTATCCAGCGGAATATATGGCGGCAGTACTGTCCAATAATATGAATGATATCAAGCAAGTAACCTTCTTCATGGAAGAATGTAAACGCATGGGACTTCATGTATTAGGGCCTGATGTCAATGAATCTTTCTATAAGTTTACAGTAAATGATGAATATGCCATTCGATTTGGAATGGGAGCCGTAAAAGGCGTAGGGCAAGGAGCTGTTAAAACCATCGTGGATAACCGAGCCAATGCACGTTATCGTTCCATTTTTGACTTGGCAAAGAAAATTGACTTAAGAGCTGCTAATAAAAAAGCATTTGAAAACTTAGCTTTGGCTGGGGGGTTCGATTGTTTTGAAAATACACATCGCGCCCAATATTTCTATACAGATCCATCAGATCCCAACACATTTTTAGAAAAAGCAATTAAATATGGAGCCAAAACCCAGGAAAGCGAAAATTCAGCTCAGGTAAGTTTGTTTGGCGATAGTAGTGAAGTGCAGATTCCAGAACCGTTATTGCCTGCTTGTGAAGAGTGGAGTACCATGGAGAAATTAGCGAAGGAAAAAGAGGTAGTTGGAATTTATATTTCTGGACATCCTTTAGATGATTTCCGTTTTGAGTTGAAGAATTTCTGTAATGTTCGAGTGGAAGAGCTGGTGCGCTTGGAAAATTTTACTGGACGTGTGGTTAGTTTCGGCGGGATGATTAGCGATGTGCAGTTCAGGACATCTGCGAAAGGAAAAGATTGGGCTGCCTTTACGATTGAGGGCTATGACGAATCGTTTGAATTTCGCTTGTTTAATGAAGATTTTCTGAAGTTTAGACATTTTTTGTTAACCAATACCTTTGTCTTTGTACGTGTACAAGTGAATGAAGGATGGATACGTAAGGATACTGGAGAGCGTGGAGAACCTCGCTTGCAGTTTATGGAGATGAAGTTGCTCCATGAGGTTATTCCTACTTTTGCTAAACAATTGGTGTTGCAACTAAATGTCAAGGATTTAAGTGAGGGTAAATTAAATGAGATTAAAGCAACTTTAGATAAATACAGTGGAGATAAACAGGTTTTCTTTGATATTTACGAGTTGGAAAAAATGGAGCTCGAAGATGAACTAAAACCAAGACCAATGCTCAATATGCCACTGCATGACGATGGAGAACTAGGAGATGAAATGGTTGGTGAGAATGAGATGACCTTTGAGTTAGAAGAGAAGAAAGAAGAATTTAGAATCGTGAATCGCATTGAAATGTCAAGTCGAAACAGTCGCATTACAATTAGTGCAGATCTGTTAGAAGAGTTGGAGCGTCAGCAGTTGATGTTTAAGTTAAACTAAATAAGAATAAAAAAGCAAAAAAGCCTTGGTTGTAGTTATACCCCAAGGCTTTTTTAGTTTAGCTATACGCCTTAAGTATGTGATTCGCTTTTTCAGCGGCTAAGGCAGAATCAGTTGTCAGATTAATAAAGTATAGGCTTTGCCATTGTTGGGTTTGTATCGCTTGTTTACTCGTAGGAATATCCCAATCAGGATACAGGCGAAACCCGCGTTTTCCTTCTCTCGTAGCAGTAGTGAGGATGTGTTTGTTTCCTAATACTGCTTTGGGAAATAAGAAAAAACCAAAGTGTTCTTCCTGTCGTACAGCGATGAGATAAAAGTCGAAAGGAGCAGTTAGTGGAAATGGCTCCGTAATTCCTGCTGTATTCCGTTGCCATACCGTTACAAATTGCCCAATTTTCTTGGGTGTTATTTTTGCTTTTCTAAACTTAGTAAGATATGGCCCTAGTTGGCACGTATACCCGCTATATTCTTCACATTCTAAATCTATATCTGTAGACATAAGGTCTAGCCCTGTGTAGTGTTGAAAAAATGTAGCGAGTTGTTTTAATTCAATAGGCATAAAGAAAAAATTTATTGAGGTAAATATCGCTTTATTTTCCCTTTATATGTATTGATGGAAGAAAAAATAATGCGATATTTCTCTTTCTTATAGTTCTAGGATTAGCTTTATATATTTCAAAATAGATAAAATTGATTAAAAAGGGGAATAGAAGTATAATAATTTTAGTAGTTTTGTGTATTAACGTAAAAAAGAAATACAATGGCATTAGAAATAACAGATGCTACTTTTGAAGAAGTAGTATTAAAATCAGACAAACCAGTTTTAGTAGATTTTTGGGCAGTATGGTGTGGACCATGTAAAATGTTAGCTCCAGTTGTATCAGAATTAAGCGCTGATTTCGACGGTAAAGCAGTAGTTGGAAAAGTAGATGTAGACAATAACCAAGAGTTTGCTTCAAAATACGGAATTCGCAACATTCCTACTGTATTAGTATTCAAAAATGGAGAAGTAGTAGGGCGTCAAGTAGGAGTTGCTCCTAAAAAAACATACGAAGATTTAATCAATGAGGCTTTATAAGAAGCAATCGTGTAATTAAAAACATAAAAAACAGCAGTGAATTTTGATTCCCTGCTGTTTTTTTTTGGTTCAAATAGAGTTTGGAGACCATAAAATTGGGAAGTAAAAACACAAAAAAGAAAAAAAAGAAGTCATTAGTCAATTAAAAAACGATAAAAAAGAGGGTGAAAAGTTGTTCAGAAGAAGATTAAAAGAAAATAAAGAAAGGAATGAAGGAGGTGAAAGGACATATGATTCAAAAAAGCATAAAAAAAGTAAATTTTTTTTATGCTTTTATTGTGTTGAAACTCAGTTCGCTTCTAATTTTGGTGGGAAAAACTTTTATTTTTTTTATCGTAGGATTTGGAAGTGTAGAAAATGGTCGTATATTTGCACCGCATTACAGCAATAAAGACAAGGTTTGGTAGTTCAGTTGGTTAGAATACATGCCTGTCACGCATGGGGTCGCGGGTTCGAGTCCCGTCCAGACCGCAAAACTCAAAAGCAATTTTGAGGCAGCGAAAAAGACAAAGAAAAGAATAAATTTCTTTGTAGTTTTTAAAAAAAGTCTATCTTTGCTGCTGTAATGATTTTATGGTTAATACTGGTTTGGTAGTTCAGTTGGTTAGAATACATGCCTGTCACGCATGGGGTCGCGGGTTCGAGTCCCGTCCAGACCGCCAGTAAAAAAAAAGCCTCTCATTTCGTGGGAGGCTTTTTTTGCCCTCTAATAATCACTGAGTTATTAGATTGTAAAATTTAGTTGTGTTGTTAAGTGCGTAAGCACTAGGTTTAGTAGTTAGACCAATGAAAAGCTTTCCTGAAATTCATGGAGAGCTTTTTTGTTTTTTACACGGTATGTCCTCTGTTAACTGTCAACCGTAAACAGTTCACTGTTAACTGTCAACTTTTATCTATATTTGCATCGAGAATAAAATGGTTTATCTGAGAAGATAATGAAAAGGGAATGGAGTGTAAATCTCCAACAGGCCCGCTGCTGTAAGCTCCATAGTTTAGCAAGCGTAGTTGTCCACTGTTGTCAAATGGGAAGGACCTTGCGATGAGTAAGTCAGAATACCTGCCATTTTACGTTTTGTTTCATGTTTTCGATGCCAAAACAGTGAATACAGTAGTATGTGTCCTTTATTTTTATAAGGGGTATGGGTGTGTTTGCATGTCGGCCAATTAAAATATACGTATGCGTGTACCCTATTTCGTTTTCTTTGTAGGTTTGATCTGGTTTTCGGCGACTTCGTTAAGCTATGCCCAATCCGTACAACAACCCCTAGATACGTTAACCACCTTAAACGAAGTACGCATCGTAACAACTCAATCCCGTGATCTTATAGCGCCTCAAACATTAGATGGAGTACAGTTACAGCGCCTAAATAGTGTTGATGTAGCGGATGCTTTGCGTTATTTGGCAGGAGTTAAAATCAAAGATTATGGCGGAATGGGTGGACTAAAAACGGTAGATGTACGTCATATGGGAACCCATCAGGTTGGTGTTTTTTATAACGGAATTCAACTAGGCAATGCGCAAAATGGCGTGGTTGATTTAAGTAAATTTGCTTTGGATGATATCGAAGCTATACAGTTGTATCACGGGCAACGCAGTGCGGCACTCCAAGCGGCCAAAGAATATGCCTCCGCTTCTGCAGTATATCTGCAAACCAAAAAACCGATATTCAAAAATAAAGCGAAGGCACAAGCTCATATACAGTATAAAACAGGATCAATTCAATGGTCTAATCCTTCGGCTCATCTTGCAATTAAAGTCACGGACAACATGAGTACAAGTATTAGTACAGCCTATTTATATTCCAACGGAAACTATAAATTTAGACAAAAACGCTTTAATCTCGATGGAACAGTGGCCTATGATACCCTCGGTTATCGAAAAAATAGCGGTATTGAATCATTTCGCTTGTCTAATAGTTGGTTTGGTCAAAATCAAAAAAATACGTGGCAGGCGAATGTATACTACTATCGTTCGCATCGTGGATTACCCGAGGCCATCATTAAAAAAAGTGATGCTACACTGGCCACAGAAAAGAATAACGAAAAACAAGAAGATGTCAATGTCATGGTGCAAGGGGAATGGAAACGACAGGTTTCTCCTTTTTATCACTGGATGATAAAAGGAAAATTTGCCTACGACCAGTTACACTATACATCGAGGAAGACCGTTGATTTTCAAGGGGAAGAAGTGACCTATAATCCTCAATTCGACAATACCTACAACCAACAAGAATGGTATCTGTCTGCTTCTCATTTATTTACGCTAACTTCATGTTGGAATGTTTCATTAGCAACAGACGTACAGTATAATAAATTAAACGCAACCCGAGTAGGACAAGAAACTCCTTTTGCCTTTCCAGAACGTTATGCCTTTTATACCGTTCTATCAACTAGCATTGATCTAGGTGCTTTTAAAGCCCAAGCGAATATTTTAGGAACCTTCACAAAGGAGAGGGTCAAAACGGGCTATCAAGCGCCCAATCGTTTCCTGTTTACGCCTTCCGTTTTTGTGCAGCTTAATCCTTGGGGCAACCCTAATTTTAGTTTACATGCTTTTTATAAACACCTCTATCGACTTCCGACCTTCAATGATTTGTACTACACCCAATTGGGAACTGCTCATTTGAAGCCCGAATACACCCGTCAGGTGCATGTTGGTTTTACTCAACGCCAACCCATTAAGTCAAACCTCCTGAAAGAAGTGAGTCTAACAGTATCAGGATATTATGCAGAGGTAAAAGACAAAATTATAGCGTCGCCTACGTCGAGTATGATGCGTTGGATGATGTCCAATTTGGGGAAAGTAGAAAATTACGGACTTGAAAGTCAACTTAAAACTAGCTGGGAACCCCTGCAAGGCGTAAAGGCCCAATTGGGATTAACCTATGAATATACTATTGCTAAAGATTTAAGTGTAACGCCTTCGGGGGGAACCTCCTATTATGGAGACCAAATTCCTTATACCCCTTGGCATTCTGGATCTGCTTTAGTGGGACTTGATTATGCTACTTGGCAGCTAAACTATAGCTTTATTTATGTTGGAAAGCGATACAATGGAAATAAGAATAATATTCAACGCAATGAATTGCAACCATGGTATACCCATGATCTCAATGTACAAAAAGAAATTCAATGGAAGAATAAAACCATTCGCCTTGTGGCAGAGGCGAATAACCTCGCCAATCAATACTATGAAGTAGTGACTAATTTTCCCATGCCTGGGAGAAACTTTCGTTTAACCTTACGCGTTGATTTATAAGCTTATGAAAAAGTATAGTTTCATTCTTTTACTAATTAGTTTGATCCTGTCTAGTTGCAGGAAGGATGAATTGATTTTTGTTTCGGATAGTTCTACCGTGTCTGTTCCTGTGCAGTTAGAAAGCTACCAAGGTTTTTATCTTTTAAATGAAGGAAATATGGGAATGAATCGCGCTACCATTGATTGGTTTAATTACGAAACAGGAGTTTACACCCGTGATATTTTTGCCGAGCGAAATCCGTCCATTCCCCGTGAATTAGGAGATGTGGGTAACGACTTAAAAATTTATGGTTCAAAGGCCTACGCAACAATCAATGCTTCTAATTTCGTAGAAGTTTTTGATGTAGCCACAGGCAAACACGTACAGCAAATACATCTACCCAATTGCCGTTCATTGGCTTTTGCAAATGGCAAGGCGTATGTTAGTTCTTTTTCTGGGAAGATTGAGATTAATCCCAATGCAGAACTGGGTTTTGTTGCGGAGATTGATACGTTGTCTTTGCAGGTAATTCGCAAAGTAGAAGTAGGTTATCAGCCTGAAGAAATGGCTATTTATGCCAATAAATTGTATGTAGCTAATTCTGGAGGTTATCGTGCCCCTCAATATGATACAACGGTTTCTGTGGTGGATTTAACGACGTTTACCGTACAAAATAAAATTGAAGTTGCTCCTAATTTACACCGCATGCAAGTAGATGAGCAAGGGGATATTTACGTAAGTTCGAGAGGGAATTATACCACTATATCGCCAAATTTATATGTGATTGATTCAGCAACAGGTGAAGTCAAACAACAGTTGTCTATTCCTGTTTCTAATATGATAATCGATGATAATAAATTGTATTACTATGCCAATGCTTATCAAGAACATACGAATACGAATACAGTATCTTTTGGTATTCTAGATACGACAACCAAGCAAATGATTCGACCTTCTATTAGTACTGATGGTTCAGAAAAATTACTGTTGGTGCCTTACGGAATTGCCGTCAATCCAGAGACCAAAGAAATTTTTTTAACTGATGCACAAGATTATATTGGGACAGGATATATTTATTGCTATTCAGCAGAAGGGAAATTAAAATGGAAAACAACAGCGGGTAATATTCCTGCTCATATCGCCTTTATGTAGGTACTAATTCGCCAAACACTATACAAGAATGACAATGAAAAAAAGAATACTTGGATGGACAATAGCCAGTTTAGTTTTAGGAATGGTAAGCAGCTGTTCCAGTGATAGTGAGACAAAAGAAGAATCTATCCCGTATAAAAAAACAGTGACCAAAGTATGGGAATATGCGCCTGCTTTTGGACAATTTGTCAATGAATTACCACCATACGAAGAGGGAGATACGATAGAAAGTATGCGCGTAAAGGCAGAGAAAGCCTTGCGGAATAATGAAGTCATTACTTTGGGAGGATTTGGGGGCTATGTGGTGTTTGGTTTTGATCATACCATTCCCAATGTACCAGGGAAACGAGACATTCGAATTTTGGGGAATGCCTTTGCTAATAATGCAGAACCAGGTGTCATTTTAGTGGCTTATGATCGCAATAAAAATGGGGTACCTGATGCAGATGAATGGTATGAAATTGCAGGAAGTGAACATGGAAGTCCAACCGTCATTCGCCAGTATGAAATTACGTACTATAAGCCAACGAAGGATAAAGAAGAGGAGTCAGGAGAAGTAGCAGAATATATCCGTTGGAAAGACAACCAGGGGCAGGAAGGATGGAAGACTAAAAATACGTTTCATCAACAAAGTTATTATCCGAAGTGGAAAAAAGAAGAGGCCCTGACTTTTAGCGGAACCTTGTTGCCGAATAATGCGGTTCGCGTGGAACAAACAAATAATTGGCAATTGCCTCCTTTTGCTTGGGGGTATGCGGATAATTATCCCAATGCAAGAGAGGGAGCAACCATTGATATTGATTGGGCGGTCGATCAAGAAGGAAATAAAGTACAATTGCCTGGTATAGATTTTATCAAAATTTATACGGGATTAAATCAAGAAGCAGGTTGGCTAGGCGAAACTTCTACCGAAGTAGCTGGAGCCATTGATCTGCATATGGAATAAATATACTAATACTTAAATATTCAAACATGAAAAAAAACTTTTTGCGTCTTAGTGCCCTATTTGTTTTAGGACTAAGTGTATCAGCGGTGACACTAACAAGCTGTTCTAGTGATGATAGTGGGGTGCATAACATTTCGGTGGATAAAGGGAGTTTAACTGCTGTTACTTTTGAAGAAGTGGTAATTGATCCACAAGTGGACACACAAGGAGCCATTTTTACGTGGTTCGATCACACAGATAACAAGGTGATTTCTAAAGCAGCGATTTTGAAATATGCATTTCAAACCCCAGGTACACACAAAATATCTTTGAAAATTGAACGTGGAAGTAGAACGGAACTTTATACGTATACCGTTGAGGTTTCAAAATCGGACGATTTTGGTTATGTACGATTAAATCTGGCTGATTTTGATTTATCAGATGGTTTAGAGACAACGGGAGGAAAAATTTGGAAAGAGACGTTTATAGAAGACGTGGCTTTAAAAACTTCCATTTTTTCATTCAATCACAATGCTATTACCGAGTGGAACACCTGGTATGGATTTACGGTATCGAATAGTTCAGATAATACCAATCACTTGGAATCTGAAGGAGGGTGGATAAAAAACCAATGGGGGTCGATGGCTCAAGGCGGAGTAGTTGGAGCAGGACAACCGTTTTTAGTGGCTTATGCGGATCATAAACCCGATGCAAGTGTACTACAGCCAGGCGCAGAAATTGAAGTAGAAAACTTTAGTGCAGTAGTGACCTTAGATAAAGCAAAGCGATATAAAGCAGTTAGCACAGCTGTTGCATTAAGTCCATGGAGTTATTATGGGATAGCAGAAGGGGATGATTATGCAACGAAGTTTAAAACAGGGGATTATTTTGCTTTAAAAGTGTATGGAGTAGGAGAGGATATGAAATTAACTGCAGCACAACCAGTCACTCATTATTTGGTTGATTTTAGAAGTGGTATTCAAGCCATTGACAAAGGATGGAAAACAGTAGATTTATCTTCTTTAGGAGAAGTAAAATATTTATTATTCTTTTTAGAAACAACAGATGTAAATGCACAAGGGTATGCGAATACAGCGTTGTATTTTACAATGGATCAATTGACGGTTAATCCTATTGAAGAATAAAAATCACGCTTAAAATAAAAAAAAAGGCTATCTCAACAAGATAGTCTTTTCTATTTTTGTTGTTTTTGCCTGTATTATGCGTTTATGATGCCTCCATAGTGAGTCCAGTAAAAAACTTGTTTTACTAGACTCACTATGGACACATTATAGAGGCACTATGGACACAACAAAAAGAGAAAAGACAGAGAAACAATGCAAAAAGTAACGTATTTTGCGGACAAATTAAAAGCATATCCCCCTCATGGCAAATAAACCTAGAATTACACTGTTTATCGGAATTTTGTGTATCTCTATTTTTCCTGTTTTAGTAAAGATGGCCTTAGTACCGGGCTTAATATCTGCCTTTTACCGCATGGCTATTGCAGCAGTGTTTATTGTGCCTTATGCGTTGTTTACCAAGCAAATCAAATGCTATGACAACAAAACGACCCTATTGATGGTGTTGTGTGGGATGTGTTTTGGATTGGATATTGGTGTATGGAATATTGCCATTCAAGGATCAACGGCTACACAAGCTACGTTACTGGGCAATTTAGCTCCTGTATGGGTGGGTATTGGCAGTTATTTCTTCTTGCAAATCAAACCCTCTCTTAATTTTTGGCTGGGAACAGTCTTGGCGTTAATCGGTATGGTGACATTAGTAGGGGTTGACGTATTTGTCAATCTGTCGTTTGATATTCCTTTTTTGTTTAGTATTCTTTCAGGATTGCTGTATGCAACTTATATTTTGCTGAGTAAAAAAGTATTGGCTCAGGTAGGGGTGGTTCCCTTTATGTCCTATAGTATTTCAGTTTCGACGATTTTCCTTGCACTTTTAAATTTGATTATGGGATCAGCGTTTACAGGATTCTCTCCAGCAGGTTGGATGACCCTTGTGGTACAGGGCGTAGTGTGTCAGTTGTTGGCTTGGTTACTTATCAGTTATGCCACACAAAATATGCGGGCTACTCGCGTTTCATTGAGTCTGTTGAGTCAGGCTTTATTTGCCGCTTTACTGGCTTGGTATTTCTTAGATGAAGCCATCTCTATGCAAATGGTTATTGGAGGAGGAATTATCCTCTTAGGCATTGGGCTTACCTTTGTCAATAAACCCTTACTTGGAAGGTCAGAATAAGGTGTAGGTAGAGAATTTTTGTACGATAAGTATGATTCCCCAAATCAGAAAAACAAGACCGAAAATCACCTTTAAAAAAGTAGAAGCAAGAAACCCAATAAAAGAACCCAGGGCTGCTTTCAATGCTCGAGTTAGATTGTGAGAATCAAATAGAAGCTCACCCAGTAATGCACCTAAGAACGGACCAATAATAAAACCAAAGGGGATGGGAGCAAGAATACCAATAATTAGACCAATATTGGTGCCCCAAACCCCATATTTACTTCCCCCAAATCGCTTGGTGCCTTGAGCGGGGATAATGTAGTCTAAGACCGAAATTACAATCGTTAGGAGTAAGCTCCCCCAAAGAGCTAGACTGCTGACCTCAATTCCATCGACAAAATACAAACACAGGATCCCTAACCAACTCACAGGAGGACCCGGTAAAGCAGGTAGTACACTGCCAATAATTCCAAAAACGAAGAGTAAAATGCTTAAAATTAATAAGAAATAGTCCATCTCTATTTTTTTTGTATTTTTGAGTAACTAAAGTACAACAATATTGCTTCATGAAATCGAGTTGGATTATTTTCTTTTTTTCCTTTATATTGACTTCTTGTCAGTGGATGTCCGCTCAGCTTCCCAATGAACAAGAATTACTCGAAGAAGAGTTGAATAAAATTGATTGGACTAAAGTAGATACCTATCCCAGTGTGGCAGCTTGTGATTCTATTTTTGATGAAACAGCCCGAAAAAATTGTTTTTTTGATTATATCACTGCTGCGTTAGAAGAAAACCTCAGAATGGATACCCTTCGAGGCGCATTTACAACGCTAGATACCCTTAATGTACTCGTGACTATACAAGCCGATGCACAAGTATCCCTGGCTTTATATCAATTGAATGACAGCTTAAAAAAGCAGTTAAAGAGTGTAGATAGTTTGTTAGTGGAAAAAAGTAAGCGACT
The DNA here is from genome assembly GCF_046557355.1 of Myroides sp. DW712. Lineage (NCBI taxonomy): Bacteria > Pseudomonadati > Bacteroidota > Flavobacteriia > Flavobacteriales > Flavobacteriaceae > Myroides > Myroides sp. DW712. The sequence goes on from NZ_JBKFDO010000002.1 coordinate 315,901, forward strand.
ACAAGCCTTATCTCCAGCGACCAAAAGAGGAGTGCCCGTAACCAGCCAGTTTGTATTACCCCTTGTTTTGCATAAACAGTAAGTGGAAATGGGAAATCGGAACGCAGTGGAAATCGAAACGTAGTGTAGATTCATCGAACACCCAAACAAATATAAAATCAGTGAGATAGATGGGAGATGGGGGTATATTCTTATGTAAATAAGGGACGAAAAAGCCTAAATACAACCTATTTTTTTACTTTAAAGGTCAAAACAAAATAACTGCCTATGGAAATAGGAAGCACAATATTCAAGAGCCAAATCAAGGTTGCTACTAAGGCGACCACCCATTGGTTGACATCCAAAGCAGAGAAGATAAACATAGCAATACTTCCTTTTACTGCGAATTCTAAGAATTGAAAATTCGGTAACGAAGAGGCCAGCAAATAAATCGCTGATACCGCACAAAGAAGTTCAAAGTAAGGAATTTCCACGCCAAAAAGATAGTACAAAATGACGTATTGATGCGTGAAAGATGCATAGCGCAACAAAGCTAAAAACAAATTCTTGCGATGTTTTTGCTTAGGAATAGCTTGAAGCATTTGAATCAATGTGTTGATTGAATAGCCTTTTATACTCAAATGACGAAAGGAAAAGAACAAAAGAATAATCGTCAAGGCTATTCCATAAAGGATCCATAAATAGTATGGTGGAATAAATTCATGGGTATAATTGAGGATGGTTAAACCGAGTAAACCAAAAACAATCGCGTAAATAACCTGAACACCGTTGCAAACCATGTTGAGAAAAATTACTCTTCCCGTATCTTTTTTTGGAAAGTACAAGGCTTTTCCTGCATACTCTCCAATGCCATTGGGTGTAAATATCCCTAAGGTTAATGCGCTTAATACTTGCTTGGTTGCCTGTCCAACGCTTACGGGGTGAATGAGGGACGATAGGTTCTGCCATTTTAAAATTTCGACAAATCGATTGGAAAAGGTCAAGAAGAGCAAAGCAAGTAGTGCCCATCGATGTTCAGGAGCAACTAAAACTTCTCGAAGCAGAGTAAAGTCCAACGTTTCATCCTTGGAGAGTTTCTTATAGATATAATAAAATGCACTACTTACGACGATAATCTTAAGCAGAAGTACAAGGAATTGTTTAGTTTTGTTGGACACAATTTTCATTCCTACAAAGTAAATCCTTTTTTGGGTCTTGATGGAGGAGAAAGAAAAAAAAGTAACGATTTGACCATAGATAGAATTATATTGGGAATTGATCCAGGAACAACCATAATGGGGTTTGGACTCATACGTGTAGTGAATAAAAAAATGGAGTTTATTCAACTGAATGAATTGCAATTGAATAAATACGACGATCACTATACGAAGTTGCGTCGAATTTTTGAACGTACGATTGAGCTGATTGAAACCCATTGCCCGGATGAAATTGCCATTGAAGCTCCTTTCTTTGGTAAAAACGTGCAATCAATGTTGAAATTGGGACGTGCGCAAGGAGTTGCTATGGCTGCAGGTCTTTCACGTGGTATTCCCATTACGGAATACGAACCCAAAAAAATAAAAATGGCCATCACTGGAAATGGAAATGCTAGCAAGGAACAAGTAGCAAAAATGCTCCAACAATTGTTGGGATTAAAGGAATTGCCCAAAAATCTCGATAGTACCGATGGATTAGCTGCTGCTGTTTGTCATTTTTTCAATTCTGGAAAAACGGTTGTAGGTAAATCCTATAGCGGATGGGATGCATTTATCAAACAAAATCAAGATCGAGTTAAGAAATAATGGCGGGTATTTACATTCACATTCCCTTTTGTAAGCAAGCGTGTCACTACTGTGACTTTCACTTTTCTACCTCGCTAAAGAAAAAGGAGGAACTATTGGCGGCCTTGGCGCAAGAGCTCGTTATGCGTAAAGAGGAAGTAAAGGGAGAATCGATTGAAACCATTTATTTTGGTGGTGGAACGCCGAGTATCTTAGCCATAGAAGAGATTAATGCCTTAATCGAGACAGTCTATCAAAACTTTCAGGTGGTAGCACAACCAGAAATTACGTTAGAAGCCAATCCCGATGATTTAGATGCAGCGACGATTCATCGATTAGCCCAGTCCAAAGTCAATAGACTGAGTATTGGTATTCAGTCGTTTGGAGAAGAGGACCTTAACATGATGAATCGCGCCCATAATGCACAAGAAGCCATGAGTTGTTTGCAGGAAGTAGTACAGTATTTCGATAATATTTCGATTGATTTGATTTACGGAATTCCCAATTTGTCTAATGAACGCTGGTTGGAAAATATTCAGCGGGTTCTCGATTTAGGCATTCCCCATATTTCGTGTTATGCACTAACGGTTGAGGAGCGTACCGCTTTGAATAAACTCATTCAAAAAGGCGTTGTACCTAGCCCAAAAGAAGAAGTGGCACATGCTCACTTTATGTTGTTAATACAAAAGTTGAGAGCGAATGGCTATATTCATTATGAACTGTCTAACTTTGCCAAACCAGGGTATTATTCCCAAAATAATTCTGCCTATTGGTTGGGTAAAAAGTACTTAGGTATCGGACCTTCGGCACATAGTTTTGACGGAAAATTTAGAAGTTGGAATATCTCTAATAATCCGCTTTATATTAAGGCGATTGAAGCAGGGGAATTACCATCAGAAATAGAGGAACTTTCTTTGGTTGACCGCTATAATGAATATATGATGACGGGGTTACGCACCATTTGGGGCGTTGATTTGAATCGCGTGTCCGCTGAATTTGGTGCCGATTTTCACGACTACTTGTTGCGTGAATCAGCCTCGTTTATTGCAGAAGGATTGATGCACCAACAAGACACGATTTTAACAATTACCGACAAAGGAAAATTTTTAAGTGATGGTATTGCATCTGATTTATTTTGGTTAGATTTGAACTAAAACAGTGAAAGCAACCCTCTCTATTTCCAATCAAACCTATGCGATTGATTTTTCACAACCCATAGATATCTCAATTCCCTTAACCAATACGGAGGATAATCCCATCGCTTGGTATCTGGATAAACCCTCTATTGAGCCCGTTCGCGTAGGAGATTGGGTGGGTAAGGTAAGTGAAGGACAATCGTCTACTAATTTTAATACGATTGCGTTTAATCCGCATGGACACGGAACACATACGGAGTGCCTAGGACATATTACCCGCGACTTTTACAGCATTAATGATACGTTGAAAACCTTTGTGTTCTTGGCACAACTCATCACGGTGGAACCCGAATTACAAGAAGATGGGGATGCGATTATCACCCTAACACAAGTGCAACAGGTTTGGAAAGAACAACAGCAATCAGCCATTGTAATTCGAACATTGCCCAATACGGTTGGAAAGAAACACAGTAAATATTCCCATACCAATCCGCCTTATCTCGCCGCAGAAGCTGCAACTTTTTTACGCGAAAAGGGCATCAAACACCTGCTGATTGATTTGCCTAGTGTGGACAAGGAAAAAGATGAAGGAAAATTAGCCGCACATAAAGCTTTTTGGAAGGTAGAAGATGTTAACCAAGTCAATGCAGATGCGCAATTTGATGCAACCATTACGGAACTAATCTATGTGCCTGATACCGTAGCGGATGGATTGTATGTATTAAATATTCAACTCGCTTCTTTTGTCAATGATGCTTCGCCAAGTAAACCTATTCTTTATTCGATTTTATAACGTAATTATACACAAGCCATGGATGTACATGTGATTTACGATTATTGCCTAAACAAAAAGGGAACAACGGAAGATTTTCCCTTTGATGAAGAGACCCTAACTTTTAAAGTGGGAGGAAAGATTTATTTACTCCTGAATTTGACCAAATGGGAGCGAGGGGATTGTTTTATTAATTTAAAATGCGATCCAGAAAAAGCAGAAGAACTTCGCGCGGACTACAGTGAAATCGTTCCCGGTTATCACATGAGTAAAAAGCATTGGAATAGTGTGCATTTAGGTGGTGCTGTACAGTGGAATTTAATAAAAGAATTAATTGACCATTCGTATGATTTGGTCTATGCTAGTTTAACTAAAAAAGTAAAGGATAGCTTAGCAGATGCAGAAGTTTAGATCATGCTATAATGGTTAGGGATGATACGCCCTTACTGATACAAGTAAGTGGCGGATGAACGTGAACCTAAAAATAATACAAAAATATAGTAAGGTGAATTTCAATCTGTAATTTATAGGTGCTGTAAAATTAACAAAAAATAAAATTCAATATAAAAAAAAGAGAGCCTTTTTAGCTCTCATTTTGTTTTATTTACATTTCAAGAATTTCTACCTGGTGAGTAAATCGAATAGTTAGCTTGCTCTTTACTGGTTTTCCATTATAGGTTGCTGGGTTCCATTTGGACATACGTCGAATTACATCAATAAAATCATCTAGAAAGACTTCTTTTAGTTTTTCATTTTCAATTCCTTTTATCTCGGCATTAGTAACTGTTCCATCCGATTGAATGAGAATGGTTATATTGTATTTAATCTGATCCCCTACGTAATTAGCATTTGACTGAGGTCCTTTTATTTTGTGAAATTCTTTCCAAAAACCATCGATACCTGTTGGATATTGCGCCATTTTAAAACTGGCATCCTCTTTCTTGGCATAATAGGTTGGGTTCGGATTACCTTGTTTAAGATCATCAACCAGAATATAAAAAGGAACCGTGTAACGAGCTTCTTCCGCCAGGTCTTGTTTTTTAGCAGGCTTCCATTTTTTCATCTCCTTTACAAGCTTTGTCGTTCCTTCCGTTAATTGGGCATCAGGCAAGCCTAGAATGATGATATTGTCTAATTTACCTGTCGTAGTAACAGTAAAAGCGACTGTAAATTCAAGAGCATTTTCATCTGTGTCTATCCCTTTCCACTTTTTGTAAAAAGCCATTAGAAAATCCTTCATAAAATGCCCTGGGTACTTGGCGTGATTGGCTTGCTCTAGTATTGCCATTTCCGCATGACTGGGTTGTTCTTTAGCTAGCGTATTGTCTCCACTAGAAACAAGAAATAGAATCGAAAAGAAACCAATGAGCTTCTTTTTTTGGGTTGTCATCCACATTCGGTATTCGGTTTGATAATAAAAAAGTAAAGTTAATGCTTATTAGTGGTGTAAAAAAGCTTTATTCTTTTATAATTAAGTGAAAAGGTAAACCAGTATCCCTAGTAAGATAAATTAAGCTTCTTTTGCTGCTTCAAGTTGTACGGTTATGGGTAGGGTAAAATGGCTGCGAACGATTTTACCATAGTGTTTAGCTGGAATCCATTTCTTCGTTTTAGCTAAAGCGGCTAGTGCTGCTTCTCCTACACCAAAGCCTGGATCTTTAACAATTTTGACTTCATTTAGACTACCGTCTTTTTCCACAATAAACATCAGGATAACACGTACCGATTCGCCTTCAATTTTTGGTGTATGAAAGTTTTGAATAAAGTCCTGATTAAAAGCACTCATTCCTCCTGGATAATTGGCAGGCTCCGAAACTACGATATGTACTTCATTGGGATCTTCAGTTTGCGTTGATTTGGGTGATAGATTTTCACTTTTTGGTTTATCTTGAGCAAATACAGTGGTCGCTCCCATAATCGTGAATAAGAATACAGTGCTCAAAACAGCTAAGGTGTTTTGGAGCGGTTTGTTGGTTTTTGTAAGCATCATAAAACGTTTTTTGGTTAAATTAAAATTGAATGAACTACTCAGGGGTTGTTCCTGTTGTAGATAGGTTTGAGTTAAAAGCAATTGAAGATAGGCTTGGGTTTCTTCTTTTGACGTATTCAAGGTATCATCGGCTAAGAATTCATGATTCAACGCCATGTTCTTTTGGTACCAATACAACAAGGGTTGGAACCAAAAGAGTATTTTCAATATCTCAATAAACAGAATATCAGAGGAATGACGTTGTTTGACATGATTGTATTCATGAAGAATAATTTTGTTACTCCAATCAATGGGAATGTGCAAAGGCAAATAGATGGTGTCTCTAAAGGTAAAAGCCATCTCAAGTTCAGCGACTAAAACAAAACGTTGTCCACGATCATAAACCAGTGTACCTTGTTGCTGCAAGCGATGAAAACGTAAAAGTGCCAGTACAAAGCGAATCAACATAAAGGTTACACCTGTAAGATAAAGAAATAACAGGCTGTATGGTAACGTCAAATTCGGTAAGATTGTTGTTGTTGACTCCTCTGGAACACCAATAATTACCTCGTTTAAGTGGGATATAGTCGTATTCGTCGCTGTTACTATACCCGTAGATGGAATCTTTATCAACGGCAGTAGAAAAACAGCAAGCAAAGCAAAAAGCAAATAGTATCGCTTGAACACATGAATCTTGGTTGACTCTAAAATGAATTTATACAACCCCAAAGTGAAAAGCAATAAGAGTGTGGTTTGGATGAGGTAGAATAGCATACGGTTATTTTTTTAGTTGGTCTTCAACAAGCTTTTTTAAGGCTTCGAGTTCTTTTTTACTCATCTTGCTTTTTTGCGTAAAGAAAGAGGCAAAGGAAAAAGCAGAATTATTAAAATGTTGTTCTACCATGGTGTTGAGGTGGGTTTCAAAATAATCGGCTTTTGGGATCAAAGGCGTGTATGCTCTAGAGTTGCCAAAGGTTTTATAGGTGATAAATCCTTTTTCTGTCAGGCGTTTGAGCAAAGTCGCTAAGGTTGTTGGAGCCGGTTTGGGATCTGGATACTTATCTAATAGATCTTTGGAAAATGCTTGTTGTAAATCCCAAATGTATTCCATCAACTGTTCTTCGGTTTGTGGTAATTTTATCATCGTTGTACTTTTGTTTCGTGTTGTAATTGTCCAAACTCGTAATGTCTGACGTAAATTAATTGTTCTTTGGTATCGTAAATAAACCAAGAACCAAAATAAAAATAGTGTAAACCAGTGGGGGTAGAAAGTAATTTGGTTTGTCCTTTCTCTGCTATTTTTCCATTGGGATGATAATAGGTGGTGTAGGCAATGGAATCTTTAAATTGTTGTTTCTTGTACAGTTTTCCATTGTAGCGATATCGCCAGGTTCCCTTTTGAAAGCCGTTATGGTCATAACGCCCTCGGACGACCTCCCTGATTTTTCCCTCAACTTTCGTTTTATAAACCCAACGCCCTACATTTTCACCATTCAATTTTTGATTGATGGCGCAGCCCTGTAAAAACAGTAAAACTAAGAGTAAGACAATTGTTTTCATTTCTATTGATGTAGATGTTGTTCTACAAATATAGAATAAGTAATTAGAAAACCAACTATAAGATTAAAAAAAAATGGAAAAACTTGATATATTTACAAACGCAATACCTTTGTATTGAATCTTTTATTCGATATATATTATGATTTACGAGATTTTGGCCTCAGGAAATACGAGTTTAGCAAGTAGAAAAAAAGTGCGGGAAACGATAAGAGAACAACCAAATCTAATTGCGACTTTACTAGGTTTTACGTTTGATTCTACCAGTAAAGTAAATGTAATTGCCAGTATTATTTTGGATGATTTGGTTCAAATAAATCCTAGTTTATTGAAGGAGTACCTTGTGGTTTTTATTGAAAAATTACCCAAGGTAACAAATGAAAGTGTGAAGCGATTGACGAGTAAAATGGCTGTTTTATTGTTGGAAGAGTACGCAGATTTACTGACTAGGCAGCAAGAAGAACAATTAATCAATCAAAGTTTGCTATGGTTAACTACAGAAACCAAAGTAGCAACTGAAGCCAATGCGATGCAAATCATTTTGTTGTTGCATAAGAAATTTCCCACCCAAGTAAAATTAATTGCTGAATTAATCGAAGTGCGTTTTCCAGAGAAAACACCAGCTTATCAAAGTAAGGCACGAAAATTATTAAAGGTGACAGGTGACAGGTGACAGTTAACAGTTGACAGTGAACCGTCAACTGTTAACCGTTAACTAAAAAAGGGCATGCGCCCTTTTTTAGTATTATCCGTGAATGTGTTCTTTGGTTCCGTAACTCTGAATTAAGTTTCCTTCAAATTCCAACCATTCTTTCCAACGTTTATCTACATCTACGCGTTCACTGTATTTTCGAGCAAACTTTAAGAACGTAGTATAGTGATTGGCTTCTGAAACCATCAAATCATAGTAAAACTTGGCCAATTCTTCGTCTTTGATGTTTTGAGATAGTACGCGAAAACGCTCACAGCTTCTCGCCTCAATCATCGCTGCAAAAAGCAAACGATCAATGAAGGCATCGTTTCGACTTCCGTCTTTTTTACAGAATTTGACCAATTGGTTCACATAATCGTCTTTGCGTTCACGTCCTAAAGTATAGCCTCTTTCTTTGATGATATCGTGAACCATCTTAAAATGCTCCATTTCTTCAATGGCAATTTCCGTCAATTCGGTTACTAAATCTTCGTGCTCTGAATTATAGGTAATTAAGGTAATGGCATTTGTTGCCGCTTTTTGCTCACACCAGCAGTGATCCGTCAAGATTTCTTCGAGATTTGACTCTGCAATATTAGCCCATCTTGGATCGGTTAAAAGTTTAAGTCCTAACATAGTTCCATTTCGTTTTCAGCAAAAATACTAAATATAATAGAGATTAAAAATTGGGGTGATTTACTGCGGAAGAAGCTGTATTTTTGTGCGATGGAGAAGGTATTACAAGGAAAAAAGATACTGATTATCGGTCAAGTATGGCCCGAATCGCGATCCTCTGCCGCAGGTAAGCGCATGTTGCAGTTGTTGGCGGTTTTTCAGGCATGGGGAATGGATATCTATTTTGGCTCTACGGCACAAAAGTCGCCCTATAGTGATGAATTAAGCTCTTTTGATGTACAAGAAGTGGCAGTGTATCTCAATGATGAGCGCATGGATACTGTTTTAGCCGATTTACAGCCTGATTGGGTCATGTACGACCGTTTTATGATGGAAGAACAATTCGGTTGGCGGGTAACAGCTCAATGTCCACAAGCGAAGACCTTACTTGATACGGAGGATTTACACTTCTTGCGCTATGCGCGCCAAGAACAACTTAAAAAGGGGAGTGGTACGCTAGATGCATATTTGTATGGGGATCGAACGAAACGCGAATTAGCCAGTATTATGCGTTGTGATCTAACGCTATTGATTTCTAGTGTCGAATGGGAATTGTTGGTGCATCAGTTTCACCTTCCTCAAGATATACTCTTTGTATTACCTTTCTTAGAAGAGAATATTTCGGACGACGAACAGACAAAACTATTATCTTTTGACGAAAGAGAAGGTTTTGTATTTATCGGTAATTTTATTCACGAACCCAATTGGCAAACGGTGCTGTATTTAAAAACGGAAATCTGGCCGTTACTACGCCAAGCCTTACCTCAGGTGCATTTACATATTTACGGCGCTTATCCTTCAGCGAAAGTATTGCAATTGCACAATCCCAAAGAAAGGTTTTTAGTGCATGGTAGAGCAGAAGAAGCTTTAACCGTAGTAGAACAAGCCAGGGTAATGCTAGCTCCTATTCGCTTTGGTGCGGGAATTAAGGGAAAGTTTGTGGACGGAATGCGCGTGGGAACTCCAAATGTGACAACAGCGGTAGGGATGGAAGCTATGGCAACTGTAGAGGAGTGGAATGGTTGTGTTGCGGAAGAAGTAGCTGATTTCATCCAAAAAGCAGCTGAACTCTATCAAAATAAAACCCTTTGGGCGGAAAAACAACAAAAAGGCTTTGATTTATTGCAAACAACCTACAATAAAACACAACATATTACGCGATTCAAATCAAAAATCATAGAATTGGAAGAAGCTGTCGACCAACATCGTAAAAACAATTTTTTACTAGAGGTGTTTAAACACCACAGCGCACAAAGCACCAAGTACATGGGATTGTGGATCGAAGAAAAAAATAAGCATAAAAAAGAGGCTGTCTAAAAAGCCTAAAAAACAAAAACCCCGTCTAAAAAAGGCGGGGTTTTTTCATTGTTTGTCCTCAAAAATAATTATCTTCAAGGTGCACCCAAACAATAAGAAAGACAAATATAA